>JBBSMX010000058.1:0-23703 GCA_038232935.1 Rhodothermales bacterium | reverse complement strand
GGTCGCGGTCGGCGACAGCCTGCTCGGTGGCGTTGTCTCGTAAGGCGGCATCGAGGATGCGTTGTCGGAAGTCGAGGGAGAAGGCGGCCATAGCGAGTAGAGGAAGGAGTCGCCCCAAGATTACAACCAATCGTCTCTCACACTAACCCGTATGATCGAGCGTCGGAGTGGACGGCGGTGTCGGCGAGGTTGCCTCGGAACGATGCCTGCGCCGTGAAGCCGGAGCGGAAGGTGAAGATAGCCCCGGCGTAGAGCCGGCTCTCCGAAGCGAACGTATCGGTCGTACGCTCGCGGGTGATCTCCACCCTCTGCCCCTCGGGGATCGAGTCCTCGCGCAGGAGGGGCTGCGTCACGGTTTCCAAGTGGGTGTAGCCGTACGCGTACGTCCCCCCGCCGAAGGCGTCGAGTCGCTCGGTCACGCCGAACCGCACGTAGAGCGGCAGTTCGAGCGCGAGCGTAGTCTCTTCCGATTCGCGCCGTGAGGTGAGCAGGCCGTCCTCAGATTCCGCGACGGCTGCCTCCGTCCGCTCGAACCCGCCTCTCGGGTTGATTCCGGCCAGGATCGTCATACCCGTTACATCCCGCCCCGTCCACCCCCGGCGCTTCCGGCCCGGCGTGCGAGCGTAGACGTACCCGAGGGACGCTCGCGTCGCCTGTGTGCTCAACTCGACCTCGCCCGCGTCGTCGATGGCGTTGCTTTGCGTGTCCTCGAAGATGACCTCGCCGTTGATCTCGCGCACGAAAAAGCGTTCTTCGGAAAACGTGAGGCCGTAGTCGGCGGTGCCCTGCCCGAAGGTGCCCGAGACGGAGCCGAAGAGGTAATCGTCCCGGCTGACCCCGGCGCGGAGTGCGGCGACGACTTCGAAGTCGATAGCCGACGGCGTCCCGTCGATGGCCCGTTCGGTCGAGCGCATGTCGCGGGTCCGCGCAACTTCCCTTTCGCCAGGGATGGCCCGGTCGGAATCCCGGTCACTCTCGAAAACGCTGGACAGGGACGCCTCGGCGTTCCGGCGCTGGTACGAGACCGACCCCGCGAGGTCCCACGTCCGCCCTGCGAACGCCACCTCTACTCCGATCCCGACGTCGTCGCGGTCGCTGACCTGCCGGTCGCTGCGCACCTGCCTCTGCGTTACCGTGAGCGTTTCGGAAGAGTCGCGGTGGATCAGTTCGCTGGAGAACTGATCCTCTAAAGTGATCTCGTTGTTGTTGGTCCGATACCCGCCGAAGAGGCCGAAGGCGTACCCGCCGAAATCGGTGCGGCCGATGAGGAGGACGCGGGCGCGGGTGCTCGCGAACGTATTCGATCTCTCGAAGGTGCGGGCGTTCTCCAGCTCGCCGGTGAGGTTTTCGAGCGGGTCGTGAAAGGTCCGCGCCTCCGTCTGGCTCTCTGTATCCTCGCGCGTGAGAACTTGGTTCTCGGCCGTCACGAGCCAGCGGCGGTCCCGCGTGCCGAAGAGGCCGGTGAACGAAACGGGCGCGGCGATGCCGGGTTGCCGGATCGTGCCGTAGACGAAGCGGTCGGGGGCGCGGGCTGCGCGGGCGGGGTTGACGAAGAGGGGGCTCGGCCCGGCCAGCCCGAGCCGGAGCACGGCCGGCACTTCCTCGGCCTCGGCGAGCGGCGCGCGGTCCGGGCGGATCGGGTCGGTGACGGAGGAGACGTCGAACTGCGCGAGAGCGGGGAGGGGGAGAAGGAAAAAGGCGAACGCGGTCAGCGAGCGAAGCATGGGCTGGCAGGGGTGAGTGAACGGCGGTTAAGGTACGGGCCGCGCGCTTGGCGCACAGGGTAACGCCTCCTGCCTTCGGGCGTGATAAGGCTGGTAACGAAGACATAAAACTGGCTTTACAGTCTGTTCTTTTTCAATCCCTTCCTTGCTCCCGCACACTACGCAGTGCCCTCCCACACCTCTCTAGGTCCTACCTCTTCACAGTGCCCTACCTAACCCGTAGCCATCATGTTTAAATATCTACGTTCTCTCGGCGCGGCCCTCACCCTCCTCGTCGTTACGGCGGCGACCGCCCCCGCGCAATTCACTACGCCGGAGGCCTCGCTGCTCCAAGGGCTAACCACCGCCGGTGATAGCTGGTCCACGCAGCCCATCTTCACCGTCGGCGAGACGATCAGCGGATACACCCCGCCCGGCATCTTCGACGGTATCGGTGCACTTCCGCTCAACGGCGTCGTCCGTTTCTTCGTGAACCACGAACTCGGGTCGTCCGCGGGGTATCCGTACCTGCTCGCCAACGGCACGGAACTCACCGGTGCCCGCATCAGCTACTTCGATGTGGACCCGATTACGCGGGAGCTTCTCGCATCGGGGCCTGCCTACGGCACGATCATCAACCGCGCCGGGGACGTCGTCGACGAGGCCTCGGATCTCGAATTCGGCGGCGGGTTCCAGCGGTTCTGCTCCTCCGCACTCTTCCGCGCCGGCGAGTACAGTCTGGTCGATGACATCTACTTCACCGGAGAGGAGACGGGTGGCGGCACCGAATACGCGCTCGATCCCGCCTCGGCCACGCTCTATGCCATGCCGTGGCTCGGCCGTGCGGCGTGGGAGAACGTCACGCTTCTCGATACCGGCGACGCCAACACGATCGCCGTACTCGTCGGCGATGACCGCGGTGGTGCTCCGCTCACGCTGTACGTCGGGCAGAAGAACGCCGTCGGCGACGGGAGCTTCCTCGACCGCAACGGGCTCGCCGGCGGCAGCCTCTACGTCTGGGTGGCCGACAACGGCGACAGCACGCCGGAGGAGTGGAACGGGACCGGCAGCGAACGCACGGGCACCTTCGTCGAGATCGACTACTACCGGCCCGATCTAGCAGGGAACGGGGACTACGACGCCTTGGGCTTCGCCACCCAGGAGTATCAGGGTGCCCTCGCGCTAGCGGCCGGCGCATTCCAGTTCTCCCGTCCCGAGGATATCGGCACCGATCCCGCGGACGAGACCATCGCCGTGCTTGCCTCGACGGGCATCGCCAGCCTCTTCCCATCCGATGCCTGGGGCACGACCTACCGCATCGACCTCGATTTCGGCGCGACCATCACTGCCGACCTCAAGATCCTCTACGACGGGGACGATGCCGGGAACGGTCAGTTCGCCGGCCCGGACTTCGGCCTCCGGAGCCCGGACAACCTCGACTGGTCTGACGACGGGTTCATCTATATCCAGGAAGACCGTTCGGTGGACGGCTTCGGGCAGACCTCCGGCGAAGAAGCCTCGGTCTGGCGGCTCGATCCCGTTCCGGGCGTGCTGACGCGGATCGCGCAGGTGGACCGGAGCGCGGTGCCCAGCGGTCAGACCGATCCGGTGCCCGGCGATATCGGCAACTGGGAAACCTCCGGCATCCTCGACGTGACGGCGCTCTTCGAAACGCAGCCGGGTGAGACGCTCTTCATCCTGGACGTGCAGGCGCACAGCCTCCGCGACGGCGTGATCGCTTCCGAGAACTTGGTGGAGGGCGGCCAACTCCTCTTTCTCTCCAATGCCGTACCCATCGCCTCTGACGACACCGCGCCGGAATGTGGTCAGATCCGCGTCGAACGCAACGGGCCGGGGGGTAACCTCTCTGCGGTCCTTACGAGCGTGCGCGACATGGAGAGCGGGATCGAGTCGGTGAAGTTCACCACGCTGCGCAACCTCGAAGGCTATGTGGACGGCGTCGGCCCGTTCGAGCAGGGCACGTTCTACTTCCCGTTCGAGCCCACGAGCGAGGTGAGCATCCGCGCCGAGCGGATCAGCTACGGCCAGGGCGGGGCGGTCCTCGTCGAGGTCACGAACGGGGCCGGCCTCTCCCGATTCTGTGACCCGATCGTGGACCAGCTCGACGCGGCCGTGCCGGAGGCGTTCGCGCTGGAAGCGGCCTACCCAAACCCGTTCCGAGCCGAGTCCGGCTCGGTGCAGGTGCCGTTCCGCGTTGCGGAGGCCAGCACCGTTCGTATGACGGTCTATGACGCCGTAGGCCACGCCGTTATCGACCTCGTGGATGAAGACATGGCGGCGGGCTCGTACAAGGTGACGTGGGACGGCACGGACGCCGCAGGTCGCTCGCTCTCCGCCGGGGTCTACATCGTGCGGATGGCGGCAGGTAGCTACCAAGAGACGCAGCGCATCCTCCTCGTCAAGTAGCGCGTTCTGCGCAGACAAAGCCCGTTCGTGGTGCCCCGGTCGGTTCGCTGACCGGGGCACCGCGCTATTTGGGGAGGCGCCACCGCGCTGTCACCGCCCGGCCGTAGCTTTCTGGCCCACGTTCCCGCACGCCACGCCATCGCTCGACCATGTCCGACTCCGGCACCGAACGCCTCTACCTCGCCGACGCCCTCGCCCTCGCGTACCGCGCCCACTTCGCCTTCATCAACCGGCCCCTCACCGACAGTGCGGGCCACGTCACGTCCGCGGCGTACGGGTTCACCTCCAGCCTCGTCAAGCTGCTCGAAGACGAGACGCCCGAGCACATCGCCGTCGTCTTCGACCCGATGGACGGGAAGCCGAACTTCCGCGACAAGCTCTACGAGGAGTACAAGGCCCACCGCCCGCCGATGCCCGACGGCATCCGCTACTCGCTCCCGTTCATCAAGCGGATCGTCGAGGCGTTCGACATCCCCGTGCTCGAAGTCAGCGGCGTCGAGGCCGACGACGTGATCGGCACGCTCGCGCACCGGGCGAAGGACGAGGGCGTGGACGTCGTGATCGTGTCCGCCGACAAAGACTTCCGGCAGCTCTTCGCCCCGCACGTCTCGATGCTCCGGCCCGCCTACAAAGGCGAGGCGTTCGACATGGAGACGGCCGACACCTTCCGCGAGAAGTACGACGGGCTGGAACCGATCCAGTTCATCGACATGCTCGCGCTCATGGGCGACTCGTCGGACAACGTGCCCGGCGTCCCCGGCATCGGCGAGAAGACGGCGATCAAGCTGCTCAAGGAGTATGGGAGCGTGGAGGAACTGCTCGCGCACGCCGACGAGGTCTCGGGCAAGCGCGCCCGCGAAGGGCTCACCGAGCACCGCGACGCCGCCCTCCTCAGCAAGAAGCTCGTCACGATTGACACCGACGTGCCGCTCGACATCGACTGGCACACGCTCCGCCGCACCGACCCCGACCTCGCCGCGCTCGACGCCGTCTTCGACGAGCTGGAGTTCGGCACCCGCCTCCGCACCCGCATCCGCGACTACGTCTCCGGCGAGGGGCGCAGCCGCAAGCTCGATCTCTTCGCCGACGACCCCGCGCTCTCGTTCGACTTCGGCCCGTACGAACCCGTCAAACGCCTCGACGAGGACATCGTCGATTACGACACGGCCCTCAACAGCAAAGACCTCGGCCGTGTCGCCGACGAGATCGCCGGGCACGACGTGCTCTCGCTCGACACCGAGACGACCTCGGTCGATCAGATGATGGCGTCGCTCGTCGGCGCGTCGTTCGCGTGGGAGCCGAAGCAGGCGCGCTACGTCCCGAGCCCGATGCCCGACGGGACGAGTGAGCGGGCCGTGCTCGACGCGCTCCGTCCCGCGGTGGAAGACGACGGGAGCCTCAAGGTTGGGCACAACCTGAAGTACGACCTCGTGATTCTCGCCCGCCACGGCGTCCGCGTCCAAGGGCCAATCTTCGACACGATGGTGGCCCACTACCTCATCGCGCCCGAGGAGCCGCACAACCTCGACGCCGTCTCCAGCGCCACGCTCTCGTACCGTCCGAAGCACATCACCGACCTCATCGGGACGGGCCGCAACCAGATCACGATGCGCGACGTGCCGGTGGAGGACGCCGGGCCGTACGCCTGCGAGGACGCCGACATCGCGCTCCGGCTCATGGCCCCGCTCCGCGAGAAGCTGGAAGAGGACGGCCTGCTGCAGATCGCCGAGGAGATCGAGTTCCCGCTCATCCCCGTCCTCGCCGACATGGAGATGGCCGGTGTGAAGATCGACACCGACGTGCTCGGCAAGATCTCCGAGGAGCTGACGGTCGAGATCGAGCGGCTCGAAAAGGAGATCCACAAGATCGCGGGGGAGGCCTTCAACATCGCCTCGACGCAACAGCTCGGCGTGATCCTCTTCGAAAAGCTCGGGTTGCCCGTCGGTACAAAGACGAAGTCCGGCGCGCCGAGCACGGCCGAGAACGTCCTCCACGAGCTATCGACCGAGCACCCGCTGCCCGGATTCGTGCTCGACTGGCGCAAGCTCTCGAAGCTCCGGAGCACGTACGTCGACAAGCTCGGCGAACTGATCCACCCCGAGACCGGCCGCGTCCACACCGACTTCAACCAGACCATTACCTCGACGGGGCGGCTCTCGTCGAGCAACCCGAACCTGCAAAACATCCCGATCCGCACCGAAGTCGGGCGCGAGATCCGCCGCGCGTTCGTCGCCGAAGCCGGCCATGTGCTGATGGCGGCGGACTACGCGCAGATCGAGCTCCGCATCCTCGCCGACCTCAGCGGCGACCCCGGCCTCCGCGAAGCGTTCGCGCAGGGGCTCGACATCCACACTGCGACGGCCGCGCGCGTGTTCGACCGGCCGCTCGACAAGGTGACGCGGACGATGCGAAACCAAGTGAAGCAGGTCAACTACGGCATTCCGTACGGCATCTCGGCGTTCGGCCTCGCCCAGCGGATGCGCGTCGGGACGAAGGATGCCGAGCAGCTCATCCAGCAGTACCGCGCCAGCTACCCCGACGTGATCCGCTTTCTCGACGAACTGATCGAGCGGGCGCGCGAGCGGGGCTACGCCGAGACGCTGACGGGCCGCCGCCGGTACATCCCGAACATCCACGCCCGCAACTTCAACGAGCGCGCCTTCGCCGAGCGCGTCGCCGTCAACATGCCGATCCAGGGCACGCAGGCGGACATGATCAAGATCGCGATGGTCCGCATCCACGACCGCATCGCCGCCGAAGGGTTGAAGTCGAAGATGATTCTGCAAGTCCACGACGAACTCGTCTTCGAGGTCGCCGACGCCGAGCGCGACGCGATGGCCGCCCTCGTCCGCGAGGAGATGGCAAACGCGCTCCCCCTCGACGTGCCCATCGTCGTTGATATCGGCTTCGGCGACAACTGGCTCGACGCGCACTGAGTCTGACGAGAGGCTATCTCAAAAATCTCTTTAGTCATTGCGAGCGCAGCGAAGCAATCTCCATCGGCCTGCTGGTGCGGTGAGATTGCTTCGTCGCCTCACTCCTCGCAATGACAGCCTTTTTGGCGAGAAGCTCTATTCAAACCTCACTTGAAGCTTGTCGCCTAGGCTGATACCAGCCACCTTGCACGCCATCTTGGCAATCGTCCTCATGCTGTTCCGGCTGAGGTTCGTTCCCAGCCACCAACCCGGTTTCACTTCGAGTGCATTGCTTTCGACGAGATCAGGCCGACCGGGGTAGAGCTCCTCGGGGGCGCGGGCGAGGTACCGGCGCTTGCGTCCGTGCTTGGGAAGCGCAGCAAACCGTTCCAGAAATGCTGGATCTCGCTCGGCGAGGAGTCCGAATACACGGGTGAGGACTTCTCGTCCTGTGCGGCCCGGATAGAACTGTCCCTCAAACAACACGCCGCGTTGAGGAAGCACATCTGACGATGTCGATGCGGGGTCGGGAGGCCGTGGTGACTCACGCCGAGCTTTTGGAGGAGCAGGGATCGACAACGTGGCGTCGAGCCCTCGGAGATAACTGAACACATCGGCTGCATCCGGTTTATACCCGCTCAAACTTTCCACTTCTGCCGTCAGGAGCGTTACAAGCTGCGAGTCCGGCTGGCTCAGCAGTTGAGCCCATGCCCTGGGCAGAGACTCTCTGGCTTCTCGGCGTTGGCGGGCGCGTTGGTAGTCGTGCCGGGCTCGCTCGATAGCCTCGCCGGAAGCGACGGCTTCGAATTCCAAATAGCGTTTGAGTCGCTCGGCGCTTTCTGCCGAGTCCCGTTCGATGAGATCGAGGAGGTAGACGCGGCGCTCTTGGTAGCTACCCTGCTCTGCGGGGAGATAGAAGTGCCACGTGGAGCCGTCCGTGAGGATGGCAATGGGCACGCCTGTATGAAAGGCATACTCGAAAAGCTGCCGATCCGCGCCGTTGCTGAGGCCGGGTTGCTTGACCTCGACAAAAACGGTCGGACGTCCGTGGCAAAGCAAGGCGAAGTCAACGCGGCGCCCTTCGACCTTGTACTCGGGTGCTACCACGCTCGGATCGAAGACCGGCCACCCCAAGGCATCGAGCAGAGGCAGAACTACGCCACTACTGACGGAGGCCTCATTGGCGAGGCGACCATCGCGCAGGAGCTGGCGGGCATTTTCGATGCGCTCGGTGAGGTCCATAGGAATTAGGTTCGGTTGTTTCAAGATATGGCGGCAAGCTCACATCAGGATTGAGATCGGCTTCGGCACCAACTGGCTCGACGCGCACGACCGGTATCAATCGACAGTGAAGGAGGGGTGTCACGGCCCGGAGATATCTTCTTTGTGAACCCCTTCACCCACCATCCCTTACGACTCATGGACACTTCAACCGCTAGCGCACTCGTGCTCACGCCGGACGAACTCTTGCAGCACTGGCAAGGGCATCGTCGGCTGACCCGGCGCGTGATCGACGCCTTCCCCGACGATCAACTCTTTAGCTTCTCCATCGGAGGGATGCGGCCCTTCGGCGCGATGGCGATGGAGATGCTCGGCATGGCCGTGCCACTCGTGAAAGGTGTGGTCACCGACGAGTGGAAATCGATGGGGGACCGGGGCGAACGGCCCAAAGAAGAAATCCTCCAGCTCTGGGACGAGAGCACGGAGCAACTCGACGCCCTGTGGCCGCAGATTCCGACGCGACGCTTTCAGGAGACCATGAAGGCCTTCGGCCAGTGGGAAGGGCCGGTCCACGAACTCGTGCTCTACGTTATTGACAACGAGATCCACCACCGCGCGCAGGGATATGTCTACTTGCGGGCCTTGGACATCGAGCCGCCTCCGTTCTACGAGCGGGGTAGCTGGGGGTAGGCAGAAACGCTGAACTAAACGAAAAGCCGACGGAGCGCATGGCCCCGGCGGTTTTTTGGCTACGTCGAGAGGGGATCAACCGTTGTCTTTGCCGCGCCCGGTCTTCGCTTGCAGCTCGTCGATGCGCTCCGAGGCTTGCGCTTTGGTGAGGTCGTCGTCTACCTCCTCGCCCGCTTCTTCGGCGAGGGTGTGGAGGTACGAGCGCTGTGCGCCGGTCATCGGCTCGTCGCCCGTCGTCCAATTCTCGGGGTCCTTGATGGCGTTGCTGGACGGGTCGGGGTTATGTTTGGGATTCTGCTGCTGGGCCATGTCGATGCTGGAGAAGGGTGGTTTGGTGAGGGGAAGCCGCGAGGGCTACCGAGGAGGATAGAGAGGTAGAGCACCAGCCCTGTGTCGCCCGTGCACGAGAACCGGTAGTACCTTCACGCGTGCTCCACCTCGCCACGCGTTTCATCCCAACCGCCCTCATGCAAGTCACCGCGCCCGCTTCACCCGTCGATCACGCCGCCTTCGAGTTCGTACAAGAGTCCGGCGGGATCGAAGAGTACCGGCTGAAAGTGAACGGGCTGCAAGTCCTCCTCCTGCCCGAAGCCGCCGCGCCCGTCGCCACGTTCATGGTGACGTACCGCGTCGGCAGCCGGAACGAGCGCGCCGGGCTGACGGGGGCGACGCACCTGCTCGAACACCTCATGTTCAAGGGGACCGAGCGCTACAACAAGGACCGCGGCACGAGCATCTTCCCCGTGCTCCAGCGCGTCGGCGCGCAGATCAACGCGACGACGTGGTACGACCGGACCAACTACTACGAGCTGCTGCCGAAGGAGCACCTCCCCCTCGCCGTCGAGATCGAGGCGGACCGGATGCGGAACGCCCGCGTCAGCGCCGACGACCTCGCGAGCGAGCGGACCGTGGTCCTCAACGAGCTGGACCGGGGCGAGAACGAGGCGACGCGGAAGCTGCTCCACGCGCTCTATTCGACGGCGTTCTTCGCGCACCCCTACGGCCACCCGACGATAGGCTGGCGTAGCGACGTCGAGCGCGTGAGCGCCGACGGCCTCCGCCACTTCTACGATACCTACTACTGGCCGGACAACGCGACCGCCTCCGTCATCGGCGACTTCGACCGCCGCCACGCGCTCGACCTCATCGAGCAGCACTTCGGCGCGATTCCGGCGGCCCCCGACCCGTTCGAGCACAACGTCACCGAGGAGCCGCCGCAGCAGGGCGAGCGCCGCGTGACGGTGCGGATGGGGGGCCAGCTCGGGGCCGTGATGCTCGGGTTTAAGTCGGTCTCCGCCCTCGACCCCGACGCGGACGCGCTCGACGTGCTCGGTGTCGTACTCGGCGAAGGCAAGAGCGGCCGGCTCTATCGCAGCCTCACCGACCGGGGACTGACGACGGGCGTGTTCGCCTACGCGCCGCGCCTGCGCGACCCCGGCCTGTTCATCGTCTACGGCGCGCTCGCGCCCGACGTGACGCACGCGACCGTCGAGGGCGCGCTGTGGGAAACGCTCCGCTCGGTCGCCGACGAGGGGGTGACGGAGGCGGAGCTGCGGCGGGCGAAGAACCAGATCGTCGCGCAGGAAGCCTTCGGGCGCGACGGCTCCTACGCCATCGCCTCCCAGCTCAACGAGGCCATCGCCGCCGGCGACTGGACGCTCTTCACGACCTACATCGACCGGATCGAACGCGTCACGCTCGATGACGTGCAGGCCGCCGCGCAGCGCACGTTCCTGCGCGACACGATGACCGTCGGCCTCTACGATCCCATCCTGCCGGAAGACAGCGGACAGCGGACAGAGGGTGGCGGACAGACCACGAACAATGGAGAACACGATGCAGGTTGACACCTCGTTAGCCTTTGCCGAGCGCGTGCACGAGGTGGAATGCGGCGCGGCCCGCGTCCTGATGCTGCCGACGCCGGTGGACCGCGTCGTCTCGTTCCGCGGGTCGTTCGAGACCCGGCCTGACTTCGGGGCGGGGGAGGAGCTCGAGCAGAAGCTGGTGACGCTGATGCTCGACAAGGGCACGCGCCACCGCGATCGCTTCGCGGTGGCCGAGGCGCTGGAGGACCGCGGCGTCCAGCTCCACTTCAGCGCCAACGGTCTCCGCTGCGGGTTCTCCGGCCGTGCCCTCCGCGACGACCTGCCGGACGTGCTTGGCCTCCTCGCCGAGCAACTCCGCGAGCCGCTTTTCGACCCGGAAGAGTTCGACAAAGTGAAGGCGCAGCACGCGGCGGCGCTCCGCCGCTCCCTCGACAGCACGGGCACGCAGGCCGCCGGTGCCCTCGCCCGCCGGCTCTATCCCCCAGGCCACCCCAACTACCGGCCGGCACCCGAGGCCACGCTGGCCCGGCTCGACGCGCTCACGGTCGAGGACGTGCGGGCCTACCACGCGGCCCACTTCGGAGCGCGCGGCCTCCTGCTCGCCTTCGCGGGCGACCTCGACCCCGACCCCGTCGCCGCGGCCGTCACCGACACGCTCGGCGATTGGGCACCGTCCACGGCCGCGACCCCCTTCGCGGCGTCCGCCGCTCCCGAAGTACCCGGCCGCGTGGACGTGCCGATCTCCGACCGGCAGAACCTCGATGTGCGGATGGGCCACGCCCTCGCCGTCCGCCGCGAGGACACGGACTACCTCCCCCTCTACGTCGGCAACTTCATCCTCGGCGGCAACTTCTCGGCCCGGCTGATGAGCACCGTCCGCGACGAGCAGGGGCTGACGTACGGCATCGGCTCGTCGCTCAACGGGGTGCAGGTCGAGTACGACGGCTACTGGCAGATCGCCGTCACGCTCAGCGGCGATGCCCTCGAACGTGGCATCGAGGCGACGCTGGAGCAGGCGCGGGCATTCGTGGCGGAGGGCGTGACGGAGGAGGAACTGGACGAGAAGCAGACGACGATCACCGGCACCTTCAAGGTCGGTCTCGCTACGACGGGCGGCCTCGCCACCTCGTTGCTGATCAACGCCGAGCGCGGCTTCGACGTCGGCTACCTCGACCGCTATCCCGGGCTGATCGAGGGCCTCACGCGCGACGCCGTGAATGAGGCCATACGCCGTCACCTCGACGCGGACGCGCTGCACATTGCCGTGGCCGGGACGCTGCCCGAAAGCGGCCCGTATAAGTTGTAAGTCGAGGTTAGAGTAGGAGCAGTGGAACGGATGGCGGGTAGGGATCGTGCAACGCGTTCCCATTGCCGAGCGATGCGCAGCCCCCTTTCTTCACTTCACGGCTGCTATCCGACACCGTTTGCGGATGCGTCGCCGGCGCTTTCCACTTCCAGCTACCTCCTCTGACACTATGAAAGACCCCCAAGAAGTCCTCCATACCTATCTCACCGACATGCACGCGGTGGAGAGCCACATCCTCGAAGCAGTCGAGCGCCAGTTGAAGGGCGACGAGATTAAGGCCTATCCCGAAGCCTCCCGTGCCGTCCAGACCCTCCGTAATACGTTAAAGAGCCACACGGACGCGCTGCAGGCGGCCGTCGAAGCTCGCGAAGGCAAGAGCATCAAGGGCGCGCTCAAGGAAGCGCTCGGCGATACGCTGGGTTTCGTGGCCGGTCTATACGACAAGGTCCGGGACGACCAAGTCTCCCGCATGATCCGCGACGACTACACGGCCACCAGTCTTGCCGCCGTGTCGTACCACATGCTCCACACGACGGCGCTCGGGCTGAAGAACCAGACGGTTGCGGACATGGCGGTGCGCAACCTCAAGGACCTCACGCCTATCCTCGTCGACCTCTCGAAGGTCGTCTGCCACGTCGTCGCCAAAGAGCTGGCCGACGAGAACAAGGTGTTCGACGGCACCGTCGGCGCGCAGGCGGTCAAGAACACGCAGGAAGCGTGGAGCGGCGAGCACGTCGAGGCGTAGCCGCCGCGCTCCAGCAAACAGAAAAAAGGCCGGCTCCTATCGCGGGAGCCGGCCTTTCTACATCCAGGGTGAGGACCGTCAGCGGATGATGATGAGGCGGTCGTCGTTGTCGGAGATGTCGGAGGCCGTGGACTCGGCGTTCGGCATGAGCCACGCGAGCAGGAGGTAGATCGGCATGGCCGTGCCGCCTGCGGCGATGAGTGCGATCACGAACGCGATCCGCACGAGCGTCGGGTCGATGCCGAAGGCTTGGCCGATGCCGCCGCAGACGCCGAAGATCTTGCGATTCGTGCGGGACTTCGTGAACCTCCGCTTCCGCTCGGCGAAGCGTGCGCTGCGCTCGGCCCGGCGTTCGGCCCGGCGCTCTCGCCGCTGTGCGCCGCGGCTGGTAGAGGCCGAGTCAGCGCCCTTGTTGTGCGCCCGTCGGCGGGCGGCCTGCTCCCGCTGGCGCTGCTTGCGCTTCTTCCGGTCCGGACTCCACGAGAGGACGCCGAACCCGAGCAGGATGATGAGGACGCCGATCAGCCAGGGGCCGACGAGTGTCGAGAGGTCGAACCCCGAAGAGAAGAGCCCGAGCTCTTGCAGGAGGTACGCAGAGCCGACGCCGATCGTGGAGAGGCCCGCGATCGTCGGGAGATTCCAGAAGCCAGGCTTCGCCTCCTCCGCCTCCTTGGCGTGGAGGAAGTCCGCGATGTCGTCGTCGGTGATGTCGTCGTTGAGACCGTAGGCCGTCTCGTAGGCGAACGCGCTTTCAGCTTCTAACGGCTCGTTCTCGGAAGGGTGCTGTCTCCGGGTGCGGGTGCTCATGGGATGCAGGATTCAGGTCCGGGAGAATGTACGACACGCTTTCGGCGTTGTTGCGTCGCATAAGGGGATTAGGGGAGAGGGGATTGGGCTACAAGCGATAATCCCGCGAGCTGTTTCCGCTCTTCCCCAATCATCCAATCAGCAAATCACTCCGTCAGCGAATGGCCGTACCCGCCAGACCTCGCGCTCGGTCACGATCACGTCGAGGGGAACGTCGTGCGGCTCAGCAGGAACGGTCTCGACGAGGCAGTTCGCATACACCGCGCCGATCGTCGGGGCGTCGATGGCGGCGAGGAAGGCGTCGTAAAACCCGCGTCCGTGCCCGATCCGGTGCCCATTGCGCCCCGCCCCGAACGCCGGCACGACGACGACGTCCAGCACGGCCGGATCGACCTCCGGCGTTGCGTGCGGTTCGAGAAGGCCCCAGCGGTTGGGCCGCGTCTGCTCTTCCCCGGCGAAGACTACGTGCCGGAGTGTCGGTGCTCCGTCAAATGCCGCCACGACGGGGAGGACGATCCGCTTACCCTGCGCTTCGAGCAGGCAGATGAGCGGGCGCGTGTCCACTTCGCGGCGCTCCACGAGAGGCCAGTAGACGTGTACCGTCTCCGCGTTGCGGATCTCCGGAAGCGCGGCGATACGGTCGCAGAGGGCGGCGCTGCGTGCGGCGGCCTCCTCGGGGGCGAGGGTAGCGCGGGCAGCGCGGAATCGAGCGCGGAATGCCTCTTTCTCGGCGCGGAGTTGGGAGGACGAGTTCTTCACGAGGCGATGGAGCCGGGGCGGGATAGCGGGGCGTGTCCGTGCGTATACGGCGCTCCTCAGAATACATCCCCCGATCCGATGAGCTCCACTCTCGACCGCACCGGCAACGACGCAAACCGCCTCGACGCCTTCGACGCGTACCGCACGCGGATGAATCGCCGCATCCTCGACGAGAAACCCCACCTCGGCATCAAGCGCTTCTTCAGCCTCGACACGGCCGCTTACCGTGACGGTGCGCTCGATGGGCGGACGAAAGAACTCCTCGGCCTCGTCGCCTCCGCCGTTCTCCGTTGCAACGACTGCATCGACTACCACCTCATCCAGTGCGTCGAAGCCGGTTTCACCGACGAGGAGTTGGACGACGCACTCAACGTCGCGCTCGTCGTCGGTGGCTCCATCGTGATCCCCCACCTCCGCCACGCCGTCGAGACGATGGATTTGTTGCACGAGCGCGACGGGCGCTCGAAGTAGGCTCACCACCGATCCGCGCTCTCGGACGTGCCGCCCGCACCGAGGTCGGCGTAGGCGACGAGGGCAGGGAAGAGCGGGAGCAGGAAGCGCTGGCTCGTGACGAGGTACGGCATCCCGCCGCCGCCGGTGCCGCCCTCGCCCACGACGTGGCGGCGGACGGCTTTGCGGTGGACGGTGAGGAAGCTGTCGGGCTCCGGCGCGTGGAGCGCCGCGTCCGTCGCCGCGATCCGGTCGAGCACGAAGGCGAGGCAGGTGCGCCCGAACCGTACGTGGAGGGCATGCGCCCCGAGCCGGGCCTCGGCGAAGCCGGCGCGGCGCTCGTTCTCGGCGTCGGCGGCTTCCGTGAGGTCGCGGCGGAAGGTGCCGACGATGGCGTCGGCGTGCGGGTCGTCGCCGAGCGTGGAGCGGACGCGGGCGGCGGCACGGTCCACATCGTCGGCGCGGACGCGGCGCACGGCGGGCGGGGCGGATAGCCCTTCGGCAGCGGGGGCGAGGCGGGCGAGCACGGCGTGGGCGAGGTCATCGAGCTGCGCGGCCTCGTGCGCGGGGTGGTCCTCGGGCGGGAAGGCGCGGGCGTGGCCGGCCTGGAGGATGAGCGGATCGCCGAGGGCGATGTGACCGCACGGCGAGCCGGCGTAGTGCTCGCCGAAGGTGTCACCAGGGAAGACACGGATGTCCAGCAGCGGCGTCTTTCCGAGTGCCTGCTGGATGAGCCGGAGCTGCGCCGTCTGGAATCCGCTGGCGGGAATCAGGACGTCCCGGAACTGCTGGTATTCGAGCGTCGAGAACAGCACGTCGTCGTCCTCGCCGCGCCCGACGTAGCTCATCACCGTGGGGAGGACGCGGCGGGCGGAGTGGCGGAGGCGGGCCGCCGCCGTCATCGCCGGGCGCCAGAACGGGCTCGGCCCGCGCTCGTCCGGCAGCGGCTCCCGCGTCGCCTCGTCGAACGCCGCGTCGTCGGCATCGAGGAGGGCCCGGAACGTCTGGGCGAGCACGCCGAGGTCGAACGTCATCTGCTTGAACACCAGCTCGAACAACTGGTGGATGACGATGAACACGCGCTCCTCCGGCACGCGGGTCGCCGGCACCTGCGCGCTCAGGAGCCGGTCTAGACCGAGATAGCCGGGGTAGTCGATGCCGAGCCGCCCCTCGGCGTCGGGCGGGTTCACGAGGGGCGTGCCGCCGGCGTCGGTGAGGCGATGGGCGGCCTCGTCGGCGCGGACGGCGGGGTCGACGGAGAAGTCCCACCAAGAGGAGTCCGGAGGTACATCGTCGGATGGAAGACGGTCGGGCATCGTTGTTTTTTGCGGGCAAGGTACGGCCGGTGAGACGCAGTCCTGCGGGCTGTCTCACAGCGGGAGGACGGGAGTGCGAGACTCCATGCTCGGGCCTCCCTGATACTTCAGTCATGCAGGGGGAAGGTCAGTCAGGCCATTACGCGACGAGTGTCATCGTGCCACCCGCCCTTGGTACGGGTTTGGATATCAAGGGAAGCGTTTGTCTAGCAGGGTGGCCTCCGCACTCGCCGCCCGCTGCTCCTTCGTTATGAGCTCGCTCTCCCTCGACCCTGTTTTCGGTCCCCAGGAGGGCGTGCTCCTTCCTCCATCGTTTCATCAGCCCCACCGGGTTGAACCCCTATGCGAACCGTTACGGTAGCACTCACTGTTTTCTTTGTGCTGGCGAGCCCTGCCCTCGCGCAGTCGTCATCCTCCGCTGTGGTTCCTTCCGTGCGAGGGGGGAGCATCGACGATCCCCGCCTCGTCAGCGATCCAGCGGCACACCTCCTTCTCCGCAACGCCCTGCGCGAGGCCGTCCCTCCCGGCTCCCACGCGATGCCGCACGGACCGAGCCGTTCGGCCCAACGTCGCGGCTCGGCGGAAGGAGCCCTTCTGATCCGTACGCTCTACCAATACTGGACGAGCGAGCAGTGGGAGGATGGGTATCGGGGCCTCTACACCTACAACGACGACGGCACCCGCGCTCAGTTGCTGGAGCAGAGGTGGAACGGCACGGCGTGGGTGAACGAGTACCGTATCGACTACAGCTACGTCGATGGCAACCTCAGCGAGGAGGTGAGCCAGTACAGGCAGCGAGGCACCTGGGTGAACTACACCCGCCTCACCTACTCCTACGCCGAGGGCCACCTTATGGAGTGGCTGGAGCAATTCTGGTCCCTCACCGCCTGGGCCGATTACCGGCGCATCCAACTGACGTATGGCGGCGGTGCCAACTACACCGAGGCCCTCGTGCAGGACCGGGACGGCTCGGCGTGGCAAGACACGACCCGCTATTTCTTCACCTACAACGCCGCCGGGCGGTTCGTCGAGATCCGAGAGGAGACGTGGACCGGGTCTGACTGGGCGAATAGCTATCTGGACGTCTATAGCTACGACGAGGCCAACCGTCTCGCCGAGGTGTTGACGCAGGGGTGGGATGAGACGGGCTGGCTGAACGATTACCGAAAGGTCTACACGTATACCGACGGCGACCTCACCGAAGCGCTGGCTCAGGATTGGGACGGAACGGCGTGGGCGAACACGTCCCGGCGGACGTACACCAACGACGCAGAAGGGAACCCCGTCGAGGAGGTAGAGCAGTTCTTCGAGGACGCCACCTGGGTGAATGATACCCGCAACCTCCACGAGTACGAGTCCGCCACGGCCGGCGAGCCGGGCTCCTCCGCTCCCTCGACGCTCTCGCTGTCGGTCTACCCGAACCCGACGCTAGGGGAAGCCACTCTCGGATTCGCGCTCGATCAGGCCGGCTCCGTCGAGCTGGCGGTGTACGACTTGATGGGTCGCCGCGTCGCCATCCAGCCGTCGCAGGGTCTCGGCGTAGGCGCGCACGAGCTCCGGTGGGACTTCGGCGGACTGCCCGCTGGGACGTACCTCCTCCAAATCCGCAGCGAGGACACGGCCGTTACCCGTCGGCTCGTCGTCGTGAAGTAGCGCCCCGCTTGTCGAGGGCAGGTTCGAGGGCGACCGCATGCGCATGTGGTCGCCCTCATCGTTTAGCGTGGGGGCCACGCTTGGCATTCCGTTCGTCGTGCTGTTCCCGGAGGCCCTCCCGCCGGGCTCCAGTTCTTCGACTCATCTGCACGGTACGCAGGCGGCACGGCCGTATCTTTGGGGCTGCCCAGTTCGGAACCCGTCGGGGGTACGGCCGTGCGAATCGGCTCCGCCCTCGACACCGCAGGCCCCTGCGGTTCCACCCCCACCATCCCCACTGCGCACCATGTTCGAAAGCCTCTCCGACAAGCTCGACGTCGCCCTCAAAAACGTCAAGGGCCAGGGCCGCATCAACGAACTCAACATCGCCGAGACGATGCGTGAAGTTCGCCGCGCCCTCCTCGACGCCGATGTGAACTACCAGGTCGCCCGCGACTTCACGGACCGCGTGAAGGAGAAGGCCACCGACGACGCGGTCCTCACCGCCGTCTCGCCCGGCCAGCAGTTCGTCAAGATCCTCTACGACGAGCTCGTCTTCCTCCTCGGTGATGTCCACGTTGATCTCAACAAGCCGAAGCGCCCGCCGCAGGTGATCCTCGTAGCGGGGCTCCAGGGCTCGGGCAAGACCACGTTCGTCGCCAAGCTCGCGCGCCACCTCAAGAGCAAGGGCCGGAGCCCACTCCTCGCCGCCGCCGACGTCTACCGGCCCGCCGCCGTCGACCAGCTCGAATCGCTCGCGAAGCAGATCAACGTCCCGGTCTACAGCATCCGCGGCGACGACGGCATGCCCGTGAGCGATGCCGTCCGCGTCGCCGACGAGGCCGTGAAAGAGGCCCGCCGGAAGGGTCGCGACACCGTCATCATCGACACCGCCGGCCGCCTGCACGTGGACGAAGAGATGATGCAGGAGGTCGTCGATATCAAGACGGCGACCGAGCCCGACGAGGTGCTCTTCGTCGTCGACGCGATGACGGGGCAGGACGCCGTCAACACCGCGAAGGCGTTCAACGACCGGCTCGACGTGGACGGCATCGTCCTCACCAAGCTCGACGGCGACACGCGCGGCGGCGCGGCCCTCTCGATCCGCACCGTCGTCCAGAAGCCGATCAAGTTCGCCTCGATGGGCGAGAAGCTCGACGCGCTCACCGAGTTCTACCCGGACCGGATGGCCCAGCGGATTCTCGGCATGGGCGACATCGTCTCGTTCGTCGAGAAGGCGCAGGAGCAGTTCGACGAGGAGGAGGCCGAGAAGCTCCAGCGCAAGATCACCAGCCAGGACTTCAACCTCGAAGACTTCTACACCCAGCTCCAGCGGATCAAGAAGATGGGGTCGATGAAGGACCTCCTCGGCATGATCCCCGGCGTCGGCAAGCAGATCAAAGACCTCGACGTGGAGGACGACGCGTTCAAGCACATCGAGGCGATGATCCAGTCGATGACGGTGGAGGAGCGCGAGCGGCCGGAGGTCATCAACGGCAGCCGCCGCCAGCGGATCGCCCGCGGCTCCGGCGTCGAAGTGCAGGACGTGAACCAGCTCCTCAAGCAGTTCCGCGAGATGAAGAAGATGATGAAGACGATGAGCAAGCTCGCCAAGAAAGGCCGCGCCGCCGACCTCGGCAGTATGCTCGGCGGTCTCGGCGGACGCTAAACCGAACTCCTAACTCCGTACCCCCCAACCCATAACCCAACCCCATGGCAGTCAAACTCCGCCTGCGCCGGCTCGGCCGGAAGAAGCGCCCGATCTTCGCCCTGGTTGCCGCCGACGGCCGCAGCCCGCGCGACGGCCGCTTCATCGAAGACCTCGGCCGCTACGAGCCGATCAACGAGCCCGCCCAGGTTTCGCTCAAAGAGGACCGTATCCTCTACTGGCTCCAGCAGGGCGCCCAGCCGTCCCACACCGTTCGCAACCTGCTCTCGAAGCAGGGCGTGATGCTCCAGCTCCACCTGCGCCGTAAGGGCAAGTCGGAGGACGAGATCCAGCAGGCCGTCACCGAGTTCCTCGCCGCACGTGAGCAGAAAGGCGAGTCGCTCAAGATGACCGCTGCGGGCCGTCGCCAGCAGGCCCTCGACGCCGAGCGCAAGCAGGCCGCTGAGGAAGCCAAGAAGCGCGAGGAGGAGCGGAAGGAGCGCGAAGCCGAGCTCGCTCGCCAGAAGGCCGAGCACGAGAAGCAGCAGCGTGAAGAGGCCGAGGCCATGCGCGCCAAGAAGGAGGCGGAAGCCAAAGCCGAACTCGCCGCTACCCTCGACGCCGAGGCGAACAAGGGCGACGAACTCAACCAGGAGGACAACGTCCCCGCCGGCACCGAAGTCTCGGCCGACGCCGTCCCCACCGGCGAGTCTGCCGAGACGACCGAAGCCGAGGTGCCCGAACCCGCCGCCGAATCCGAGGCCGCCGAACCCGAAGCTGAGGCCGCTGCTGAGGAGACCGTCGAGGCGTCCGCCGCCGACGTGCCCGAGTCCGCTCCGGCCGCCGCTGCCGACCAGACCGTCGTTGAGGAAGTCGAGGCGGAGGGCGGGGAAGCCACCGTCGCCGAGGTTACCGACGCCGTCGATGAGGCCGACCGCGAGCAGGAGACCGCGCCCGAGGCTACAGGCGACGTCGAGGCTGAAGAGGTTGCTGATGCCGCCGAATCGGCCGCCGAGTCGGCCGCCGAGTCCGAAGAGAAGTCCGCGTAACCCTGCCCCCGTGAACCCGGTCGAACCCGATAGCCTGCTCCTCGTCGGCACCTGTGGGCCTCCCCACGGCGTGCGCGGCGAGATCAAGGTGATCCCGGAGACGGATGACCCGGAGCGCCTCGCCGAACTCGAGCAGGTGTTCCTCGGTCCGTCGCCGGAGCGGACGCGCGCGCGCGCCGTCGAGGCCGTCCGGTTCCAGACCACGAAGCGGGGCGTAGCCGCACTCGTCACGTTCCACGGGGTCTCCGACCGTGAAGAAGCCGACGCCCTCCGCGGGCTCGGCGTCTACGCGGCCGCGTCCGACCTGCCGGCGCTCGCCGAGGGCGAGGTGTTCATTCACGACCTCATCGGGCTCGCCGTCGTCACGGAAGACGGCGAGGCCGTGGGTACGGTGCAGGACGTGCTGACGGGCGGGGCGCAGAACCTCCTGCTCGTTCAGCGCCCCGGCCAGCCGGACGCCCTCGTACCCGACGTGGACGAGATCGTCACCGCCATAAACCTCGACGCGGGGCAGATCACCATCGCCCCGCCCGAAGGATTGCTTGACTGACGGGCTGGAGGTGGATTCGGGACTCCCGACCCTCGACCCCCGACCCGACCCTGTTCTTTGATGCGTATCGACATCGTCACCGCGCTTCCCGATCTCGTCGCCGGGCCGCTGGAGCACTCCATCATCCAGCGTGCCCAGCGCAAGGGGCTCGTCGACATCCGCGTGCACGACCTCCGGCACTTCACGGACGACAAGCACCGGACCATCGACGACTATCCGTTCGGCGGTGGCGGTGGGATGGTGCTCAAACCCGAACCGCTCTTCGCCTGCATCGAGGCGATCCGGGCGGAGTGGGCCGAGCAGGCGGACAGCGACGAGCTCGGCGGTGGGGAAGAGGTGATCTACCTCAGCCCCGACGGCGAAGTGCTGGACCAGCCGCTCGCGAATGTGCTGTCGATGCGGAAACGGCTCCTGCTCGTCGCCGGCCACTACAAAGGCATCGACCAGCGCGTGCGCGACACGCTCATCACCCGCGAGGTCTCGATCGGGGACTACGTGCTCTCGGGCGGCGAAATCCCCGCGCTCGTGCTCACGGACGCCCTCATCCGGCTCCTGCCCGGCGTGCTCGGCGACGCGCAGTCGGCGCTCTCGGACTCGTTCCAGGACGGGCTCCTCGACGCGCCGAATTACACGCGCCCGGCCGAGTTCCGGGGGCAGGCCGTCCCCGACGTCCTCCTCTCCGGCGACCACGACCGCATCCACGCGTGGCGCGAGGCCGAGCGCCTCCGCCGCACCCGCGAACGCAGACCCGACTTACTAGACTAGCCCCGCGTGCGAGGGAAGCACTCCCCGCCCGCTCCCACCCTGAAAACACTACCCCCATGGCAAACGAACTGATGGACCTCGTCGAGGCCACGCAGTACCGGGACGACATCCCGGACTTCAAACCCGGCGACACGGTCAACGTGCACGTCCGCGTCATCGAAGGCGACAAGGAGCGCATCCAGCAGTTCCAGGGCGTCGTCATCGCGCGCGGCGGCCACAGCACCACGAAGACGTTCACCGTCCGCAAGGTCTCCAACGGCATCGGCGTCGAGCGCATCTTCCCGCTCTACTCGCCCAAGCTGGCGCTGATCGAGCGCGTCCGCGAAGGGCGCGTCCGCCGCGCCAAGCTCTACTACCTCCGCGGCCTCCGCGGCAAGGCGGCCCGCATCCAGGAGAAGATGCGCGACACCGGCGCCTCGCCGAAGGCAGGGGCGAAGGCAGGGGCGAAGGGCAAGGCAGGCGGTCCGAAGAAGAAATAACCCATGCGCCTTGCCGTACCAGACGTAGACGCCGCGCGCGCCCTCGCCCAGCAGTGGGCCGAGGGCGCGTCGCCCGTCGAAAGCTGGGAGGCGGTGCCGCTCTACGCGGCCGAACGCCTGCTGCGCGCCGGTCACGCCGACCTCGCTTTCGTCCCGACGCTGGCCGTGCTGCGCGACCCCGATGCGTTCTCGGTCGTTCCCGGCCTCGGGCTCGTCGGCAACGCATACGCGTCGGTCAAGCTCGGGGTCTACAGCCGGCTCGATGCCATCCGGCGCGTCGGCTTCGACCCGCACTTCGCGCAGGAGGCGCTGCTGGCGCAGGTCGTGCTGAAGGAGCTCTACGACGCGCAGCCCGTCTTCGTCCCGGTCCCGTCGGGCGAGGAGCCGCCGCCCGATCTGGACGCGGTGTTGAGCGTCGGTGCGGAGCCGCCCGGCGACGGGTTCGTGCTCGATCTCGCGCAGGAGTGGTTCGAGATGACGACGCGGCCGATGGTGTGGGCGCTGCTGGCGGCCCCCGTCGGCACCGTCACGCCGGAGGAAGCACGCGCGCTCCGCGACGAAGCCTTGCAGCACCACCCGCCCGATTCGCTCGGCACCACGCACGACATCGGCGGCGTCACCCTCGCCGCCTACGCCCACGCCGGCCTCGACGAGTGGGTGAACCAGTTGTTCTACCACCGCGCCCTCGACGATCTCCCGGCGATTCCGTTCGTTCTCCTCCAGCCGCCCGACGAGGACGAATGATCCGTGTCGCGTGACGAATGAGGGCGAGCACACCCGCAACCTCTACCTTCACGCATCACTTCACGCACCCGTCATCATGGCCGAGAACGTCAACGTCGTCGTCACGAATCGCCGCGCGCGGTATGAGTACGAGCTGCTCGACAAAGTCGAGGCGGGAATCGAGCTGCAGGGGACGGAGGTGAAGTCGCTGCGGGCGGGGAAGGTAAACCTGGCCGAAGCGTTCTGCGCCGTGGACGGCGACGGGATGCAGCTCCTCGGCTGCCACATCGCCCCGTACGAGCACGGCAGCTACGCCAACCACGAGGCCACACGCCCGCGCCGCCTGCTCATGCACAAAAAGGAGATCGAGAAATTCAAGAAGGGCATCGAGCAGAAAGGGCTCACGATTGTCCCGCTCCGGATCTACTTCAAGCAGGGCTGGGCGAAGGTCGAGATCGCGCTCGCACGCGGCAAGAAGCTCCACGACAAGCGGCAGGACATCGCCGAGCGCGACTCGAAGCGCCGCCTCGACCGGATCATGAAAGAGTAACTGTCATAGGAGTTACGCAGTTGAGACTCTCGGCGCTCCAGGGCGTTTCATCGGCACCCTCTGCATGCTCTCTCATGAACGCTCCCCGCTGCTCCGAGGCTGATTACATCGCCTTCCTCCTGGCCGCCCAGCGCGTCTTCTC
>JBBSMX010000057.1:0-23733 GCA_038232935.1 Rhodothermales bacterium | reverse complement strand
GTCGGAGACGGCGACCGTCGGCGTTGCCGAGGCGGCGTCGGGTTCGGCCTCGGGCGTCGGCGTCTGGCACGCTGCGAGGCCGAAGGCGAGGAGGGCGAGATAGCGCGTGAAGCGGTTCATGGGTAGCGTGGGTTGGGTGGATGAAGGGCGCGGGGCCGGGAGGCGAGATCAGCGCGAGCTGGAGACGCCCCAGATGTAGTCCTGGTGGGTGGGGCAGAGCGTGTCGAACTCGGTGCCCGCCGCTGCGCTGATGCCCTCGCCGAGTCGCTCCCAGGCGTGCACCGTGGCCGTCGGCGAGGTGGTGTCCATGATGAGCATCCGCGTGTAAGCGCCCCCCATCACGTGGGCCAGCCACGCCCACGACGTGATCGCGCCCTCGCTTACCATCGCGTCGAGGGCGGGCGCGAACGCCTCGCGGACGAGGGCGTCGGCGCGGTCCAGCCCGCCCTGGCTGCAGGCGAAGAGGGTCGTGCCGTCGTAGGGCGCGCGGTCGCGACCGACCTGGCCCGACGCCACCGACGTGGCGACGACGCGCCAGATGTAGTCCTCGTGGCGCGTACAGGACGCCCAGAGGGCTGCGCGCGCGGCGGTGTGGTCGCGCCCGAGTTCGGCCTGCCACGTTTCCTGGAAGGCCATCAGGGCGTCGATCGTAGGCGCGATCGTGTAGCTGGCGCGGGTCCACAGGCCGCCGTCGCTGTGCCGCTTCCGACCCCAGGCGGCGATGTCGCCGGCAGCTACGTGGGCGTTCAGCGCCGGCTCGTAGTCGCGCGTGAAGGCGGCGTCGGCCTCGGCCACGGTGGCCGGGTCACAGGTAGCGTACGAGATATACACAAAGGGGCCGTCCTGGGCGAGGGCGGGGGCGGCGAGGGCGAGGATCAGGAGGGCGAGGGGGAAGAAGCGGTTCATGGGGTTGGGATCTGGGTGAGTGAAAGGAGACTTAGCGGCGGGCTAGGGCGTGACCGCCTGCTGCCACGGCGGGCCATCGGTGAACTGCCGGAAGCTGACGACCTTCCCGCCGGCCATCTGCCACACGTGCGCGAACGGCGCGACGACGCTCCGGCCCGTCGCCGTGTAGGTCCCGCGGTACTCGCCGAGCACGACGACGTAGCCGCCCTGGGCGATGAAGGTGCGCGGCGCTACCTCGTAGGCGTCCCACTCTGCGCCGATACGCGCGAATACCTTCTCGGCGACGGTGGCGGGGCCGACGTACGTCCCGGCGTAGGGGTAGCCCTCTGCGTCGGTCCACGTGACGTGGGGATCGAGGATGGCGAGCACGGCCGGGACGTCGCCGCGCGCGAGGTCGGCGTAGGCCTGCTGGAGGATCGCACGGTTGGCGTCGCGGTTCAGGGGATGAACGGCAGGCCCGCCGCGAGCCTCCTTGCCGTAGTCTCGGACC
The DNA here is from genome assembly GCA_038232935.1 of Rhodothermales bacterium. GTDB lineage: Bacteria > Bacteroidota > Rhodothermia > Rhodothermales > JANQRZ01 > JBBSMX01. Next base: position 22,337 of record JBBSMX010000057.1, on the reverse strand, counting down.
GCGCTCCCGTGGTCGAGCGCGGCATCTCCGTGGTGATGGTCGAGCGCGACGCCTCCGTAGTCGAGCGGGTGGTCGTAGTCCTGAGCCTGGACGGCCGGCGCGAGCACCAGAACGGCGACGATGACGATGCGGAAGAGGGCGTACTTCATGGTCGTAGGGAGTAGCGGTGAGGGGGCCGGAGCGGGTGCGCCCCGGCCCCGTGTGGGTCAGTGGGTGCCGTCCGTCGGCGCGGGCGCGTTCGCGCTCCACATGTCGCGGACGTAGAGCCACTCGTCGCCCACGAGCCGCCACAGCACGAGGGACTTGCCCTCCTCCACGACCTCGCCGCCGACACTGATCGTCAGGTTGGCGCGCTCGACAGCCATGTCGTCGAAGCGGACTACCTCGACCGTCTCGATGTCCACGCCGTCAATACCTGCTGCGACGAGGCCGGCCATGTACTCGCGGATAGCGGCGCGCCCCGTGATCGGCGGGCTGTCCGGCGGGAGGATCACCGCGTTCTCCGTGTAGAGTGCCGCGATGGCGTCGGCGTCGCCGGCCGCAACGGCCTGCTCGAAGCGGAGGTCGCTCCGCTCAATGCCGATGCGGGCGAGGTTGGTGCGGCTGACGTCGAACCCCGGGTCCTTCGTGAGCGCCATCTCGAACTGCGCCTCCGCCTCATCGAGTCGGCCCTGGTTGAGGTAGAACTCGCCGAAGGAGTCGTACGGGTTGGCCTCGTCGGGCGCGAGGCGGATGTAGTCGCGGAAGGCAGCCTCGGCAGCGGCCAGGTCCCCGCGTGCGACCTCGGCGTAGCCGATCGTGTTGTACGCCGGGGCGAAGGCAGGGTCGGCGGTGAGCGCGCGCCGTCCCGCGGCGACGGCCTCGGCGAAGCGGCCGCGGCCCATCTCCGTGTTGGCGACGATGAGCATCGGGAGCGGATCGCTCGGGTAACGCTCAGCAATCGTCGTGTACAGGGCGATCTCGCGGTCGTGGTCGCCGCGCAGGTTGGCCGCGTACGCCTCGATCTGCTGGCGCTCGGCCTCCGAGGCGCGCGCGCCAAGGGTTGTCGCCTGGCGCATGTGCTCGTCCCGTCCATTAGTCGTCGCGGCGGCGCGGTACAGGTGGGCCATCGCGAACGAGGGGTCGGCCGCGAGGGCCGCATCGAAGTGGGCGAGCGCGTGCCCGGAGATGTTGGCGAGGGCGTCTACGCCTCGGACGTAGTGGACGCGCGCGGCGTCGGAGGTCGTGGTCACGGGCATCCGCTGCGCCTGGGCGAGCGGCACCGTGAGGAGGAGAACCAGGAGGGAGAGCAGGAAGCGTTTCATGACGGTTCGGGTTGTTGGAGTGAACACGAGGGATGCAGAACGGGTCAGGCGCGGTGGGCGAGCAGGCGATCGACGTGCACGCGGAGCCCGGCCGCGTTGAAGGGCTTCTCGAGGAAGCCGTCGGCGCAGGGCGGCGGCCCGCTCGTCTCGCCGCTGACGAGGAGGAACGGGATGGCCGCGGTCGCGGCGTCGGCTTTGAGGGCGCGGCAGAGCGCGAGGCCGTCGAGGCCGGGCATCAGCATGTCGCTGATGATGAGGTCGGGGGTGAGGGTGCGGGCGAGGAGGAGCGCGTCCCGTCCGTTGCCCGCTTCGGTGACGGTGAGGGCAGCCAGCCCGAAGCCACGCAGGCAGCCGGTGAGGTAGAGCCGCATGTCCGCGTCGTCGTCGGCGACGAGGATCTGCAGGGTGGCGGGGAGCGGCGGGGCCTCCATGGCGGCGGGGGACGGGGTCGAGTGCGGATGGGGTCGAGTGCGGGGATCGGGATCGCCACAGGCGGCGGGGCGCGACCACCACAGCGCGCCCCGCCTCCCGCAGCGCAGCGGCTAGCGGACCAACGTCAGCTGCCGTGGCTGTGCGAACCCGTCGTTGACTGCCCACAACATGCGGCGTAGCGGCCGAACGCGCGTTGCACGTACGTCACAATCTGTTGTCTCTACGTCACATGAGACCTGAAAACGACGATTTCCGACGCCCACACCACGGCACGCCCGCTCCGATACCGCCCCCTCGCGTGGCCGACCCTACGACTCGGCCGGGTACGCCGACGGGCGGCAGTCGAAGTCCATCTCGAAGCTGTTCGAGAAGTGCGCCACGCTCTTGAACCCTACGGCGTAGGCCACCTCGCTCACCGTCCCGGCCCGCGCCGCCAGCAGCTGTGCCGCCCGCTCCAGCCGCATCGTCCGGATCGCCTCTGACGGCGCCTGCCCCGCGAGCGCTTTGAGCTGCCGGTGGAGGTGGCCCCGGCTCACGCCCACGGCATCGGCCAGCCGCTCGACGGTGAAGTCCTCGTCGCCGAGGTGCGCCTCCACCGCGCCGCGCACCCGTTCGAGGAACACCGCGTCGGCCGAGTCCACCTCCACCGGCGCCGGGTGCAGCCCGCCGTCCGAACCGGACCACGCCGCCCCGGAGGCGAACCGCTCGCGCAGCCGCCGCCGGCTCGCGATGAGGTTGTCCACGCGCACCCGCAGCTCCCGCACGTCGAACGGCTTCGTGAGGTAGTCGTCGGCGTGCTCGCCGAGCCCTGCGAGCCGGTCCTCGGCCTCGGCCCGCGCCGTGAGGAGGACGACGGGGATAAAGTCCGTCTCGGCGTCGGCCTTGAGGGCGCGGCAGAGGGCGAACCCGTCCATCCCCGGCATCATGACGTCGGAGAGGACGAGGTCGGGCAGGAGCGCCCGCGCCTTCGCCAGCCCCTCCGCCCCGTCGGCCGCCTCCACCACGCGGTAGCCGCCGGCTTTGCCTGAGCCTCCGAGGTGGCGGCGGACGTAGGCCCGGATCTCGGCGCTGTCGTCGACGACGAGCACCGTCGTCACGTCCTCGTCGTCCGAGTGCTCCTCGTCGCCCGAGTCCTCCCCTCCCCCGTCGAGCGCGCCGTCGCCGCTGACCTCGTCGGGCGCGAGGGCGGCGACGGCCAGCGCCGGCAGCCCATAGAGCGGCTGGCCCTCGCCGTCTTCGACGACGTCTTCCGGCCGGAGGTGGTCGCGCCCCCGCCGGAGCGCGACCATGAACAGGCTCCCGAACCCCGCCTCGCTCTCGACCTCGATGGTGCCGCCATGGAGGTCCACGAGCTCCTTCACGAGGGCCAACCCGATCCCCGTCCCCGGCTGCATCCGCGCGGCCGACTCGTCCACGCGGTAGAACCGCTCGAAGACGTGGGGGAGGTCGGCGGCCGGGATGCCGGGGCCGCTGTCGCGGATGGCGAGGCGGACGGCCCCCTCTTCGGCGGCAACGGTGACGCGGACGGCCCCGCCCTCGGGCGTGAACTTGAGCGCGTTCGAGAGCAGGTTGGAAACGACCTTCTGGAGGTGCTCCGGGTCCGCCCACACCGCTGCCTCCGACCCCGCGCCCTCGTCCGGGACCTGCACGTCGAGGGCGATCCCCTTCCGCTCGGCCAGCGGGCCGAACCCCTGCGCGACGCCCGTGACGAACGTGCCGAGGTCGAGGCGGCGGGCGCGGAGCGGCATCCGCCCGGCTTCGAGGCGCGCCACGTCGAGGATCTGCTCGATGAGGTCGAGCACACGGCGGGCGTTGCGGCGGGCGAGGTCGACCTGGGCGGCCATGGGCGCGGCGAGCGGGCCGTAGAGGCCGGCCTTGAGGTCGTCGAGGGGGCCGAGCGTGAGCGTGAGCGGGGTCCGGAACTCGTGGCTGACGTTGGCGAAGAACCGGCTCCGGGCGTGGTCGAGCTCGCGGAGGTTCTCGCCCTCGATCCGCTCGAGCGCGCGGAGCTTCTCGGCCTCGAGCCGATCGATCTCCACGCGGTGCTTGAGGAGCAGGCGGTTGCGGCGGTAGCGGGTGACCGTCCAGACCGCGCCGAGGGCGAGGAGGACGTAGCCTGTATACGCCCACCACGTCCGCCACGGCGGCGGCGCGATGAAGACGGCCACCGAGGTGCCCTCCTCGTTCCAGACGCCGTCGCTGTTCGTGCCGCGCACGCGGAAGGTATAGCGCCCCGGCGGGAGGTTCGTGTACGTGGCCGAGCGGTTTGCCCCCGCACTAATCCAGTCCGTATTGAAGCCCTCCATGCGGAAGGCGTAGCGGTTCTTCTCGGGCGCGGAGAAGTCGAGGGCGGCGAACTCGAACGTGAAGACGTTGTCGCGGTAGGAGAGCCGGAGCGTGTCGGTGGCCGACATGGCGCGGGCGAGCGCGCCGCCCGGCGCGCCGGGCACCTCCGGTTGACCGGCTCGGCGGAAGCCGGTGAGCACGACGGACGGGACGTGCGGGTTGTCCGTGAAGGCGGCGGGGTCGAAGCTGCTCACGCCGTGGATGCCGCCGAAGTAGAGCCGCCCGTCGGGGGCGCGGAAGTAAGCCCCGGCGTTGAACTCGTTGCTCTGGAGGCCGTCGCGGGCGTCGTACGCCTTGATCTCGCCGGTCTGCGGGTCGTACCGGGCGAGGCCCCGGTTGGTGCTCAGCCAGAGGCGCCCGTGCCCGTCGGGCAGCACGGCGTAGACGACGTTGTTGGGGAGGCCGTCGCGCTCGGTAAGGCGGGTGAACGTCCCGGTACGGATATCGAAGCGGTTGAGGCCGCCGCCGGCCGTGCCGAGCCAGAGGATGCGCTCCGGATCGCGGGGGTCTGGACAGATCGCACGCACTTGGTCGTGGCTGAGGCTGTTCGGGTCCGCCGGGTCCGTGCGGTAGCGCCGGACGGCGCCGGTGCGTGGGTCGAAGCGAACGAGCCCGGCCTCCGTCGCCATCCAGAAGTGCCCCCGCGCGTCCTCGTGGAGCGAGGGGAAGAGCGCCTCGCCCGCGTCGGTCGCCGCCGAGGGCGTGTGGCGGTACGACGTGAAACGGCCGGTCGCCGCGTCGTCGAGGCGGCTGATGAAGTGCGCCGTCACGGCCCAGATCGCGCCCCGGCGGTCCTCGAAGACGCCGTAGACCATTTTCTCGGGCAGGCCGCCCGGGCGCGCGCGGTTGTGCGCGTACTGCCGAGTACGCCCGGCCACCGGGTCGTAACGGAACAGCCCCTCGTAGGAGCCGAACCAGAGGGCACCCCGGCTATCCTGGACGATGGACCAGACGCCAGTGTTACCGAAGTCGGAGGGCCGATCCGAGGTGGACTCGAAGCTGACGAGGGTGCCGGTGCGGGGGTCGTAGCGGTAGAGCACCCCGGCGCTCATCCAGACGTAGCCCTCGGCGTCCTCGAACAGGGCGCGGATGCTGAAGCCGTCCCACCGCGAGGTGAGGTCGGGCGGCCGGCGGATCGTCTGGAAGCGAGCCGTCTTGGCGTCGTAGCGGTTGATGCCATAGCCGTTCGCGCCCACCCACAGGACGCCCGTGCGGTCCCACAGGAGCGCCGTGAGGAGGTTGCCGCTGATGCTGTGTGGATCCGAGGGGTCGTGCCGGAACGAGGTGTAGGCCGCCGTCGCCGGGTCGAAGCGCACCAGCCCGTCGGCGGTGGCCAGCCAGAGGCGGCCCGCAGGGTCCTCGCCGATCTGGCGGATCGCGTCCCAACCGTAGCCTCGCCGCTGCACCTGCGTCGGGTAGGGGTACGAGGTGAAGCGCCCGGCGCGAGCGTCCACGAGCCGGTCCAGCCCGAGGGGCGAACCGACCCAGATCGTGCCGTCGCGGGCCTCGGCGAGGGCCGTGACGAAGCCGTCGGACAGGCCGCCGGGGTCGCCCGGACGTGAGGTGTAGCGCACGAAGCCGCGCCCCGCCGCACCGAGGCGGTTCAAGCCGGCCTCGGTGCCGATCCAGACGCCGCCCCGGCGGTCGGCCAGCACGGACGTGACGCGGTCGTCGCTGAGGCTGCGCGGGTCGCCGGCCGCGTGAGCGAAGCGCTCGAATGCCGCCCCGGGCTCCCCGATGTCAGTCCGGGCCAAGCGATACGCGCCCCCACCGGCCGTGCCGATCCAGAGATCGCCGCGCGCGTCCTCGGCGAGGGCCGTGATCCGGAACCCCGGGCCGTGAGTGTATCTGACGGCGGTGGCGGTGGCCCGCTCCAGCCGGTTCAGCCCGCCATCCTGCGTGCCGACCCAGAGGTGCCCTTGCTTGTCCTCGAGGAGGGCGGTGACGTAGCTGCTCGAGAGCGTGGCCGGATCGAAGGGGTCGTGGCGAAAGACCGTGAAGGCGTAGCCGTCGTACCGGTTGAGCCCGTCCTTCGTGCCGACCCACAGGAACCCCTGCCGGTCCTGGAGGAGGGCGTAGACGGCGTTCTGCGACAGCCCCTCCTCGATGGTGAGGTGCCGGAAGGCCACCCGGTCCGGGCGCACGTCCTCGAAGCGGCGCAGGGCCTCGAAGCGCACGATCACCTCGGGCGCCTGTGCCGCCGCCAGCGTCAGGCATAGCCAGAGCGCGAGCCCTGACAAGGCGAGCTGCCTCAAGATTCCCGCTCCAACGTGGATCACCGTGCCCTCCATAGTGGCGAGCCCGGATGGCGAGCCAGAGAGCTGATATTACGCCTCTTCAGCCGACTAAGTAGGTCCGTAGAACTACGTCTGGAAGGATTCCGCCCCGCCCCCGTACACCGAGCCGAGCCCTTCCCGCAGACTTGACCCCACCGTGTACTACCGCCGCTACGTCCGCACGCTGACCGAAGCCGAAGCCGCCGAGCTCCAACGCATGACCCAGCAGGAGGTCGGGCGCGTCGCCGAGCGCGCCCGGATGATCTTACTCTCGGCCCGCCGCTACACCGTGCAGGACGTCATGGCCGTGTTCGAGTGCACCGACGACACGGTGTACAAGTGGCTCGACCGCTTCGAGGCCGACAGCCCCGAGGGGCTCCACGACGACGAGGGTGTACGACTCGAACCGGGGCGGAGCGGGGGGCCGCACCTCGGCCTGCCGCAGCGCGTCGGGATGCAGCGGCGCACCTGCGTCCTGGGCGATGCCGGGAGACGCCGAGCCGAGGCAGGCTAGCAGGAGAGGAATGAAGCAGGTGCGCATGAAGCCTGAACTGCGCAGCCATTCTGCGCGAAAACACGAGCCCGCCCCCCGGTGAGCCCGCTCTCTCGGTAGTCAATGGACAATAGATTTCGGTAGATAACACGTAGTGCGATTAAAAACAAACGTCTTTACTCTTCTCTAGCCCTGGCCGCGTCGGCCGAGCCGCGAGGTCGTGGGGCGATGGCAGTAGGCCTTTTGGAGTAACCCACGGCCGACGCTCTCCACGACCGGAGCCGCAGGCGTATCGTGTCGCTCCCCTTACCGCAAAGCGTGGGGGCGTGAGGGAGCCGGGGCGCGTGGAAGGTGACTCAGGGGTCGAGTCAAAGCCACGCCCGAACTCCCCTTCCTCGCCACCCCATCCATCCTGCCCTCTGCTCTAACCGCGTTCCCCTATGGCTTTCGTCCGCTGCCTGCGCGGCCTCGGCTCCGGCACCGAGTACCCGCCCGAGACGATCATGAACCTCGACCCGGCCGACGGCCGCCCCGTCGAGATCGTGCTCGACCTGGAGCGCCTTCGCGCCGAGCAGCCTGGCCTCGGCTGGTACCACCCCGAGCGCAACGACCTCTGGCGCTTCGGCGGCCTCCTCCCGCTCGACATCGCCGACCCCGCCGACCGGCGGCACATCGTGTCGCTCGGCGAGGGCCACACCCCCTTGCTCGACTACGCGAGCCACCCGCTCGCCCGGCAGGTCGGCTTCCACCTCGCCGTCAAAGAAGAGGGCCGCGCGGTGCCCGGCTTCGGCGCGAACCCGACGCAGAGCTTCAAGGACCGCGGCATGGCGATGACCGTCTCGATGGCGCGCAAGCTCGGGATCGGCAGGCTGGCCGTCCCCACGCAGGGCAACGCGGGCGATTCGCTGGCGTCGTACGGCGTCGCCGCCGGGCTGGAGGTCGCCATCGTCATGGCCGACGACACGCCGATGCCGATCCTCGGCAAGGTCGCCGCGTACGCCCGCCTCCACCCCGGCCAGGTCCACCTCGACGTGGTTCGGGGCACGATTCGCGAAGCGGGCGCGCTCGTGAAGTCGACATACCTCGCCGACGGCTTTTTCAACGTCGCCACGTTTCAGGAGCCGGGCTGGCGTATCGAGGGAAAGAAGACGATGGGCCTCGAACTCGCCGAGCCTTTAGAGCCCGGCGGCCCGTGGCGGCTGCCCGACGTGGTCGTGTACCCGACGGGTGGCGGCACCGGCGTCCTCGGCATGTGGAAGGCGTTCGACGAACTCGAAGCGCTCGGGCTGATCGGGCCGGAGCGCCCGCGCATGGTGTGTGTCCAGAGCGAGGCGACAGCCCCGCTCGTAGAGGCGTTTGAGGCAGGCACCGAGCCTGTGCCGGTCGAGCCGGGCGCGACGCTGGCGGTGGGGCTGAACGTGGCCGGTGGCGTGGGCCACGCCCGCGTGCTGGAGATCGTCCGCGCGAGCGACGGCTGCGCCCTCGCCGTATCGGACGAGGCCATCGGCCGGGCACTTCACGACACCGTTGCCCGAACGGGGTGGTGGATCGGCTCGGAGGGGGCCGCCGCGCTCGCCGCGCTGGAGCCGCTCGTCGAGCGCGGCACGATCCGGCCGGGCGACCGCGTCGTCGTGTTCAACACGGGCTCGCTGGAGAAGTACCTTCCGGACCTCCGCCACCTTCTGCCGGCCCCCCAAATGCAAGCGTAGGGACGGCTCGAAAGCCGCCCCTACGCCGCGCAGCGTCAGTCGCCGCAGCAGCCACCACCGCAGTCGGGGCAGCAGCAGGGATCCATCGTGAGCGTGCTCATGGGAACCTCCCGGATGTGAACGCAGAGGCGAGCGCCTCGTGGTTCGGTGAACGGATCAGCTACAGCACGAGCACGAGCAGTTCAGCCCGTCGAAGAGCGCGCCGAGCGCCTCGTGCAGGCGCCGAAGCGCCTCCGTGTTGAGGCAGTAGCACGAGCGCGGCCCGTCCGTCTTCCCCTCGATCAGTCCCGCCTCGCGTAGCGCCTTGAGGTGCTGCGAGACGGTGGCTTGCGCGAGGGGGAGCTCCTCCACGATCTCGCCGCAGAGGCACGTCTGCCGCTCGGCGAGGGTACGGAGGATGGCGAGGCGGGCGGGGTGCCCGAGGGCTTTGCCCCAGCCCGCGAGGGCTACGTCATCGGCCGTGAACGAATCGGTCATCGTAGTAGTCTTGAGTTTTATCGTAGATCTACGATGAACGATAAGCAATCCAGATCGCTCTGTCAAGCGGTTTATCGAGCACGGGAGGAAACCGGCCCTCTATGCCCCCCGTGCCACTCTCCCCTCCTCTCGATCCCGACCTCATGCAACCCCCCTCCGACACCTCCGGGGTCAACCTCAACGCCGAGGTCTCGAATGCCTGGCGCACTGTAGACAACATCGTCGACGGCTTCTTCGCCCTCCTGCCGAAGCTCGTCCTCGCGGTCGTCCTTTTCTTCGTGTTCCTGTTCATCGCGCGGGGCGTGCGCTCGCTCGTGCACCGGATCACGCCGGGGCCTCGGGACTCGAACGTTGGCCTCGTGCTGGGCCGGCTGACCTACGCCGGGATCGTCGTGCTGGGCGTGCTCGTCGCCCTGACCGTCGTCGCGCCGGGCATGGGGATCAGCGAGCTCGTCGGGCTCCTCGGGATCGGTGGCGTCGCCATCGGGTTCGCATTCCAGGACATCTTCCAGAACCTCCTCGCGGGCGTCCTCATCCTCCTGCGCGAGCCCTTCCGCGAAGGCGACGAGATCACATCGGGCGAGTTCACCGGCACCGTCGAGGCCATCGAGACGCGGGCCACGTTCATCCGGACCTACGACGGACGGCGCGTCATCGTCCCCAACAGCCAGATCTACACCGACCCCGTGATCGTCATCACGGCCTACGACATGGTGCGGAGCGAGTACGACGTCGGGATCGGCTACGGCGACGACATCGCCGAGGCCAAGCGGATCGCGCTGGAAACGATGCAGGGGATCGACGGCGTCCTTGCCGACCCCGCGCCGGACGTGCTGACGTGGGACCTCGCGGGCGCGTCGGTGAACATCCGCATCCGCTGGTGGAGCAAGCCGGTGCGCGGCGAGGTCGTCGTCCTCCGCGACAAGGTGCTTCAGGCGGTGAAGGAGAGCCTCAGCGCCGCCGGCATCGACCTGCCGTTCCCGACGCAGCAAATCCTCTTCCACGACCAGACCGAGGCCACCGACGGCGACCGGACGCAGCAGCGCGAGGGCTGGCCCGCCGGCGACGACCCGCCGGAGGCCCGCACGATCGCCGGGACCATCGCCCAGCAGAACGGTCGAGACGACGAACCGGAGCGCGCAGCCTGAAGCTCAGCGCTGATAGCAGCGTTGAGATCGGCAAGGATTCCCGGCTCGGCCAGCGGCGGGACGCGCTCGCCATGCGCGCCCCGCCACCCCACCGCTCGCTACTTCACCAGCGTCAGCCGCTGCGTCCCCACGAACGAGCCCGCCGTCATCCGCACGACGTACGTCCCCGCCGGAAGCGCCGACGCCTCCGGCCACGCCACCTCGTACGACCCCGCCGCCAGGTCCCCGTCCACCAGCACCGCCACGGCCCGGCCCCCCACGTCGTAGACCGTCACGCGGACGGCCGAGGCCTCGGCCAGGCGGAGCGGGATCCGCACGGCCCCGGCTCCGCTTGAGAGCCGGAACGGGTTGGGGTAGGCCCCCAGCAGCGCAGACACGTCCGGCACCGCCGCCGCGAGCTCGCTCACGATGGGGTCGCAGGTGGCCGTGAGCCCGACCCCGTTCGTCACCGTCACCACGATCCGGCCCCCCATGCCGTAGTCGATCCGCTCGGCGCGGAGGGCGACGCCGACGGGGGGCGAGTCCGCCGTCGTGTACGTGTCGCCCTGGGCGAAGGGGCCGTTGGCATCGACGTACCCATTGAGGTTGACCAGCCGGGTGAAGCGGACGCTGGCGATGCCGCTCTCGGGGTCGGAGGCGGCCGTGGCGATGGCGGAGAGGACGCCGCCGGGTCCATTGTACTCCGGCGTGATCGGCGCGCACACCGGCGGCGTCTCGTCGTCCGTCGGCTCCTCGGTCTCGCAGGGGTTGGCGAGCACGACTTCGGGCGAGGTACACCGGCCCCCAACCGCGTTATCGACGATGGAGACAGCCCCGGCACCGCTGAAGGCAGGCGGGTCCCCGAAGATGAGACCGGCTAGGCCGCAGGCGCAGTCGACGAGCGCGTCGTTGGTGAAGATGCCGAGGCCTCCGGCAACGGATATAAGGCTTTCCAGCCCTTCCAGCGATGCTAGTGCGGCGTTGTTATCGATGGCGAGGTCTAAGCCGACGAAGGTAAGGCCCGAGAGCCCCGCCAGCGATGCCAGCGCGTCGTTGTTTTCGACGAAGACACTTCCAAAGACGGAGGTGACATTCTCCAGCCCCGCCAGCGACTCTAGCGCGGCGTTGTCGCCGATGAGGAGGCTGAAGAGGCTGAGGCCGAAGGTGTCTACGCCGATGGCAGTGAGGCCCTCCAGCCCCGCCAGTGACACCAGCACGGCGTTGGCCTGGATGAAAAGGCCGCCGCCGATGGAGGCGAGACTCTCTAGCCCCGCCAGCGATGTCAGCACAGCGTTGTCTTCGATGAAGAGACTCCCGCCGATGTCCGTAAGACCCGATAGGCCCGTGAGCGATCCCAGCGCGGCATTGCCTGAGATGAAGAAGCGTTCGGCAACGGAGGTGAGGCCCTCCAACCCCGTGAGCGACGTCAGCGCGGCGTTGTTGCTGATGTCGAGGCCTTCGCTGAGGGAGGTGACGCCCTCTAGACCCACGAGCGACCCCAGCGCGGCGTTGCCCGAGATGGAAACGAATCCGCCGACAGCCGTGAGGCCCTCTAGCCCAGCCAGCGACCCTAGCACAGCATTGTTATCGATGAAGAGGCGTCCGCCTACCGAGGTAAGACCTTCCAGCCCTGCCAATGACGACAGCGTGTTGTTGTCGTTGAGGTTGAGGCCTCCGCCGATAGTAGTGAGGCCCTCCAGACCCGCCAGCGATGTGAGTGCGGCGTTGGTCTCGATGACGAGACCGCCATCGACGGAGGTGAGACCCTCCAGCCCCGCCAGCGAACCTAGCACGTCGTTAAAGCGGACAGAGAGGCTGACGCTGAAGGGGTTTTCGCCGAGAGAGGCGAGGCCTGAGAGTCCCGAGATCGATCCCAGCGCGGCGTTGAACTCGATGACGAGACCGCCGCCGACGGAGGCGAGGCCCGAGAGCGGCGCGAGGTCCTCGATGTCGCTCCCAGCGATGGTCAGATTGCCCGTCACCTGGCTACAGGCGAAGGCATCGACCTCCGCTTGCGAGGTGAGCGTGATGTCACCGGGGCAGACCTGCGCGCGCACCGGCGCAGCGGAGAGAAGTACGAGGCCGGCGAGCGCGAGGGTCGCCAGCGAGAGAGGGTGCCGCACGCGGCGGCGAAGCGTATCCATGTCCGGAAAGATTGAGAGGTGAACGATGCCGGGCGGGGCAGTCCACCTCCGCCATAGCGGATCGCATGGAAATGACTCGGTGGCTGAGGCGTGCAACGTAGTACGACACTACGACATTATCAATAGCTGGGTGGAGCAAAAAACGGTAAGGGTCGACGCGCCGTAGACCGGCTCCTGACCCCACGGCCTCGTTCCCCGGCGGGACCGTCTTCGTTTCCGCAGACGTTCATCCCGCGAGCGCTTCGCGCTCCGTGTGCCTCACGCCGCCGTGCGCTCCTGGTCGGCGTACTGGAGCTCGTAGAGCTTTCGGTAGAGCCCGTCGAGCGCGAGCAACTCCTGGTGCGTGCCGCGCTCGCGGATGGCCCCCTTGTGCATCACGAGGATCTGACCGGCGTGTTGGATCGTCGAGAGCCGGTGTGCCACGACGAGCACGCGGACGACGGGAGGATCACGCCTGTACCAGCAGTCTACGGAACCCCTCCTGTTCGAAATGCCGGTCCGTCGTCAGAGCTTCGGTGAGGCCATGCCGGCGCATCACGACGAAGCTTACCGCATCGCACAGCGAGTACGTCTTGTCGAGCCGGGCGTGCAGCAGAGCGAGGGCTTCTCGGTGCAGCGGTTCGCTCACCCACACGGTTTCGATGGCGGGCGACGCAGCGAGGTCGGAGACGAATGCGAGCGATGCCGGGCGTGGCAGACCTCGCACCTGAGCCAGCGCGACGAACTCCGCCAGGACGTAATTGCTCGTCAGGTGCAACGGAGCGTCGCGATAAGCCGCTACCGCCGTCTCGTGCAACCGCTCCGCGCGGTGGAGCAGGCAGAGCAAGCCGGAGGTGTCCAGCCACATCAGGACGTACCGGAATACGCCTTCGCCAAGTCCTCGTCGATCTGCACGTTGTCTGTACCGACAGGGTGGCCCAGGTCCAGCACTCCGAAGTGGCGTTCGACTCCATCCGGTGCGCGTTCCTCTTCATCGGGTGCGCGTTCATCCGCCGTGCGCCTCATCAGCGCCTGTTCCAGCAACACGATGACCTCGGTGCTCAGGCTGCGGTGGTTGTCTCGGGCCGCTCGCTTGAGACGTTCGTGAAGCGCATCGGGAAGTTCGTTGATGGTCAGCGTAGGCATCGGATCGGCCGGGGAAGAGAGAGGAATGCCCTGTGCAACCCAGAGGGAAGAGGTCGGGTTTCGAGACCGCAACCGTGCAGCACGGCCCCGCCCGAGTGCTCAGGCGAGGCCGCACATTCACGGTTCAAGGTTTGGTTGCTACCGGACCACTGTCACCCGCTGCGTCGCCACGAACGAGCCCGCCCGCAGCCGAACGACGTACGTCCCGCTCGGCAGACCCGCCGCGTCGAAAACAGCCTCGTGGCGACCTACCGCCACCGGCCCATCCATCAGCACGGCCACCTCGCGGCCGAGCACGTCATAGACCACAAGCCGCGCGATACCTGCCTCGGCGATCTCAAAGCCAAGCGTGGTTGTGCGTGCGAACGGGTTGGGGTATGAGGCGGCGAGGCTTGCCGAAGTTGGAACCGTCGGCGCGTCGTCTATCGCCACGGACGCATCTCCGTCGATCACCGTCACCGTGCGGCTCCTAGTGTGAGAGTCACGTGCTCGTAAGCCGATAGCCACAATGCCTCACCCATCGCTTCACCTCCTCGATCTCGACGAGAGCCAGGGCCTCGGCCACCGCGGTCCGGAGGGCTTCGCGCGTCCGTGCCGCTACCGCCCGCAACCGCGCCTTCACCTTCGCCCAGCACAGCTCGATCGGATTGAAATCGGGGCTGTAGCGCGGCAGGTAGAGCACGCCCACCCCGACGGCTTCGAAGGCTGCCCGGACCGCCTTCGTCTTATGCGCCGAGAGGTTATCCATCACGACAATCTGGCCGGGGCTGAGCGCCGGGATCAACGCCTCGGTGGCGAAGGCGAGGAACGCCGCGCCGTTCATGCCTCCATCGAGGGCGCGGTGACACAGCAGCCCACCCGTGCCCGAGATCGCACCGACGACGGTGAGGTTCTTCCCCCGGTTGTGCGGGACCGCACCGTAGACGGGCTGCCCCCGCCGGGCGCGCCCGTAGCGCCGGGCCATCGCGATGCTCGAGCCGGTCTCATCGAGGAACACGAAGCGCTCGGCCTCCATCGTGGGCTGCTCGGCCACGAACGCCGCCCGTTCCTCGGCTACGTCCGAGCGGTCGCGCTCCGTTGCTCGGAGCGTCTTTTTTTGAGCGTGAGCCCCATCGTCAGGAGCATCCGGTTGACCGTCCGGCCGGCGACCCAGACCCCGCGCTCGGAGGCGAGCCGGGAGGCGATCTCTTCGCCTGTGGCGTCGGGGGTGGCCTCGACCCAGGCGGCGAGTGCAGCGCGGTCATCGGCCGAGAGCTTGAGCGAGGCCCCGCCTCGGTGACCGACGGACTCGACGGTGCCGACCGTGCGCCATCGGCGCTTGAGCTTCTGCACGAACGAGCGGCTGACTTGGAAGCGGTCGGCGACGGCCTGTTCGGTAGCGTCGCCGCAGAGGGCAGCGTCGAGGATGCGTTGTCGGAGGTCGAGCGAGAAGGCAGCCATAGAAGGGGGGTGGGTTGATCGCCCCAAGCTTACGAACAACCGTCCCTCACACTAGTGTTGGCGACGTAGATCGTGTTCGTCACCCCGTTCACCACCAATGGTTGGGGGTTGATTCCTGCGGTGGGCACCGTTGCGATGACGGTGTTGTCGCTCCCGTCGATCAACGTCACGTCGCCGCTTATGCGGTTGGCGACGTAGATGGTGTTCGTCGCCTCGTTCACCGCCACCGCCCCGGGAAAGTCTCCTGCGGGGACCGTTGCGATGACGGTGTTGTCGCTCCCATCGATCACTATCACCGTACCCCTAAACTGGTTGGCGGCGTAGACCATGTTCGTCGCCTCGTTCACCGCTATAGCAACGGGGCCGCCTCCTGCGGCAACGGTCGTGGTCGTGTTGTCGCTCCCATCGATCACTGTTACGGTACCACTATAGAGGCTGGCGACGTAGGCCTTATTCGTCGTCTCATTCACCGCTACCGCATTGGGGCCGCCTCCTACGGGGACGGTCGTGGTCGTGTTATTACTCCCGTCGATCACCGTCGCCGTGCTGCTATTGAAGTTAGTAACGTAGATGGTGTTCGTCGCCTCGTTCACCGCTACCGCATTGGGGCCGCCTCCTACGGGGACGGTCGTGGTCGTGTTATCGCTCCCATCGATCACTGTCACCGTGCCACTATCGCGGTTGACGACGTAGGCCTTATTCGTCGTCTCATTCACCGCCACAGCGATAGGGCCGTTTCCTACAGAGATGGTCGTGGTTTGGGCGAACGCGGTCGGCATAGCAGCAAAGAACAAGGCGGTGAGGGCAAGCAGGAGGCCTGCGCGGCGGTGACCTGACCCCGGTAGCGCGGACGTTCGTAGAGCGGTCATGGTCGTAGGGGCTGCGTGGTCGAGGCTGGGCGCTGGGTGTAAGCCGGTGCTACCGAACCAATATGCGGCACATCACCCTTAAATACAACTACGTCCCCGCGCACTCACGCCGCCGTGCGCTCCTGGTCGGCGTACTGGAGCTCGTAGAGCTTTCGGTAGAGCCCGTCGAGCGCGAGCAACTCCTGATGCGTGCCGCGCTCGCGGATGGCCCCCTTGTGCATCACGAGGATCTGCCCGGCGTGCTGGATCGTCGAGAGCCGGTGCGCCACGACGAGCGCGCTCCGCCCCTCCATCAGCGTCTCCAGCGCCGTCTGCACTAGCTCCTCCGTCTCGGTGTCGACGGACGAGGTCGCCTCGTCGAGCACGATGATCGCGGGGTCGTAGACGAGCGCACGGATGAACGAGACGAGCTGGCGCTGCCCGTGCGAGAGCGTCACGCCGCGCTCGCCGATCTGGTGACCCAGCCCGTCCGGTAGCCGGTCGATGAAGCGGTCCGCCCCAACGAGGTCGATGGCGCGCTCCACGTCCTCCAGGTTCTTCGCCGGGTCGCCGAGCGTGATGTTCTCGGCGAGGGTGCCGGAGAAGAGGAACACGTCCTGCAACACGAGGCCGATGTGGCTGCGGAGGTCGTCGAGCCGGAGCTGCTGGATGGGAACGCCGTCCACGCGGATTTGGCCGCGCTGCACCTCGTAGAACCGGAGGAGCAGGTTGATGATCGTCGTCTTGCCCGAGCCGGTCGCGCCGACGAGGGCGACGGTCTGGCCGGGCTCGACGGTGAACGAGGCGTCGCGGAGGACCCAGTTCGGCTCGTCGCTGTCGGGCAGATTCTCGTACGCGAACCACACGTTTTCGAACTCGATCCGGCCCCGGCATCCGTCGAGTTGGACCGGCTCGGCGGGCTCGGCGAACGCCTCGTCGTGATCGAGCACGTCGAAGATCCGCTCGCTGGCGGCCATCGCGCTCTGGAACGTGTTGTACTGGTCCGAGAGGTTGCGGATGGGCTCGAAGAAGCGGCGGGCGTACTGGATGAACGCGATGAGCACGCCGGCCGACAGCGTGGCCCGCATCGCCTCGGCCCCGCCGAACCAGATCACGAGGCCGAGCGCGAGGGCGGCGATGAGGTCCACGGCGGGGAAGAAGAGGGCGTAGTAGAAAATCCCCTTGACCTGCGCGACGCGGTGCTCGTCGTTGATCCCGCGGAAGCGGCGGAGCTCCTCGTCCTCGCGGTTGAACATCTGGACGACGTGCATCCCGGTGATGTGCTCCTGGAGGAACGAGTTCAGCCGGCCGACCTGCTTCCGCGTCTCGCGGTAGACCACGCGGACGCGGTCGCGGAACTTCATCGTCGCCCAGAACATGAGCGGCATCACGGCCAGCGTCACGAAGGCGAGCGTGACGTTCAGCGTGAACATGAAGTACGCGATGAAGACGAGCTGGGCGAGGCTCCCGAGGATCGCGACGACGCCCGCCGAGAGGAGGTCGCTCAGTGCCTCGATGTCGCTCGTCGTCCGCGTGATGAGCCGGCCGATGGGGGTGCGGTCGAAGTAGCCGAGCGGTTGGTTCTGGATGTGGCGGAAGACGCGGGTCCGGAGGTCGTAGAGCGCGTGCTGCCCGACCCACTGCGTGAGGTAGTCGCCGACGAACGCCGTCAACCCCTGCGCGACGAGCACGAGCACGAGGAGCCCCACGATGCGGAGCAGTCCGTCCACGTCCCCCTCGACGATGTACCCGTCGATGGCGACCTGGACGAGCTTGGGCTGGTACGCGCCGAGGAACGCCGTGACGAGCACGAGCGCGCTCGCGATGAGCACCTGCCCTTTGTAGGGGACGAGGAACGCGAGGATGCGGCGGAAGAGCCGCCCGTCGTACGCCGTGGCTTTCGCCTCGCTGTCGGCCTGTCCGTTCGTGTTCGTTTCTTCCGCCACGCTGGTGTCGATTCGTGATCCGTGATGCGTGAACTCGAGCGATACGGTCGTGCTCGGTCTCACGACCCGAAGGTCGGCGAAGCCAATCACGGATCAGGCATCACGCAGAACGCCTCTAATTCCCGAGCCGCTTCGGTGTTCTCAAAGATAGCGCGTGCTTCGGCTTCGAGCGGCTCCGCGCTGTCGTAGCGGGCGGAGAAATGCGTCAGCAGCAACCGCTTTGCGCCGACGTCGCGGGCGACCTCGGCGGCCTGCCGCGCCGTCGAGTGGCCCGTCTCGGCGGCCCGCTCTCGGAGGGCTTCGGTGAAGGTCGCTTCGTGGACGAGCAGGTCTACGCCCTCGGCCAGCCGCCGCGCGCCGTCGCACGGCATCGTGTCGAGGCAGTACGCGAACGACACGCCCGGCCGCCTCGGCCCGACGACCTCTTCCGGCTGCACGACGCGCCCGTTCACCGCTACGGCTTCGCCGCGCACGAGCGCGCCGATCTGCACGCCCGTCACGCCGAGCGCCGCTGCGCGCTCCGCATCCACCCGCCCCGGCCTTGCCTTCGCCTCGAACCGGAAGCCCATCGCGAAGACCCGATGTTCGAGCGGCCGTGCCTCAACGGTGAACGCGTCGGTTTCATATACGACGGCATGCTCGAAGCCCTCCTCCACCTCCACGTAGCGCATCTCGAACGGGAGCCAGTCGTTCCGGAGTCCGGGGAGCGCGCGCAGGATCGCCTCCAGCCCCACCGGCCCGACGACGGTGAGCGGGTCGGTCCGCTTCAGCAGCGCCATCGTGGTGAGGACGCCGGGGAGCCCGTAGAAATGATCGCCGTGGAAGTGGGTGATGAAGATGGCCTCGATGCGCGAGCGGCGCACGCCCGCGCGGAGGAGCTGGAGTTGCGTCCCCTCGCCGCAGTCGAAGAGAAGCACGCGGCCCTCGCGGCAGAGCGCACACGCGGAGAGGTGGCGGTCACGCGTCGGGATCGCGCTGCCGGTCCCGAGCGGGATGATCTCTGTAACGACGGGCATGAGGTAGACAGGACGTAGGAGCGACCGGCCGGTCGCCCCTACCGCGTCAGCGTGGAATGGAAAGGCGCAGCGCGCTGCGCCCCTACCAGCGATAAGGCAAGCGCGATCAGAGCGCCTCGGCGAGCTCCTCTTCGAGGAGCTGCTTCCGGTAGAGCTCGGCGTACATGCCGCCGGTCTCAACGAGGGCTTCGTGATCGCCGCGCTCGGCAATCACGCCGTCTTCGAGCACGAGGATCTGGTCGGCGTCCTGCACGGCCGAGATCCGGTGGCTGACGACGACGATCGTGCGGCGACCGTAATGCGTGCGGAGGTGGCCGAGGATCGTCGCCTCGGTGCGCGTGTCGACGGCCGAGAGGGCGTCGTCGAAGAGGAGGATGCGCGGGGCGCGGATGAGCGCGCGGGCGATGGCCGCCCGCTGCTTCTGCCCGCCCGAGAGCGTGATCCCCCGCTCGCCGACGCGGGTCTCGAAACCCTCGGGAAAGTCCTCGACGTTGGCGAGCAGGTCCGCCTCCGTCGCCGCCTGCCGGATGGCCTCCGGCGCCGCGTCGATCTCGCCGAAGGCGATGTTGTTGCCGACCGTATCGGAGAACAGAAACACCTCCTGCGGCACGACGCCGATGCTCTGGCGGAGGGTCTGGAGCGGGATCGTCTGCACGTCGCGGCCGTCCACCTTCACCACGCCCTCGGTCGGCTCGATGAGGCGCGGGATCAGCTCGATGAGGGTCGACTTGCCCGAGCCCGTCCGCCCGACGATGCCGAGCGTGGTGCCGGCGGGCACGTCGAAGGAGAGGCCGCCGAGCACGTCCGGCCCTTCCGGCAGGTAGCGGTAGCGGACGGCCTCGAACGTGACGCGGCCCTCGACGTGTTCGACGCTCCGGTCGGTCCGCTCCGTGTCGAGCACGGCGGGCTCGGCGTCGAGGATCTCGAAGAGGCGCGCGGCGCTCGCCGAGGCTTGCTGGACCATCGAGATCACGTACCCGAACGACGCCACCGGCCACGTCATAATCGCGACGTAGATGATGTACTCGGCGATGTTGCCGAGCGTGATCGTCCCCTCGATCACGAGCCGCCCGCCGATCCACACGACGAGGATCGTCGACGCACCGATGAGGATCTGCATGATCGGGCGGAAGGCGGCGTCCACGCGGGCGAGGTCGAGTGCGCGCTCCTGATAGGTCTGGCTCTCGGTCTCGAAGCGCTGCTCCTCGAACCGCTCGCGGGTGTACGCCTTCACCACGCGGACGCCGGCGAGCGCCTCCTGCACCCGGCTCGTGAGCGTCGAGTACTGGCTCTGCATCGCGTCGGTGCGCGCGTGGACGAGCTTCGCGACGAAGAAGATGGCGACGGCGAGGAACGGCATCGGCGCGAGCGCCCACAGCGTGAGCGTCGGCGAGATCAGCATCATCACCACGAGGACGGTCGCGACGGTCGTGATGGCGCGAACGGCGTACATGATGGCCGGGCCGATGTAACGGCGGACCCGCTCGATGTCACTCGTGGCGCGCGTGATGACGTCGCCCGTCGGGTAGCGGTGGTAGAACCCGGCCGAGAGCTTCTGGAGGTGGCCGTAGAGCCGGTTCCGCAGGTCGTACTCGATGTGCCGACTCGCCACGACGACCGTTTGCCGCATCACGAACGTAAACACCCCGCTGACGACGGAGAGCGCCACGATCGCGAAGGCGACGACGATGAGGGCGTAGCCGAAGTACGCGAAGAGGAAGCCGTCGGCGGGCGTGCCTTCGTAGAGCTTGTAGACCGTGACCATCCGCGGGATCGCGTCCACGGCCACGCGGACGACCACGGGCACGATGATGGCAAAAATGGCCGAGGCGAGGGCGGCCAGCAGGCCGGGGATCATCAGGCCCCGGTAGGTCCAGAGGTACGGGTTGAGGCGGCGGAGCGGGCTCATGCGGGATCGTCGGTGGCGTGCCTCTCCCAACGCTCCGCCGCCCTTTCTGATCCGGCGCTACGCGCAACGAACGCACCACCCGTAGCGATGCACCCTCAGAGGTTCAGTACGGTCACCGATGGTCACACCTCGACGACGGTCACCTCGGGGTGGACGCGGTCTTTGGGGATGAGCGCGGGCCAGTAGGCGATCACCTCGCTCGGCTTCGGGCGGCCCCCGGCGAAGCCCGTCACGGCGCTCGGGCCGGTGAGGATCAGCGGGGCGATCTCGCGCCCGAACTGCTCGACGGCGTCGCGGTCTGGGGAGCGCACAGAGACGCGGAGCATGACTTCGTCGAGCTCGCCCTCGCGGTCGGCGTTGCGCTCCTCGTCCTCGGAGAGCGCGTTCAGCCCGATCAGCTCGGCGCGGTACTCATCGAAGTGGAGGCCGAGCGCGTCGAGCCGGTCTTTGAGAATCTGGGCGGCGGCGCGGGCTTTCGCAGCGGCGTCGGGCCACGCGTAGACGAGCGTGGACGACGCCTTCCAGCCGTCGGCGTATGCCGCGCTGACTTTGAAGAACTCCGTGTCGGGCTCGCCGTGGATGCCGTGGACGCGGACGCGGTTTTTGCCGTCGCCTTCGAGATGGATCGATGTAAAGTCGGCGACGCAGTCGGGGGTGATGTAGTCGGTCGGGTCGCCGATCTCGTAGAGGAGCTGCTCGGCGACGGTCGCTGTCGAGACCAGGCCGCCGCTGCCGTCGTGCTTGGTGACGGTGAACGTCCCGTCGGGCCGCGCCTCGACAATCGGGAAGCCGATCCGCGCCATGTCGGGGACCGTCTGCCAGTCGGTGAAGTTGCCGCCCGAGGACTGCGCGCCGCACTCGAGGATGTGCCCGGCGACGGTGCCGGCGGCCATCTTGTCCCAGTCCTCCCGGTCCCACCCGAACTCGTGAATCATCGGGGCGAGGGTGAGGCCGGTGTCGGTCGTCCGCCCGGTGATGACCACATCGGCACCCTGCCGCAGTGCTTCCACAATCGGCCCGGCTCCGAGGTAGGCGTTCGCGCTCACCATCTGGTCGCGGACGGGCGCGAGCCTCTCGCCCGTCTCCATGTGCTTCAGTTCGACGCCGTCGGCGAGCAGGCCGTCGAGGTCGTCCAGCAGATCGTCGCCGGTGACGACGGCGATCTTCACGCCGGTGATGCCGTGCTCTTTGGCATACTCCACGATCCGGTCGCGGCAGGCGAGGGGGTTCACGCCGCCCGCGTTCGAGATGATCTTGAACCCCTTCTCCTTGATGTCCGGCAGCAGCTCGGTGACGACCTCGACGAAGTCCCGCGCGTAGCCGAGCTCGGGGTTGCGGAGCTTCTGCTTCTGGAGGATCGACATGGTCACCTCGGCGAGGTAGTCCATCACGAGGTAGTCGATGGGGCCGTTGCGGGCCTGGTCGATGGGGGCGCGCTGGAGGTCGCCCCAGAAGCCCTGGCCGGAGGCGATGCGGATGGTGTCTTTCATGGAATGGCGTGTGGGTGAGGAGCGAGAAGTTACGGGTGGATGTGCGGACGTGTGGGAGGATGGAAGAGGGAGCCGATCCGTTAAAGTTGCAGAGTGCTTCTGCGACCTGGAACCGCCTAACCCCCATAACAAGGTGGGTTGTCAAGAGGCACAGTTCGATTTCATAAAGGCATACGGGGTCTGGCGTCGCACGGAGGCACGACGCGGCTCCAAGAGCGTAGCACCACCTTCCTAGATCTCAAAGGTCTCCGCCAG
>JBBSMX010000056.1:0-23855 GCA_038232935.1 Rhodothermales bacterium | reverse complement strand
GCGCTACGACTACACCGTCGAGGAGCAGCAGGCGTACGTGCTCCACCGCATCCGCAACGGCCGCACGTCGTTCGTCAG
This sequence comes from Rhodothermales bacterium, assembly GCA_038232935.1. GTDB lineage: Bacteria > Bacteroidota > Rhodothermia > Rhodothermales > JANQRZ01 > JBBSMX01. The sequence goes on along the minus strand of JBBSMX010000056.1, from coordinate 23,777 downwards.
CCTCGTCGCTCGCCGGTCGAAGCCGTTCGTCATCACCACCTTTCTGGCGATTCTCGAACTCGTTCAGCGCCACGCCGTGCGGATCGTGGACGGGGTGACGAGCGAGGATTTCTGGCTGGCACTGGGAGAGAGACCGCCCGTTCACGACTCGCTCAAAGCCGCCGTCCACGCCACACAGGAGAAGCACGATGGATAACGCCACGCTCGAGCGTGTCGCCGAGGCGCTCATCTTTGCCGCCGACGATCCCGTGAGCGCCGCGACCGTGGCAGCGGTCTACGCTTCCGTCACGGGCAACGAGGAGGTCGATGCGGCGGCGGTGGAGGAGGCGGTCGAAGGGCTCAACCACGCGTATCGCGAGTCGGGGCGGGCGTTTCGGATTCGGGCGTGGGCCGGGGGCTACCGGATGGCGACGGTGCGCGAGGTTGCGCCGTTCGTGCGGGCGTTCGTCGAGGCGGAGGAGGAGCGGCGGCTGAGCCGGTCGCTGCTGGAAACGTTGGCCGTTATTGCATATAAGCAACCTGTCACCAAGCCCGAAATCGACTTCGTTCGCGGCGTCGACGCCGACTACGCGCTGAAGAAGCTGCTCGAAAAGAAGTTCGTCGCCGTCGTCGGCCGCAGCGAGGCCGTGGGTCGGCCGCTGCTCTACGGGACGACCGACTTCTTCCTCGAACAGTTCGGGCTCGCCGCGCTCGACGAGCTACCACGCCCGCGCGAGATCGAGCAGCTTCTTAACGATCCCGCCTTCGCCCACGAGCGTACAGAACTCCTCATCAATCTCGAACCCGAGCCCGAGGCGCTCAACCCCGATGCCGAACCGGCGACCGAATAAGACGAAGCGCGCCGATGCCGATTCGACTCGGCGGCGCAAGATGAAGCAGCGGCGTGGGCGAGAGGAGGGGGACACGCCTGCACCCGCGCCGGACCCCAACGAGCCCGTCCGGCTGAACCGCTACATCGCGCAGGCCGGCGTCACATCGCGCCGCAAAGCCGACGAGCTGATCGCCGCTGGCAAGGTGTCCATCGACGGCACCGTCGTCACGGAGATGGGGACGAAGGTGGACCCGAGCGCCCACGTCGAGGTCCATGGGCAGGTGATCCAGCAGCAGGCGTTCGACTACGTCCTGCTCAACAAGCCGAAAGACACGATCACCACAGTCGACGACGAGCGGGATCGGCAAATCGTGATGGACCTGCTCGACGACGAGGCGCGCAAGCACGGCGTCGTGCCCGTCGGGCGGCTCGACCGCGACACGACCGGCGCGCTGCTGTTGACGAACGACGGCGACCTCACGCACCGGCTCATGCACCCGAGCTACACCGTCGAGAAGCTGTATCTTGTCCGCGCGTCCAGCCCCGTCAAACCGCACGATCTCGATCAGCTCCGCAAGGGCATCACGCTGGAGGACGGGCTCGCGAAAGCCGACCGCGCCGACTACGTGGGGGACGATCCGCGGGAGATCGGCCTCGCGCTTCACGAGGGGCGCAACCGGCAGATCCGGCGGATGATGGAGGCGCTCGGCTACGACGTCCACCGCCTCGACCGGGTGCAGTACGCCGGGCTCACCGTCGACAAAATCCGGCGGGGCCAGTGGCGGCGGCTGACGCCGAGCGAGGTCAACCGGCTCCGTCGCTCGGTGGGTTTGAAGAAGCTGACATTCAAGGGATGAATAAACCGTTATTGCAATGAAAATTGCCTACGAAGGGCTCACCTACGACGACGTCCTCCTCGTCCCAGCCCGCTCCGAAGTCATGCCCCGCGCCGTCTCGACGCGGTCGCGCCTCACGCGCGGCATCACGCTCAACGTCCCGATCATCTCGGCCGCGATGGACACGGTGACGGAATCGGACCTCGCGATTGCGATGGCACGCGAGGGCGGTGCCGGCGTGCTGCACAAGAACATGACCGTCGAGCAGCAGGCCGCCGAAGTCCGCCGCGTCAAGCGCTCCGAGAGCGGGATGATCCTCGACCCTATCACGCTGCCGCCGGACGCCACGGTGAACAAAGCCCGTGCGCTCATGGCCCGCTACCACATCGGCGGGATTCCGGTCGTAGATGGGGAGAGCAAGCTCGTCGGGATCGTCACGAACCGGGACCTCCGGTTCGAGCCGGACGGCGGCGCGCGGCTGCAGAGCATCATGACCCAAGCCCCCCTCATCACCGCACCCGTCGGCACGACGCTCGAAGAGGCCGAGGCGATCCTGCAGAAGCACAAGATCGAGAAGCTGCCGGTGACGGACGAGCGCGGCTTTCTCAAGGGGCTCATCACGTTCAAGGACATTCAGAAGAAGCGGAAGCACCCGAACGCATCGAAGGACGAGCACGGCCGGCTCCGCGTCGGCGCCGCCGTCGGGATCACGGCGGACACGCTCGAACGCGTCGCTGCCCTCGTCGAGGCCGGCGTGGATTTCATCACGATCGACACGGCACACGGGCACTCGGAAGGGGTGCTCCGGATGGTCGAGCGTGTCAAAGGGGAGTACGGCGATCTCGAAATCGTCGCCGGCAACGTGGCGACGCCGCAGGGTACCGAGGACCTCATCCTCGCCGGAGCCGACGCCGTCAAAATCGGCATCGGGCCGGGCTCGATCTGCACGACGCGGGTCGTGGCGGGCGTCGGCGTGCCGCAGCTCACGGCCGTGCTTCAGTGCGCGGCGGCGGCGCGGAAGTACGACGTGCCGATCATCGCGGACGGCGGGATTAAACAGACCGGCGACATCCCCAAAGCCCTCGCCGCGGGAGCCGACACCGTGATGATCGGCGGGCTCTTCGCAGGCGTGGCCGAGAGTCCTGGCGAAACGGTGCTCTACGAAGGCCGCAAGTACAAGCACTACCGGGGGATGGGGTCGACTAGCGCGATGAAAGCCGGCAGCAAAGACCGCTATTTTCAGGATGCCGAGGACGACTTGAAAAAGCTCGTCCCTGAGGGGATTGAGGGGCGTGTCCCCTTCAAGGGCGACCTCGCGGAGATCATCTATCAGATGGTCGGCGGGCTGCGCGCGGCGATGGGCTACTGCGGCTGTGCCGACATCGCCGCGCTGCACGACCGTGCGCAGTTCGTCCGCGTCACGGGTTCCGGCATCCGCGAAAGCCATCCCCACGACGTGACGATCACCGAAGAAGCGCCCAACTACAGCGTCCGCTCCTGACGCGCCTCTGTACGCCACCGTGACCACGCTGCCGTGACTGAACGCATCGACATGATCCGCCGCCTCACCGCCGAGCACAGGGCCGAGGCCGCACTTATCACGTTCCTGCCAGACATCCGCTGGGCCACCGGCTTTTCCGGCTCGAACGGAGTGCTCGTGGTGACGGAAGCGGCGGCGCACTTCGTAACGGATGGGCGCTACACGGTGCAGGCGGCGGCAGAAGTCCACGGTGCCACCGTGCACGTTCCGGGCTACCGCCTCCTCGAACACGTCGAGAGCGAGGGGCTTTTCGGAGCAGCTCGGACTGTTCTCTGCCAGGCGGATCACCTTTCCGTAGCCGAGTTCGAGAAGCTGCGAGAGCGGTTTCCCGGTCTCGATTTCGAGCCCGTGTCGGGTTTGTTGCAGGAGGCCGTCGCGGCGAAGACGGAAGACGAAATCGAGTCAATTCGGCGGGCGCAGGCGGTGACGGAGGCGGTGTTCGAGGCGCTCCTTCCGCAGATCGGGCCGGGCGTGAGCGAGCAGGATCTCGCCGCTGAGATCGTCTACCAGCACCTCCGGCGCGGTGCGGCGTCGATGTCCTTCGACCCCATCGTTGCCTCCGGCCTGCGCGGTGCGCTCCCGCATGCGCGTGCGTCGAGCAAAACGCTGAGACCGGGCGAACTCGTGGTGATCGACATGGGCTGCGTGCTAGACGGCTACGCTTCGGACATGACGCGGACGGTGGCTGTCGGGGAGCCGGATGAGGCTGCGCGGCGTGCCTACGCCGTCGTGTTGGATGCGCAGCAGCAGGCGATTTCTGCTGTTCGAGCCGGTGCTTCGGGCAAGGCGGTGGATGCGGTGGCGCGCGACGTCATCAGCGAAGCCGGACTCGGGGACTACTTCTCCCACGGCCTCGGCCATGGCGTAGGTCTGCAGGTACACGAGTGGCCCCGGCTCTCGCACCACACCGACGACGTGCTCCCCGAAAACGCTGTCGTGACTGTCGAGCCGGGCGTCTATCTGCCCGAGCGATTCGGCATCCGGATCGAAGACATGGTCGTGGCGCGCGCGGACGGGCCGGAGGTGCTGACGCGCACGCCCAAGGACTTGCTGATCCTGTAACAACGTGGTCGCGACTACGCCGGATCGGAGCGCTGAGAGTCTCCCTCGCGTCTCCGTCATCGTGCCGATCTACAACGCGGCGGCGACGCTGCCGACGACGGTGCCCGCGTGGCTCAGCCAGGATCATCCGGCCGAGTGGCTGCTCGTCGAGGACGGCTCGACGGACGATACCCCGACCCTGCTGCGGTCGTTGACGCAGGGCGACACGGCGGTCCGTCTGATTTCGCACGAGCAGAACCGGGGCCGCGCGGCGGCACGCAACACCGGCATTGCCGCTGCCACCGGAGACGTGATCCTGTTCCTCGACGCTGACATGCAGCCAGAGCCGGATTTCGTGCGCCAGCACGCTCTCGCACACTGCGACCCCGACGTGATCGGAGTCGTATCGAATCCAGTACTCGAAGGGCTGGATCCAGCCGATCCCTACCATTGCTACCTCCGCTCCCGACCCGGAGCGCGGGGCGTGGGGGCCGGACGACCGCTGCCGTTCAAGTATTTCATCATCGGCTATACCTCGGTCAAAGCCAACGCCGTGCACGAGGTTGGCGGCTTCGACGAGCGATTTTCGTACGGCGAAGACCTCGACTTCTCGTATCGACTCTCGCAGCGCTTTCCGCAAGGCCTGCGGTATTCGGACCGGCCGATTGTTCATCACTACGATCACGGGGATCTGGATGCGCGCCTGAGTAAGCTTCGTGAGTTCGGGCGCGATAACCTGCCGTTGCTGCTCGCCAAGCATCCGGGATTGGCGGCGGCGGCACGGGTCGATTTCGTAGATTCCCCCCACGCAATGCCCTCGTGGAAAAGCCGCCTCAAGCGGTCGATGATCCGGCCGAAGGTGGCCGCATCCCTCCGCCGCGCGCTTCCGTACCTGCCCAGAGCGTTTAACACTCCTATTCTGCGCTACATCATGGCTGCCTCCATTGCCGACGCTTTCCGCGGCGCTGCCTTGCCCTCTTGACCCGATGGACGCACGAGTACAGGTCTTCCCCAGCACGCGCGACGCCGCCGCCGACGCGTCCGCCTTCGTCATGGATGCCGCCGAATCGTTCGGATTGCCCGAATCGATACGGGAAGCGCTGCTGCTCGTGGTTGGAGAGGCCGTAGCCAATGCGGCCGGCCACGGAAATAAGCTCGATCCTGAGAAACATGTCGTGGTCGAGTGCTCGAAAGGCGGAGGGGAAGTACGTCTGAGCGTGGAGGACGAAGGGGCCGGTGTGCCTGTTGATCGGCTCGATAATGCGGAGCTCCCAGACGATCCGTTCGATACGAGCGGGCGTGGGCTCTTCATCATAAAATCGCTTGCCGACCGCGTGTGGCTGGAGGCATCGGGGCGCCGCCTCTGCCTGATGTGGAAGGAGCCAGGCACCGCAACTCCATGACGGAGCCCCGACGGGGCCGGACCGGAGCGAGCCGCCGAGGCTGGTGGGTAGAGCGTGGTTTGCTCGTCGTGTCTGTGGTCGCTACTGTGGTGAGTGCGGCCGACCACGGTGGCAGCTCACTCTGGGGCAGTGCCTTCGTAGGGGCCTCGTTCGCCACTGCGGGCCTCGTTGGGCTCGCTTGGTACCGAGACGAAGTGACCACTCGGGAGGTGCTGTTCTTCGCCGTCCTGTTCCGGCTTATCGCGTTTCCGCTCCTACCGAGCCTCTCGGACGATGGGTTTCGCTATGTGTGGGACGGGTGGATTCAGACGTATGGTATCAATCCCTACCTTCTGCGTCCCTCCGACGCGGCACTCGCGAGCTTTCAGGAATCGGAGCTATATGTTAGCCTGAATTCGGCGAATTATTATTCCGTGTATCCACCTTCTTCGCAGTGGATTTTCATACTCGGAGGGCTCGCAGTAGGTAAAGGATGGATAGCGGGATGGTTTATAATCAAAGCGTCATTACTTGTGCTCGAACTCGGTGGTGTATGGGCCCTCAGTCGGCTGGCCTCATCCCGTGCGCTGTTGCTTTATGCATGGCACCCACTGGTGGTGATAGAGGTCGCAGGACAGGCACACACGGAAGCGGGGATGGTGGGCTTGGTGCTGATGGCAGTGATGGCGTACCAGCTCGAACGCCCGGCGCTCTCCGTGGCGACGTTGACCGCAGCAGGTTGGTTCAAGCTGTACCCTCTCGCATTGCTGCCCTTTTTGCTGCGGCGCGTCGGCTGGCGACATGGCTGGGTCGCTGCCGTGGTGTCGCTGCTGCTACTGTTGCCTTACGCGACGTCCTCGGCATTCGAGCACGTTACCGAGTCGCTGGACCTGTACGTGCGCCTGTTTGAGTTTAACGCGGGGCCGTACTACGCGCTCAAAGAGATAGCCTTCGCATGGTCGGGCGAGGACTGGAGCAAGACGCTGGGGCCTGCGTTGCGTGGCCTCTTTCTGATCGGCCTGGCCGTGTTGTACAGGCTCGATTATCGCAGACGCTGGCCCCTTCCGTGGGTTTGGCTGGTCGCGGTCGGATTGCTGTGGGCGACCGCGACTACGGTGCATCCGTGGTATCTGGTGGGGGTACTCGCCTTGCTGCCGCTTACCCTTCAGCCTTCCGCTGACCGGGCCGTAGCGCTGCACGCTGTAGCCTGGCTGTGGCTCGCGCTGGCCTCACTAGGGACGTATCTCCTCTACACGAACGGCGAGGGAGTGTACTGGGTCGCGGTCACGCTCGGGTGGGGGGGATGGGCCGTCGCGTTAGCTGTCGCTGCTTCGTATCGCCTCGGTCCCGCGCTGATGCGGCATCGAGCAGACCAAAAGTGGCACTGGCTGCGCTCACACCTCGGTGAGCCCGGTTGCCTGCTCGACCTCGGGGCGGGGGAGGGGTTCGTAGGCGCAGCCGCCGCGCGAGAAACGGGGGCCGACGTGACGCTGGCGGACATCGTCGACTTCAATCAGACCGCGTTGCCGCTTGTGCGCTACGACGGCCGTCACCTGCCATTTCCGGACGATTCCTTCGATACCACGCTGCTCGTGTACGTGCTCCATCATAGCGAGGACCCACTTGCCGTGCTTCACGAAGCACGACGGGTAACGACTGAACGGGTCGGGATACTAGAGTCGGTCGTCGATAATCGCCTCGATCGACGGTGGCTACCGTTTGCGGATCGGCTAGCGAACAGAGTGCGCTCGGGCGGACGCATGCGAGATCAGGAGGATCACCTGCACTTCGGGACGGTGGCCGAGTGGCGAGCACAATTCGCCGCTGCCGGATTCGAGATCGTCACGGAAGAGCGCCGCGGACGGTGGCTCCACAAGCGCCACCTATTTATCCTCGCATAGTATTCCGTTATTGCAAATTAATTATTAACTCCCAAGTTCTGAAGTCACATACTCCAAAACCGACCGCTGCCCGCCATTCGCCTCCACATCGAACCATGCGTAGCCCCCGTGCCGACGGAACCAGGTGAGCTGCCGTTTCGCATAGCGTCGCGAGTTGCGCTTGAGTCGACGGACCATCTCGTCGTAGGTCATTTCGCCACGGAGGAATGCGAGCGGTTCTCGATAGCCGATCGTCCGCAGCGGGTTGGCGGAGGGAGGGATGCCCTCGTCCAGGAGCCGGCGATTCTCTTCGATTAACCCGGCTGCGAGCATCCGATCAACGCGCCGATTGATGCGGTCGTACAGGATCGGACGCGGGCGCGTGAGCACGACCGGTATGAACCGAAAGCGGGTAACGGGACGATCCGCATGGAAGGACGACAGCGGCCGTTCCGTATCGAGATATACCTCGAGCGCACGGACGACCCGTTGCGTCTTCGTGGCGTCCATCGTCGCAGCACTCAGCGGGTCGACCTCTTGGAGGGTTGCGAAAAGAGCCTCCGCTCCCTCCTCATCGAGCCGCTTCATCAGGCGCGTCCGCGTGGCACCCGAGGTGGCCGGAATCTCAGATAGCCCGTGCAGTAGCGCTTCGATATACAGCGTCGACCCGCCTACCACGATCGGTACGTGCCCACGGCTGAGGATCTGTTCGATACGTGCCGTGGCCGCTTCAGCATACAGCCCGGCCGAGAACAGTTTGGTCACGTCCAGTTCATCGATGAAATGGTGCGGAACTCGGGCGCGTTCTTCGGCTGTGGGCTTAGCCGTGCCGATGCCGAGCTGCCGGTACACCTGACGGCTGTCAGCAGAAACGATCTCGCCACCGACTTGCTCGGCAAAGGCTAGGCTGAGTGCCGTTTTGCCGACAGCCGTGGGGCCGATGATGGCGGGCACAGATGGAAACGTGGGTTTGGCCAAGAGGGTGGGGGAGAGGGCCTAATACTTCTGCATGGTTGGATCGATCTCATCACTCCATGCGAGCACCCCGCCTTTGAGATTGACGGCGTTGTCGAATCCCGCCTCACGCAGCAGTTGGACTGCTTTCGCCGAGCGGGCTCCCGAGCGGCAATGCACGACGATCTCGTCGTTGCGGTGTGCCTCCAGCTCGTCGAGGCGACCTGGGAGTTCGTCAAGCGGGATTAGCGTTCCGCCGAGGTTCGTAATAGCGTACTCGTCAGGTCTACGCACGTCGAGGATAAAGGGCGTTTCTTCACTATCCATTCGTCTCTTCAGATCACGCACGGTGATCTCAGGGGTGTTCGAAGAAGCGTTCATTGTGTCGTCAGAAGCGCAAAACGCTTCGTAGTCAATAAGGTCAGTGATAGTCGGTGATGATCCACAGACCGGGCAGTCAGGGTTTTTCGGGATCGTGAGAGAGCGGAACTGCATTGCGAGGGCATCGACGAGCAACAACCTACCAATGAGCGGCTCGCCAATGCCAAGCGCAAGCTTGATTACTTCCGTCGCTTGCAGCGTCCCGACCAAGCCTGGCAACACGCCCAGTACTCCTCCTTCGGCACACGTCGGTACGAGGTGTGCCGGGGGGGGGCGGTCGTACAGACAGCGGTAACAAGGGCCGCCGGGGGCGCAAAGTACTGTGGTCTGCCCTTCGAATTGAAAAATGGAACCGTAGACATTGGGCTTGCCGCTCAACACACACGCGTCGTTGACGAGATACCGTGTGCTGAAATTATCACTCCCGTCGGCCACGATGTCGTAGTCCGCGATAATGTCCAGTGCGTTATCCCTCGTAAGACGAACGGGGAGGGGGTCAATGCGGATATACGGGTTCAGATCATGCAATCGCTCTACGGCTGCCTCCGCCTTGAGCTGGCCTGTATTGCTGCTACCGTAGAGAATCTGCCGTTGCAGATTCGTCTCTTCGACACGGTCGAAGTCCACCACGCCGAGTCTGCCAAGCCCTGCGGCAGTAAGGTAGAGGGCAAGGGGCGATCCCAGCCCGCCCGCACCTACGAGGAGTACGGCCGTACTACGCAACGCCATTTGTCCCTCACGTCCTATCTGTGGGAGCGTCAGGTGACGACTATATCTGATCGTCTCTTGAGCAGACAAACGTTCAGTCATAGGGTATAACCGTTTTTGTAAGAATCGTCAAATTAATATACTTTCCGATGCAAATCCTGCATCACCACACGTGCAGCATTCCTACCCGACGCACCCATAATGCCCCCTCCAGGGTGCGTACTGGCACCCGTCAGGTAAAGACCTTCGAGATGACTCCGGTACCCACTCATTTCTAGAGACGGGCGCATCATAAACATCTGGTCCAATCCCATCTCCAAATGCATCACGTTACCACGGAAAAGACCGAGTTCTCTTTCTAACCAGAGTGGGTGCTGGAACAGCTGCCCGACGACTTTGTCGCGTGTGCCGGGAGCATACTGCTCGAACGTGTCGAGAATTGTATCCGCCACCCGATCACCGATGGAATCCCACGATTGGCCGCCGGCCAGCTCGTAGGGGAAGTACTGGCCCCAGAGCCACAGTACCTCGCCACCGGGCGGAGCCAGCGTGTCATCCACCGCACTGAACGTCATGCTTACGAGTGGTGGGTCGGTGGCTGGCTGCCCTTTCAAATAATCGCCATACGCATTTATGATCTGCTGCCGATCTCGACAGATAAGCTGCAGTGCTATGCGTGCATCGTCATCATCAGAGTGCGAGGTATAGCGAATGGGTTCTGATAGCGCTAGACGAAGTACAGCGCCAAATCCATTCCCGACTCGGGGTGATTTCGCGGACTCTGGGCGGAGCGCTTCCGGTATTAAACGGCCCATCGTCTCGAGGATGTGCGTGCCTGACAGTACTGCTTTGGCGGTATACACCTCTTTGTTGGTACGAATGCCTACGGCTCTCCGTCCTTCAAAAAGGATTTCATCGACGGGGGCAGACACGTAGACCCGCCCACCGTGTGCTTCGATGTGATGCTGAAGGGCCTGTGTCAACATGCCGGAGCCGCCCCGAGGCCGGGCTACGCCACCCTCGTGGTAGAGAGGGTGCCACAACAGAAAAGGGGCTGTCAGCGGCTCCGTGGGTGGCGGCCCTGACTGGGCGGCCATCCACGTGAGCGGAGCCTTGATTTTCTCTTCTGTGAAATAGGTGTCTACTACTTCGCCGTAAGGTTTAAAGATCATCCTTAGCGCTCGCTGCCAATCCATTTGAGCAGACGATCCCCACATCATCTTCTTTCCCATCTGCAATGGACCAGGTGCCATCAAAAAAGTGTCACGCACGGTCTGTGCAAAGGGAAGCCAGTCACTCACAAAGCGTTTATACGCTTTACCTTCACCGGGAAATTTTATGTCAAGTTGTTCTGCTGTGCGATCGGTATCTCTGTAAATGATTACTTCGTCTCCGTCTGGAAATGGAGCAAAAAACATAGGATCGAGATCAATATATTCTAATCCAAAATTTTCTAGTTTCAGTTCCTGTACAATTGGTGTCAAGCGAATCAGTATGTGGGCACTTCCTCCTAAATCGAATTGGTATCCTGGGATAATCTCCTTAGTAGACACTGCACCTCCGACGATATCCCGTCGCTCGAAAACGGCAACACGGTGTCCAGTCTGTGCGAGGTAGGCGGCTGAGATCAGCGCGTTGTGGCCCGCACCGATGACGATGACATCAAAGTCCTGCGATGAATGAACCATTCAGGTGAGGCAAGTACCTTTGGAGGTTGGGGTGGCTACTATGGCCTACTTAAGCTTGATGTAGTCTGCAGCGCTGTCGCGAAGCTTGTCACGCTGATGGACATAACCCATCGTGGTCTCCAGCCTCTTGTGCCGTGCGTGAGTCTGCACCTGCTGGAGAGAGGCTCCAGCCTCGATGGCGAGCGTGCATCCCGTGTGGCGGAGCGTGTGGGCCCCGACCGTCGTACCGAGACCGGCACGGCGTGCTGTACGTCGCACGATCTCATAAATCCCGTCGGGTGAGAGACGGTTTCCACGACTCTCATTTCGACTGAGCGAACGCCAGAGGGCTCCTGATTGGATGTTATAGTGAGCCCGCATCTCGTCTAGCGCCTCGACGATGTGAGCAGGTATTTTGACGTACTCGTTGGCACCGCCTTTCGTGTGGGGCAGATCTACCACCCAGTAAGGCCCTGTCGTATGCACGTGCTCGACATTCATGCCCGAGGCCTCCGAGCGCCGCAAGGCACAGTGAATCATGACGAGCAGCAGGGTTCGATCTCTCAGTGCCGTTTCGCCGCCTTCCGTTGCGGCAGCGATCAAGGCTGAAGCTTGCTCCTGCGTGAGAACTGTGATAGTCGCACTTGACTTAGCATTTCTATCGATGCGTCGGACTACTTGTTTATGGGCAGGGTTGCTTTCTACGAGGCTGAGCGCTTCGAGCCAGCTATAGAAGCCTCTTATAGCTGACACTTTACGTCTCAGTGTACTCGACTGAAGCCCGGACTCCTGAAGTTGCTGAAGGTAGGCGTTAAGATGGACAAACGTCAGCGACCGAGCCATCCTGAGTGTAATGAACTCTGACTTGAATAGATGTAGCAGGTCGCTGCTATAAGCCCGCCGCGTCTGCTTCCGGTCGAAGCGCAGTAGATACACGGGGAGTAAGTCCGCGTCGAGGGCAGGGTCGTGTGGAGCGAGGTCACCGTTTGAGGCAACGAGGGCTTGAGGAGGGTGTTCGGGAGAGCTTTCCATGGTTCACGGGCGATGAATGAGTAAGGTGTGATAATAAGACTTATCACGGGTATAGGACAAATCGTCCCCCGCACAGAGCAACGGACGGTACTCTGTGGAGAAGTTCAGCGATACAGATGGTCACCGCCATTCCTTCGGATTCTTTGACGAACTCAGGATGACAGTGGCGCGAACTTCTCCGCAGAGCACGCCGCATCCGACTTCATAGACCCACTCTTAGTTACAAGCGAGGGCCAGATCTGGAGCCGATTAAGCGCTGAACACAATGGCTTCGTAGTGATGGCTAGAGCCTGTACCTTGGACATCCGTGACTGTTTGGGGGTGTGGCGGGCTTTGCTGTTTGTGTTTTGATAATTGGAGATGCAATAACAGATATAATTCTTTCGGCCCTCAGCAATGGATTTCACGCTCCTTATCTTGCCTTCGTGGATGCAATCTCGCGACGCAACGGCAGCTTCTACTCCCTAAACCTAGCATGCCCCCTTCTTCCAACGCTTCTTCCGACTCTAAGGATCTGCCTGCATTCTGTCCCATCGTCGTGGGCGCGCTTTATCCCGCTGTCGAGCGAGGACTCGCGGCTGATCTGGCGGCTGTTCGAGCCCTTGGTGGACTTGGGTATCCAGTCTGCACGCTCCTCTTGATGGCGGGCCACGGCACGGTCACGGATGCGACGGATGTACCCGAGGACACCGTCCGCGCACAACTCGAACACCTCGCTGCGACCGTGAAGCCGAATGCGATGAAGATCGGTGTGCTCTCATCGCATTCGGCGGCAGAGACCGTGATGCACTTCGCCGAGACAGTGACGGGCCCTGTGCTTTTGGACCTCCAACTGAGCGGGCCTAGCGGCGAAACGGTTCTCACACAACGGGGTATTGAAACCGTGATGGAACGGCTCTCGGTACCCGACCTCGTTGTGGTAGGCCGGTCGGATGCCGAGCCGCTGAGCGGCGGGGAGATCCACTCGCTCGATGATGCGCAAGTCGCCGCACAGCGACTCGTCCGCCGTGGCGCACGCGCGGTCCTGATCAAGTGTGGTCCACTTCCGGCGCGGTTCTTCGAAACGGAACAGCCTCTCCCCCCGTCGGACTCCGATGTTCCGTTCAACGCTGACCTCTACTTCGACGGCGAGGAGTTCGCCCTCTTTGAAGCGCCCCACCTCGTTGAGGGAGGCACACCCGGCGCGTCCAGCGCATTCTCGGTTGCGACTCTACGAGCGCTGGCCGCAGGGCTACCGATGGAGGAAGCCCTGCAGGAGGCCAAGCGCTTCACGACGGAGGGATTACGCGCTAGCAAGCATGTTGGATCAACTGATATGTTTAATTATTTTTGGCATTCTGGCGAAACGCCTTAGTTGCCAATGCTACCATGGGATCCTACGGAACTAAAGAACAATGAAAAAAACGATCTACGACGTTGCAAGTGAGGCAGGCGTAGCCATCTCGACGGTTTCGCGCGTGCTCAATGAGTCGAGCGAGGTGTCAGAGACGACCCGCGAAAAGGTGCAGGCCGCCATCGAGAAGCTGCAGTTCCGGCCTCAGCGGACGGCGCGGACGCTCGCCCAGCAACAGACGCACTCCCTTGCCGTGGCAATGCCGTCCTTCACGTCGCTCTTTTTCGTAGAAGTGCTGAAAGGGGTCAAGGACGAGCTGCGTATGCACGACATCGACCTGCTCCTGTGCAACCTCGGCTCGACAGCACCTTACCAGACGCTCGGTCGCTTTCTGAATCGGGGTGCTGTGGACGCGCTGATGCTGATTTCGCTGCCCGTCGACGACGACCTCGAGCGGGAGTTGTCGAAGCTCCACGCGCCGATCGTGCTCGTCGGCTCCCGGCGAGAAGCCTTCGATTCGTACTACTGGGACGAGGTGGCGGGCGCGGAAAAGGCGTTGTCGCATCTCGCCGCACAGGGCCACGAACGCGTCGGATTCATCGCCGCGCACCCGTGGGACCACAACGTGGACAGCCGGCTCCGCGGCTACCGGCGCGGGATCGAAGCCGCCAGGCTACCCTTCGATCCAGCCCTCGTCGTCACCGGTGAGACGACGAAACACGCCGGATTCAGCGAGGAAGCGGGGTTCGAGGCGATGCAGAAGCTGCTGAAACTCGATCCTCCCGTCACGGCGGTCTGCACCTCCTCCGACGTGCAAGCGTTCGGGGCATGGACCGCGCTGAGGGATGCTCGGAAGCGCGTGCCTCAGGACGTGGCCTTGGTCGGATACGACGACCTCAAGCTCAGCCGCTACCTCGAGCTTTCTACGATGGATCAGAAGATGCATGACGTCGGGCGTCGCGCGACGCAGCAGTTGCTGAAGCGGATGGGGATGGATACGGAAGAGCGAGTTTCCGAATCCATTCAGCCCGAACTGATTGTCCGAGCCAGCAGCGCTCCCGAGGTGGCGTAATCGAGCCGGGCGGTATCTTCCAGTCCCGCCGCTCAGCCCCCATCGTCATGCCTTCCACTCCCGCTCATTCCCTCGATGCGGTCCTCCGCGACCAGCTCGATCACTGCCTCGTCGAAACCCATCTCGACGCGTTGGGCACCCGCTACCGGGGAAAGGTCCGCGACACCTACCGGACCGGAGATGGCCGACTGATCCTCGTCACCACCGACCGTATTTCGGCGTTCGACCACATCCTCCCTCGGCCGATTCCCTTCAAGGGTCAGGTGCTGAATCAGCTCGCGGCCCACTTTTTCCATGCCACGCACGACATCGTCCCGAACCACGTGCTCTCCGTCCCGGACCCGAACGTGACCGTGGCCCTCGTGTGCGAGCCTATCCCCATCGAGTTCGTCGTGCGCGGCTACCTCGCCGGTCATGCGTGGCGCGTGTACCAGACGGGAGGTCGGGAGCTATGCGGCGTTGCCCTTCCGGACGGACTGCGCCAGAACCGCCGCCTTCCGCACCCCATGTTGACGCCCGCCACGAAAGCGGCCGAGGGCCACGACGAAGACGTTTCGCGTGGCGGCATCCTCGATCTCGGGTTGATGGACGCCGCGACGTTCGACCGGATCGCCGACTTCGCCCTCCGGCTCTTCGAGCGCGGGACCGAACTCGCCGCCGTGCGCGGGCTCATCCTGGTCGATACGAAATACGAATTCGGCTTCGACCGGCAGGGCGACATCGTGCTCATCGATGAGGTACATACGCCGGACTCGTCGCGCTATTTCTACGCGGAGGGCTACGACGAGCGGCTCGCCCGCGACGAGCCACAGCGCCAGCTATCGAAGGAGTTCGTACGCGAGTGGCTGATGGAGCAGGGATTTCAGGGCAAAGAGGGTCAGACAATGCCCGACCTGCCCGACGATTTCCGGGTCCTGGCTGCTAAACGATATATCGAGCTGTTCGAGACGGTGACGGGCGAATCCTTCGAACCTGATGCTCACCGCGATCCCGAAGCCCGCATCCGTGCGGCGCTCGTGGCCGCAGCCCCCAGCGTCTAGCGGCTCCGCTGTATGGCACGGAACCTCGGATAGTCTCATGCGTCGTAACAGCCACATGTCTACTTCATTTGCGACACGTGTCCACAAACGAGAGATGTCATGCACGGGACTTCTATCGGCCTCGACGCCCGCTCCACCGACGACCTCATCGAGCGGCTGAAACATGGGCTCCCGCCGAGTGCGTTCGAGCAACTCCGGGAACAACTCGACCTCGCTTCGGAGGCGCTAGCGCGGCTCGCCGGCGTTTCGACGCGGACCCTCGCTCGGCGCAAGAAGCGAGACGAGCCGCTCGCCCCCGATACGAGTGAACGCCTCCTCCGGATCGCACGGCTCTACGAGATCGCCACGGACGTGCTGATGGAGGAAGCCGAGGCCCGGCGCTGGCTGAAGGCATCCAACGCGGCTCTCGGCGGACAGAGCCCGCTCGATTACGCCGACACCGAGCCCGGCGCGCGCGAGGTGGAAGACCTACTCGGGCGGCTCGCGCACGGCGTTTTCGCGTAAGACAGCATGCCGGAACGCATTACGGGCTGGCGCATCACGCAGTCACGCTACGCCGACGAGGGAGCGCTCGGCAGCGGAGCCTTCAGCGGTGAAGGAGCCCGGCGCTACGGCGGACGCTGGAACAGTCGAGGCACCGCGGTGGCGTACACGGCCGGCTCCCGTTCGCTCGCGCTCTTGGAAATCATCGTCCACCTCGAGTCCACCCGGTTGCTCGGCCAGTACGTGCTCATCCCGGTCACGTTCGAGCTTCGTCACGTGGAAACGCTCGCCGAGGACACGCTGCCGGCGGACTGGCGGGCACACCCGGCTCCGTCCTCGACCCAAGACCTCGGCGACGAGTGGGCGCGCAGCGCGCGCTCCCCTGTGCTCCGCGTGCCGAGTGTCGTCGTCCCAGCGGAACCGAACTACGTCCTCAACCCCCACCACGGCGACTTCGCAGCGCTAGTCATCGGTCAGCCGGAAGCGCTCGATGTGGACGGGCGCTTGCTCGGCGCGGTGGCGTAAACGACCCGATGCGGTCGCCGGCCGTGCAAACGGGGGTCGTCCGACCGAGGCGCTTCGACGCCCGGCAGCACATAGAGCGGCCACCGCCGCGTGCTGTCGGTGGGAGGCCAGAGCCGGGAAAGCGGATCGTCCGCACGCTCGTCCCAAAGTCGGTCCAGCGAAGGCACGATGACTAGCCCGTCTCCCGCCTCATCGAGCGTGACGTCGAGCTTTGCCCACAGCCCGTCTGCCAGTAGGACCGCCGGGCGCGGTAGGTCGCGGACGGCAGCGGCGAGAGCGCGGAGCGTATCCGTTTCGCTCGCGATACGAACCCGTTCGGTGAAGAGCGGGCCGAGCAAGAGCAGCCGCATCCGGGTGGAACCAATGTCGACCGGAAGCGCAGGCTCCATCGCATCGCGTGGCAGCGAGGTGTCAGCTTCGAGGTCGAGGAAGAACGGCGAGACGAGCAGCGCGAGGCACAGCGCGACGAATCCCCGGTGCGGCAACCGCAGGCCAAGCCACGCCAGCACGAGCGGGACGACGGGCATGAGGTAACCCGATTCCAGCGGCAGGCGGACATACGCGAGGAGATACAGCGCGACGCCGCCGAGCAGCGCCTGTTCGACGCGCCTCATCCCACCAGGCAAGGGACGACGGCGAACGATCACCCAACCGACCGCCGCGACGACAGCGACGAACCCGATTTCGCCCCACACGTCGAGGGTGGCTCGGTGCAGCGCAATGTGGAGGGGCAACGCTCCGTCGTAAAAGCGGAGGAAACCCGGACCGTAAGCGAACAACGGCGCGAGATACCACGCGGCTGCGACTGCGAGCGCAAAGGCAGCGAAGACGGCGAGCCCGTGCTGATTACCCCGTCCTCCTGCGCCATCCTGCTTCGTTTCATGCGTCCAGAGGAGCCAGCCGAGCGGGAGGACCATCGCTGCGGCTGTTAGTCGAGCACCGATGGCGAGCCCCATCCACCCGCCGGCCAGCCGAGGCCGGTTGCATAGTGCGTAATAGAATCCCCCCAGCATGAACGCCAGGCTCCACACGTAGTCCATCGTCACTACACTGTTGACGTAGACCACCGGCGTAAAAGCAAGGGCAAGCGCGCCGAGGCTGTAGGCTCGCACCCCCAGCCGCCGTAACACGAGCCCGAAAAAACCCGCAGCCACTCCGGAGAACACCACCGTCAGTCCGTTCATCCCACCCCACCCTCCAAGCCAACCGAGCGCGCTCCCGATCTCGTGTACGGGATAGCTCGGAAACCGCGAGGCGACGTAGTCCCCGGTCGTCGTGAGATGCCGGGCGGCGAGGGCGACGCGCCACGCGTCCGGGTCGGCTCCCACGCTGGAAGCGTGCAAGAACGGCAGCCGTGTCAGAACCGTGGCGACGAACAGACCGACGAAAACTGGCAGTGTATTGCTCTGATGCGGCGTGTAAGGGTGGAGGTTATTCATTGCAATAACGGCCCACCGCATCCTGGACCGCGCGCGCGACCTCGTCGCCGAAACACACCAGCAGCGCGCGCTCGACGACCTCGCTCGCTTCCACGAACAGCGTCACCTCACGCACAGCGATCGTGGCTGCTTCTGCCACGGGGTATCCATAGATCCCACAAGAGATCGCCGGAAAAGCGATGGAGGCCACGCCGTTCTCTTCGGCCAGCCGCACGCTCTCGCGGTAGCACGACGCTAGCAGCGCCGCCTCCCCGTTCCCGCCGCCGCGCCACACCGGGCCGACCGTGTGGATCACGTAGTCGGCAGGCAGTCGGAAGCCCGGCGTGATGCGGGCCTCCCCGGTCGGGCACCGCACGCCGGGGCGCACTTCGGGGATGGCGCGACAGGCAGCGAGCAGGTCGGGGCCGGCCTTGCGGTGGATCGCCCCGTCCACCCCTCCCCCGCCGAGCAAGGTCTCGTTCGCCGCGTTCACGATCGCGTCGACGGAGAGCGTGGTGATGTCGCCTCGAACGGCTTCGAGTGCGCTCATGCGGGGTCGTCGGAAGCATCCATCGGGCGGACTGACCAGCGGGTGGCCGTGCCATCCGGTTCGATAAGCTGGATCTGCTGCCGTGGGTAAACGGTGAGGATCTTACCCGCGTGCTCGGGCCGGCTGAACTCTTCCGTGAGCCGGGCGACGAGCTCGCTCTTCCACTTTCTGCGCTCGCGAGCGCCCACGAGATACCGCACGGTGAGGTTGATGCCCCAATCGGTCATCGAGAAGTACAGCGTCGGGTCGGTCGCTACGGTATCGGGCAGGCCGGCGCGACGAAGGATCTCCCGGTAGCGCTCAGCCGGGGCCGCCATGTAATCGTGGAGCAGGGCCTGGGCGACCCCTTCAGCAACGCGGGCGGCGTACCGGATATCTGACTCGGAGCCGACGGACACCGAAAGCTCGTCCCACACGAAGTCGAAATCACGCGTGTAGTTCACGATGCTGCCCGTCAGCACCTCGTTGTTGGGGAACGTGATGAGGCGGCCCGTCGCCTGCTCAGCCTGGATGAAACTCGGGGGGCGGTCCGGGCCACCAAACTCCCACACCGTCGTCGTCAGAAAGTCGATCTGGTAGACATCGCCGAACACGTCTCCGACAGCGATCCGGTCGCCTACACGGTAGTAGCCCTGGAACGAGTTGAGGAGCCAGCCTGTGAAGCTCTCGATGGGAGTTTGGAGCGCCCACGACAGGGCGAGGCCGACGAGCCCGAGCGAGCCGAGGAGCGCGCGGAAATCGCCTGCGATCACCCCCACGGCGATGCTCACGGCGATCAGCCACACGGCGATCCCGAACAGCGCGGTAACGGCTGCCGCCTTCGCCCAGCGTCCGAGCACGCGGCGGACGAGCGGGCGGACGACGCGCACGATCCCCCACGCGAGGAACAGGATGAGGAAGGCGACGATCAGCTTGGGCAGGCTCCGGACGAGGGTGTACCAGATGTCCGCGAAGGCCTGCCGCGCCCGTGTCGTCGTTTCGCGCGCGAGCGAATCGGCGCGTAACTCCGGCACGGCGGCGGGGACGAGTACTTCGGACGAGTCCGCGGACGAATCCGCTCCGGCGAGCACCGCTGTGCTGTCAGCGATGGGCAGTTCTACGGCGGCCGTGTCGGGAATCTGCGATGCGCCCTCACCGGTTTCCGGTACGAACAGGACGAGCAGGCTCGTGATCGCTACGGCGAGCACGGTCGCCTGCCGGAAGCCCTTCAGACTCCGCTCCGCGCCGGCCTTCGCCGAGCCCGCGCTGCGGACCCGCCGCGCCCGCCCGCTCACGGCCGAACGCATCCTCCGGCGGGTTGTCCGCTGCGTCATGGCTCGCCTCGTGCGGTTCGTGGACATCGCTAGTCCTCCTGCCCGGCCAGAATCGCGGTGATGGCGACGACGTTCACGATGTCCTCCGCGTCGGCTCCACGGGAGAGGTCGTTGGCCGGCTTGTTCAACCCCTGCAAAATAGGCCCGAACGCTTCGGCACCGCCGATCCGCTGCGCGATCTTGTAGCCGATGTTGCCCGCGTCGAGGTTCGGGAAGACGAACACGTTTGCCCGCCCGGCCACGTCGGAGCCCGGCGCTTTCCGCTCACCCACCGACGGCACGAACGCCGCGTCGAACTGTAGCTCGCCGTCGATGGAGAGGTCGGGCCGGCGGGCTTTGGCTATTTCGACGGCGCGCTGCACGTGCGTGACGGCCTCGTCGGCGGCGCTCCCTTTCGTGGAGAACGACAGGAACGCCACGCGCGGCTCCTCGCCCGTCAGCAGCCGGTGCGAGCGCGCCGCGTCGATCCCGATGGAGGCGAGCTGGTCCACGTCGGGTGTCGGCACCACGCCGCAATCGGCGAAGGTGACGGGCCTCCCGTCGGGCAGGACCATCAGAAAAAAGCTCGACACGAGCGCGGAGCCTTCGTCGACGCCGATGCAGTGGATCGCGGCGCGGAGCACGTCGGGCGTCGGGTGCGCAGCCCCGGCGACGCAGCCGTCAGCCTCGCCCCGCCGCACCATGAGATCGCCGAAGTAGAGCACGTCTTTCACCGCCTCACGCGCCTGCTCGTACGTCATCCCTTTGTGCTTGCGAAGCTGGAACAGCTCCTGCGCGTACGCCGTCGCCCGCTCGGCTCGGGCCGGGTCGATGACTGGAACGGTGTGCGGGAGCGTCACGCCGAGGTCGGTCGCCGCCGCTCGGATTCGCGCCTCGTTGCCGAGGAGCACGGGCCGTGCGATGCCCTGCTCCACGATCGTGTGGGCGGCCTGCACGGTGCGTGGGTCCTCGCCCTCCGGGAGCACGATGCGTTTGCTGAGTCGCTGGGCACGGGAAAAGAGGTCGATCATTGCAATAACGGATTAATTATTTTGTCTGCTGCCGGTGAGACAAGCTAGGGGCACCTCGGGGTCGATGGAAGCTACCAGCCGACAGCCAAAAGCTCCTCATCCGCCCGGCCGCACCCACGCCTCGGTTCCGTCGGCGAACGCCTCGCGTTTCCAGATCGGCACGCGCTCTTTTAAGGTATCGATCAGCCAGCGGCACGCGGCGAACGCCTCGGCCCGGTGCGCCGTCGCCACCCCCACGATCACGCTCGCCTCAGCCACGGGGACTTCGCCGAGCCGGTGCAGCAGGCAGCACCGCTCCAGCGGCCACCGCCCCGCCGCTTCGTCGGCGAGCCGGACGAGTTCGTCGAGCGCCATCGGCTCGTACGCCTCATAGCGCAGCCGCTCCGTTTCCTTCGGACTCCTGTCGGGGTCCTGCTCCTCGGTCCACCGACGCGTCGTCCCGATGAACAGGCTGACGCCACCCGCTGCCGGCGTGAAGAGGAAAGCCGAGGCCTCCCCCACCGGAAGCGGGACCGCGCTGAGCGCGCACCACCGCCGCTCGTCGCGGCGCTCGATCATGACATCGGTCGGTTCAGCCACCGCTCACGGGGGTGATGAGGGCGATCTCGTCCCCATCGTGCAACGACGTATCGAGCGAGGCATACGTGCGGTTGACGGCGAGGCGGACGACCGAGCGATACGGGTCGAGACTGGGGTACCGCTCGACGAGCCGGTCCACGAGGTCGCTGCCCGTGGCCGACGACGGCAGCGTGAGGGCCACCTCGCCCGCGCCGACGCACTCGCGGAGCACACTGAAGAGCAGCACCCGTACCTCGATCAGATCGGAGACGCTTGACTCGCCGGTCGCCATCGCTACTGGAGGTCTCGGAGTGTCCGCTGGATCGCCTCGAAATCCGGCTGCTTGCCGGGGTTCTCCAGCACCTCGGCATACTGAACGTTCCCGTCAGCGTCGATCACGAACGCGGCCCGTTTGGCGATCCGGTCGTACCCGAGGTTGTGCTCCTGCGTGCTGAACTGCGCGCCGTACTTGCCGCTGGCCTCTCCGTGGTGGTCGCTGAGTAGGGTGAAGTCCAGCCCGTTTTGCTTCTTGAACTCGCTCAGCACGGCAGGCGCATCGGCGGAGATGCCGAGCACCTGTGCGTCGAGCGCCTGGTAGCGGGCGAGGCTGTCGTTGACGGTGCACATCTCGGCGGTGCAGCCGCCCGTGAACGCGCCGGGGAAGAACAGCAGCACGGTGTGCTGTCCATCGCGCTGCTCGGAGAGCGTGTACGCTTCTTTCTGATCGGAGTAGAGCGTGAAGTCAGGGGCTTGCTGCCCGGTTTGAACGGCCATGACGGACGGGAGAGGATAGATGAGAGAGAAGGGAGTCACTGCGCGAAACGGATCGACCGCACGGGGTCGGTCCGGGAGGCGACGCGGGCCGGCAGGTACGCCGACAGCGTGCAGAGCGCGAGCGATACGACGGCTACCAGTACGAAGTCGACCGCGCTGAGTTCTACGGGGGCGGTGTCGATGTAGTACGCCTCCTGCGGCAGCGGGATCAGCCCGAACTGGAGTTGGAGGAGCGCGAGGACGAGTGCGAGCCCCATCCCGAGCCCCGTCCCGACGACCCCGATCAGGAAGCCGAGCCACACGAAGAGCCGCTTCACGCCGTCCGCCGGGCACCCCATCGAGAGGATGATCCCGATCTCGCGCGTCTTTTCGAGGATCACCATCAGCAGCGTGCCGATGATGTTGAACGCGGCCACGAGCACGATCACCCCGATCACGAGCGGGACGATGCTCTGCTGGAGGTTCACCCACGCGAACAGGTTCTGCTGGACGTTGAAGATGGACCGGGCGAGGATCGGAACGCCGAACGTCTCGGTGATCGTGTTGGCCGTCGCGCCGGCCCGGTCGATGTCGTCGAGTTGGAGGTCGAAGCGGGTGACCTGATCGGGCTCGTAGCCGAAGAGCGCGCGGGCGACGTCGAGGTCGGTGTAGGCGAAGACCTCGTCGAAGTCGGCGAGGCCGGTCTCGTAGATCCCGGCGACGCGGAAGGCGCGGACGCGCGGCCGGGCGACGGTGACGCCGCCGCCGTACTCCCGCATCGAGAACGCCGTGAGCTGGCTGCCGACCTCGACGGCGAGCAGGTCCGCGAGCTGCTTCCCGATCACGAGGCCCGGACGACCGGCCGAGTCCGGCGCAAACGAAAACGTGCCCGCCCGAAGGTGCTCGGCGAGGAACGCCTGATTCCCCTCGACGGTCCCCGTCACGACCGCTCCGTCGATCCCCGCTTTGGAACGCAGCAAGGCGAACTCGTCCACGACCGGCGTGACACGCTCGACGCCGGGCAGCCGGGCGAGGCTGGCCGCGAGCGTATCGGCCCGTGCGAGCGGCTCGTCGACGTAGCTCTCCACCTGCACGTGCGCGCCGAAGCCAACGATCTTCTCCTGAATCTCCCGGCTGAACCCGCGCACGATCATCAGCGAGAGCAGCAGCGCCGCCACTCCGACGGCCACACCCCCGACGGCGGCGTACGTGACGAAGCGGAGGAAGCGCCGCCCCTCGTCCCGCCCCTGCGCCCCGCGCAGATAGCGAAGCGCGACGAAGCGCTGAAACGAAGCGGAGGAACGAGCGGCCATGCAGAGCGGTCGGCTGGGGGGCACGGAAGGTAGCACCGCCCGCCTTCCGCATCAGCACCCGCTAGTGTGAGAGACGATTGGTTGTAATCTTGGGGCGACTCCTTCCTCTACTCGCTATGGCCGCCTTCTCCCTCGACTTCCGACAACGCATCCTCGATGCCGCCTTACGAGACGACG
>JBBSMX010000055.1:0-24284 GCA_038232935.1 Rhodothermales bacterium | reverse complement strand
GAGACGGCCTTCAGCGGGATCGAGAGTCGGCTGCCGAAGTCGATCCACGCGGTGACGGCGCGGGGCTTCGAGACGAAGGTGTTCCTGTTCCTGCTCACCCTCAGCCTCGACGGCCTCATGTAGCACACAACTTGGGTTATCTACTTCGATTACGTGCTGCCGTTCGACGTCGTGGTCGGAGACATCGTCGCCGACGAGGGCGAAGCGCAACCGGCCTCGTTCGACGTCGGAGATGCCTATCCGAATCCGACGAGTGGAGCCACTTCGATTCCTCTCACGCTCGACGCCCCGGCGACGGTGACCATCGAGGGCTACGACGTGCAGGGACACTGCGTGCTCGGCATGGGGAGCCGGACCTACGCAGCGGGGAGCCACGCGCTGACGGTGAGCGGTTCGCAGTGGGCAACGGGCACGTACTACGTCCGCGTCTCCGTGCAACCGGATGCCGGGACCGGCTCGGTCCTCGTTCGGAGGGTGACCGTCGTACGGTAGCGTGATCCGCTCCGGGGATCGAGGTCACGAGGCGGCGTGCTCGGTGGCCTCGGAGCGTGCCGCCTCGTCGAGCGCGCGGACGAACGTCTCGATGGATTGTGCACCGGAGAGGCCGAGGCGGCCGTCGAGGACGGTGAAGGGGACGCCGTTGATGCCGAGTTGCTGCGCGAACGCCTGGCTCTGCGAGACCTCATCACGCCCCGCGTCGCTGGCGAGGTACGCAGCAGCGGCTTCGCGGTCGAGCCCGGCTGCATCTGTTATTGCAAGCAAGGTGCCCCCCTCGTTGAGGTCACGACCCTCTGCAAAGTAGGCGCGGAAGAGGGCGTCCACCATCTCCCATTCCCGGCCGAGCTGCCGCCCGAACAGGATGAGCCGGTGCGCGTCGGTCGTGTTCGCCGCACTCACGATGTGATCGAAGTCGAACGCGATCCCATCGTCTTTGGCCGCCGTGGCGACGCGGCGGAAACCAGCTTGGGCCTGCTCCCACCCGCCGAACTTCTGCTCGACGAAGGAGCGCCAGGGGAGGCCGGTAGCGGGGAGCTGGGGCTGGAGCTGGAACGGCCTCCACCGGGGCTGCACGTCGAGATGCGGACGCTGTGCGAGGGCGGCGAAGAGACGGTGCTCCCCGATGTAACACCACGGGCAGGCTATGTCAGCGAATACGTCGATGGTCACAGATTTGCAGGGGCGAATGGAAGAAGGGAGGATTTACGATGCTGGCTACTGAGAGTTCACGTGGCGGCGGGGGAGTAGCACGCGGCGAGTAGCCGTAGCTTCCGTGTAGCACGCGCGCAGATCAACCGTCTGCCATCCTCCCTTCCGGCAGATGCCCACCTCATTTCTCAAAGCACGCAAAGTTTTACGTTCATGTTTGAAGCAATAAGCTGGGAAGCGTGGGTCACGCTCGGCATCGTGGTACTGATGCTCATCGCGCTGATCAAAGAGCTGGCGCGGCCGGAAGTGGCCCTGCTGGCGAGTCTGGCCCCTCTGCTCCTCCTCGGCATTCTCACGCCCGATCAGGCCTTTGCAGGCCTTTCCAACAGCGCCGTGCTCGCCGTCGGGTCGCTCTTCGTCGTGGCAGCGGGCGTGCAGCGCACCGGTGCCCTCAGCTTCACTGACCGATTGATCTTTCCCCGTTCACCGAGCGTCGCGGCCGCCATCCCCCGCCTGATGTTGACGACGGGAGCGATGTCCGCCTTCCTCAACAACACGCCGCTCGTGGCGATGCTCATCCCGCGCGTGCAGACGTGGTGCGAGCGTGCCGGCGTGCCCGCGTCGAAGATGATGATCCCGCTCTCGTACGCCTCCATTGTCGGCGGGATGACAACGCTCATCGGGACCTCGACGAACCTACTGGTGGCCGGGCTGATGGAGGCTTCCGGGGTCGAGCCGCTCGGCCTGTTCGATCTGAGCTGGGTGGGCGTCCCGGCGGCGCTCGCCGTCATCGCCTATTTCTCTGCCTTCGGTCACCGCTGGCTGCCGGATCGGAGTGAGGAGGCGGCCGAATTCAAGGAAGGATTGACGGAGTGCATGTTCGAGGTTCGGGTTGCGCCTGGCTCCCCGTTCGTCGGGCAGTCGGTGGAGGAGGCGGGGCTGCGAGCGCTGGGGAACGCCTACCTCGCCCA
The DNA here is from genome assembly GCA_038232935.1 of Rhodothermales bacterium. Classification (GTDB taxonomy): domain Bacteria; phylum Bacteroidota; class Rhodothermia; order Rhodothermales; family JANQRZ01; genus JBBSMX01. The sequence continues at coordinate 22,167 of JBBSMX010000055.1, read as the reverse complement.
CGTTCGCCACGGGGGCGAGATCATCCCGTCGTCGCCGGACGCAGTGCTCCGAGCGGGGGACGTGCTGGCGTTTCGTGGCAGCGCGGTCATGCTGGAGCATCTGCTTCGCCGCCCGGGGTTGCAACGCGTGGTGGAGAGCGTGGAGACCTCCGAACTCACCACGCTGCCGCTCTACGAAGCGGTCGTAGCTCCCTCGTCGGACCTTGTGGGCCACAGTCTGAAGGAGGTGGGGTTCCGTGAGCGATACCAGGGTGTCGTCCTCGGCATCCGACGGCGCGACGTGCCCGTCGATGGGTCCCTCGGTCACGTCAAGATCCAGCCCGGCGACCTGCTACTCGTCGAGGCGCAGAACGGCTTCGACAAGCGCTGGAACCAGAACCGCGACGAGTTCTACCTCGTGGCGCCCCGGCGGCAGGAAGAGCTCAAAGTGCAGCGTGCGAAGGCACCGCTTGCCCTCGCGATCCTGTTCGGTGTCATCGCTTTTGCTGCCTTCGACGTGATTTCCATCGTGACGGCCTCGTTCGTGGGAGCCCTCCTGATGATCGCGACGGGGTGTTTGCGCGTGGCAGAGGCGCGGAGAGCCGTGGACGTCTCTGTGCTCCTGGTGATCGCGGCGGCGCTCGGGCTCGGAGAGGCGCTCTCCAGCACGGGACTCGCCGGAGTTGCTGCGCAGGGGATGGTCGGCGCGGCGGCCGGCTTCGGTGTGGTGGGCGTGCTTGCCGCCGTCTACATCGCGACGAGCGTGCTGACTGAGCTCATCACGAACAACGCCGCGGCGGCTCTCATGCTGGGGATTGGGCTCGCGGCGGCGCAGGGGGTCGGCGCTCCACCCGAGGCGTTTGCCGTGGCGGTTGCAATTGCGGCCTCGGCCAGTTTCGTGACGCCCATCGGGTACCAGACCAACCTCATGGTGATGGCCGCCGGCGGCTACCGGTTCTCAGACTTCGCCCGGAGCGGCCTTGCCGTCAACCTCATCGTTTCCGTCGTCGCGATCACGATGATCTGGCTGGTCTGGCTCTAGCCGTGATGAGGCTCTGACCTTCATCTTTAACGCATGGGAGGGCCGAAACCTGCCGTCGGGTTTCATGTTGACTTGGCAGGTTGCGCGTTTGGAGCCCGCCGGGCTTCGCCCGTATATTCAAGCACCTCGCTCGCGGGGTGGAGGAGGGGGCCGCGTGCCGCCTCTCTTTGTTTACGACACTCTCGTAGACGCCTGTTCGCTAGAACGGGCGTTTCGCGTATAGATGCCTCAGCAACCTTCCGAAAATCCCCATGTCGCCGCCGCACGGGCCGAGAACTCGGACCTCCGGTCGCGCATCCACGCTCTAGCCGACGAGGTCGCCTCGGATGGCGACGCCTACGTCGTGGACGTGCAGGTGCGCGGGCAGAAAGGCTCCCGCGTGATCGAGGTGTTCGTCGACGCCGACCAAGGTGTCGGCTCGGACGACCTCGCCCGGCTCTCGCGCGACCTGGCGTTTCTGCTCGACACGGAGGACGCCGTAAAGGGCAAGTACTACCTCAACGTTTCGTCCCCCGGTGCCGAACGCCCGCTCATGCTCCCCCGGCAGTACCGAAAGCACGTCGGCCGCCTGTTTAAAGTGACGACCGGGACCGAGAGCGTGCCGGTCGTTCGTACCGGCACGCTCGCCGCCGTCCGCGACGACGCGTTCGACCTCGACGTGGACGGCACCACGGAGACGATCCCGTTTGCCGACGTCATCGACGCCCGCGTCCAACTGCCCTGGTAATTGACATTGAGCGATTCACTGATTTGGTGATTAAGTCCCAATCAATCACCCAATCGCCCAATCACACATTGACTATGCAAAGCACCCAGCTCGTCTCCGCCTTCGCCGAAATCGCCCGCGAGAAGGACGTCGACCGCGATACGCTCCAGCTCATCCTGGAGGACACGTTCCGCGCGATGATCCGCAAGCGCTACGGCGCCGACGACTCCTTCGAGATCATCTTCAACCCGGACAACGGCGATATTCAAATCCTCCACATCCAAGAGGTCGTGGAGAATATGGACGTCGAGGACCCAGTCACGCAGATCGAAGAGCGGGACGCCCTGCAGATCGAGGACGACTACGAAGTAGGCGACGAAGTGGCCTCGACGATCCAGATCGAGGACTTCGGGCGGCGCACGATCCAGATGGCGCTCCAGACCTTTCGCCAGCGCATCCGCGACATCGAGAAAGAGAACATCCACCGTGAGTACTCCGAGCTCGTCGGCGAGATCGTCGTCGGCGAGGTCTACCAGATGCGGCGGCGCGAGGTGCTCGTGCTCCACAACAAGACGGAGCTGCTCCTCCCCCGCAACGAGCAGATCTACAAAGACCGCTACCGTAAGGGGGACATGCTCCGCGCCGTGGTCCACGAAGTCCACCGCGAGACGGGCAACGCGCCGCAGGTCATCATCAGCCGCACCGCGCCGATCTTCATCGAGCGCCTGTTCGAGCTCGAAGTGCCGGAGATCTACGACGGCATCGTCGAGATCAAAAAGATCGAACGCGAGCCGGGCGACCGGGCCAAGGTGGCGGTGGTGAGCTACGACGACCGCGTAGATCCCGTCGGCGCGTGCGTCGGGGTGAAGGGCTCCCGTATCCACGCCGTCGTTCGCGAGCTCTCGAACGAGAACATCGACGTGATCCCGTGGACCGACGACAAGATCGAGTTCATCAAGCGCTCGCTCGCCCCGGCGAAGCCCGTCGCCGTCGAGCTCAACGACGACCTCGACCCGCCGCGCGCGCGCGTCACGGTGCCGTCGGAGGAGGTCTCGCTCGCCATCGGGCGCGGCGGGCAGAACATCCGGCTCGCCTCGCGTATCACCGGCTACGAGATCGATGTCTACCGCGACATTAAGGAGGACGAGGAGGACGTGGAGATCGACGAGTTCTCCGACGTGATGCCGGCCGATGTCATCCGGCGGCTCAAGGACATCGGCTGTGACACGGCGAAGGCCGTGCTGGAGCTGTCCGAGGACGAACTCGCCCGCCGCTCCGGCCTCGAGAAGGAGACGACCGAGAAGATCCTGCTCCTCATGCGGGCCGAGTTCGCGAAGGAGGCCGAAGAGATCGCGGAGATCGCTGAAGTAGCCTCCGAGTCGACACCGGCCCAGCCGGAGGGCGATGGGGAGATGGATGAGGCGGAGACGACCTCTGTCGCCGTCGAATCTGTGGAGGACGCGTTGGAAGAAACCGAAGCGGTGGTGGACGGCGAGGCCGAAGCGGAGGACGTGTTGGAAACCGAAGACGAAGCGGAAACCGATGCGGAGCAGCAGCCCTAAGCGATTCGTTCCTTACCTTCTTCTCGGAGTCACCCTTTCGGGACGGGAACCTGACCGCCCCTCCTACAGATTTACCTAGACTCACGCGGCTTCACGTCGCCCCACACGATTTCCCCTGTATGCCCGATAATTCGACCAAGGCGACGAGGCCTGTCCGTCTCTTCAAAGCGCTACGCGAGCTGAACGTGTCCGTCGACACGCTCGTGGATACGCTGAAGGAGAGCGGGTTCGAGCTCGACAGCAAGCTCGAGAAAGGCGACATCAACGCGAAGCTCCCCCCGGAGATGTACGAGGCGTTGCGGTCTGTCTTCGCTGAGGACATGGACGCGCGCGCGCGCGTCTCCGCGCTCCGTTCGCGCCGCCGGCAGGAAGAGCAGGCCGACGAGACGCCGGTGCGGCAGGAGCCCGTCGGGACCGGCGACTCGGGCCCCGGGGTCAAGCCTCCGGAAGTGGAACCGGCACCCGAACCCGTCGCCGATGCGCCGGAGCCGGAAGAAGAGCCCGTCGTCGAGCCGAAAGAAGTCGAGGAGCCCATCGCCGAAGCCGAGCCCGTCATCAAGACGGGGCCCGAGGATGAGCCCGTCGCTGAGGCCGAGCCCGTCGCTGAAGCCGAGCCCGTCGTCAAAACGGAAGCGAAGGCGAAGAGAAAGGCCAAGCAGGATGCGAAGGCCGAGCTGGTGGCGGGAGAGCCCGTCGCCGAAACGAAGGAGCCGGTTGCCGAGCGGGAAGAGGAGGCCGACGAGCCCGTTGAAGTCGAGGAGCCGGTGGTCGAAGCGGAGACGGAGCCCGAACAGGGCATCGAAGAACTCGTCGCCGAAGCGGACGACGACGACGACGAAGAGGCCAGCACGCTGCGCGCCGACCGGTACGAACTGAGCGGGACGAAGGTCGTCGGCAAGATCGACCTTTCGGGCATCGAGTCCGGTCGCCGCCGCAAGCGCAAGCGGAAGACCGAGGCGGTCAGCGAAGATGATGCGACCGATTCGGCCTCGCCCAGCAAGCGCGGTAAGCGGAAGAAGAAGGGTAAGGTCGATAAGGCGGAGGCCGCTTCGACCGTGCAGGAAACGCTGCAAAAGCTCGCGCAGGGCTCCGGCTCCGGCCGTGGCCGTCAGCGCCGCCGCCGCGACCGCCGCGAGGAGCGCGCCGAGCAGCGCGAGCGTGAAATGGAGGAGATGCGCGAGCAGGAGAGCCAGCTCCGCCTCATGGAGTTCATCTCCACCGGCGAGCTCGCCGCGATGATGGACGTGCCCGTCACCGACGTCATCCAGACCGGTTTCGGCCTCGGCATGATGGTCTCCATCAATCAGCGCCTCGACGCCGACGCCATCACCCTCATCGCCGACGAATACGGATTCGACGTCGAGTTCGTGACGGAAGTCGGGATGGAGGACATCGAGGTCGGAGAGGACGCGCCCGAAGACCTCGTGGCCCGCCCGCCCGTCGTCACGATCATGGGCCACGTCGACCACGGCAAGACCTCGCTGCTCGACTATATCCGCGAGGCCAGCGTAGCTACGGGCGAGGCCGGCGGCATTACGCAGCACATCGGCGCGTACACCGTGGTGACCGAAGACGGCCGCCCGATCACGTTCCTCGACACGCCGGGCCACGAGGCGTTCACCGCCATGCGTGCGCGCGGCGCGCAGGTCACCGACCTCGTCATCCTCGTCGTCGCTGCCGACGATCAGGTGATGCCGCAGACGAAGGAGGCCATCAACCACTCGAAGGCCGCCGGCGTCCCCATCATCGTCGCCATCAACAAGATGGACCGGCCGGAAGCCAACGCCGACCGCATCATGCAGCAGCTCTCCGACGAGAACGTGCTCGTGGAGCAGTACGGCGGGCAGGTCCAGAGCGAGCTCGTCTCGGCGAAGACCGGGCAGGGCATCCCCGAACTGCTGGAGAAGGTGCTCATCGAGGCCGAGTTGCTGGAGCTCGAAGCGAATCCGGATCGGTACGCGGTCGGGTCCGTCATCGAGAGCCGGCTGGACAAGGGGCGCGGCGTCGTCGCCACGATCCTCGTCGAGAACGGTACGATCGAAATCGGCGATGCGTTCGTGGCCGGGACACACTCGGGGCGCGTCCGCGCGATGTTTGACGAGCGCGACCAGCGCGTGGAGTCGGCGGGGCCATCGAAGCCCGTGCAGATCCTCGGGTTCAACGGAGCCCCCCAGGTCGGCGACCGCTTCGTCGTGCTCGAAGACGAACGTGAGGCGCGGGAGATCGCGCAGAAGCGCCAGCAGATCCAGCGCGAGCAGACGATGCGCAAGCGCAAGCACGTCTCGCTCGACGACATCAGCCGCCGCATGGCGCTCGGCGAGCTCACCTATCTCAACCTCATCATCAAGGGCGACGTGGCCGGCTCCGTCGAGGCTATTTCCGACGCCTTACTCAAGATCTCGAACGAAGAGGTCGCCGTGGACATCGTCCACTCCGGCGTCGGAGCCATCACGGAAACGGACGTGATGCTCGCCGCCGCCTCCGACGCGATCATCTTCGGCTTCCAGGTCCGCCCGATGGCCGGCGTCCGCCAGATCGCCGAGCGCGAAGAGATTGACATCCGCCTCTACTCCGTCATCTACGACGCCATCGAGGACGTGCGCGACGCGCTCGAAGGGCTCCTCACGCCCGAGGAGAAGGAGAAGACCCTCGGGATGCTGGAGGTCCGCGAGACGTTCAAGATCCCCAAGGTGGGGACCGTCGCCGGCTGCTACGTGCTCGAAGGCAAAATCCGCCGGAACGATCAGATCCGGCTCGTCCGCGAAGGCGTAGTCGTCTACGAAGGCCTGCTCTCCTCGCTCAAGCGGTTCAAGGACGATGCCCGCGAGGTAGGGAACGGGTACGAATGCGGCCTCTCGATCCAGAACTTCAACGACATCAAGGTCAGCGATCAGATCGAGGCCTACGAAGTGTTCGAGGAGCAGCGCAAACTTCAAGTTTGATAGCTCTTGGCTGTTAGCTCTTGGCTGTTAGCCGTACGGCTAACAGCCTATCGCCTGAGAGCTAATAGCTGATAGCCAACAGCTACCAGCTATGTCTATCCGAACCGAGCGGCTGTCCCGGCTCGTGCAGCGTGAAGTCGCCGAGCTGCTCAACAACGAGTTCTTCGAAGCGTCCCAGTCGATGGTGACGGTGACGAATGTGCGTGTCACGAAGGACCTCGGCATCGCATACATCAACGTCAGCATTCTCGGCGAAGAGCCGGCGCGGCGGCAGATCGCCTTCCGCCGGCTCGAAGAGATCGTCCCCCAGGTTCGGCAGGCGCTCGCGCAGCGCATCCGCCATCAGGTTCGCCGGATCCCCGAGTTGAAGTTCTTCCTCGACGAGTCGCAGCAGCGCATCGCCCACATGGAAGAGCTGTTCGACCAGATCCGCGAGGAGCGTGGCGAGCGAGGAGTCGAGGAGCCGGAAGCCGACGAGTCGGGTGGCGGCGAGTCTGAGCCGGATGCCTGACGAGGATTTGCCCGTCCAGCCGCCTGTCATCACTCGGTCGGAGCGACCGACGATGGGCGGCGATCCGGCTATTCTGTTGATGGACAAGCCGGGCGGCCTCTCATCGTTCGGGGTGATCCGGCGGCTGCGCCCTCTGCTCGGCACCAAAAAGATCGGCCACGCCGGCACGCTCGATCCGATGGCGACGGGCTTGCTGATCTGCCTCGTCGGCCGCCCGGCGACGCGGTTGCAGGACCAGTTCATGGGTCTGCCGAAGACCTACACCGGCACGCTCCGGCTCGGCGAGACGACGCCCTCGTACGACGCCGAAAGCGACGTGATCGAGCGTGCCGATCCCTCGCACGTCACCGACAGCGATCTCGACGCTGCCCGGCAGGCCTTCCTCGGGGAGATCAAGCAGCGCCCGCCGATGTATTCGGCCGTGAAAGTGGAAGGGGAGAGGCTGTACAAAAAGGCGCGGCGCGGGGAGACCGTCGAGCGGCAGCCGCGTCCCGTCACGATCTACCGGTTCGACCTCACCGCGCGGCGCGGCCCCGACGTGGACTTCGCCGTCGAGTGTTCGAAGGGGACGTACATTCGCACGCTCGCACACGACCTCGGGCAGTCGCTCGGTGTGGGCGCGCACCTGACAGCGCTGCGGAGGACGGCGATTGGCCCGTTCAGCGTGGACGAAGCGTGGACGCTGGACACATTAGCCGAGACCGTCGCATCCTCGTAGGGCCGGGGTTGAAACCCGTCCCTACTCGCATTTACCGTTATTGCAATGAAACGACAGTTCGGCTACGACGAGATCACCCGCGACGGTTGCTCTGTGCTCACCGTCGGCACGTTCGACGGCGTGCACCTCGGGCATCAGGCCATCCTCCGCTACCTCAAGGAGCGCGCGGCGAAGGTGGACGGGTGCAGCGTCGTCGTCTCCTTCGACCCGCACCCGCGCGAGGTCGTTCTCGGCGTCCACGTTCCGCTCCTGACCACGCTCGACGAGCGCGCCGACCTGCTCGAAGCATTCGGGATCGAGCGGTTCGTCGTACTCCCGTTTACGCGCGACCTCTCGAACCTCGCGCCCGAGGACTACGTCGAGCAGGTCCTCATCGAGACGATTGGGCTGCGCGAGATCGTGATCGGCTATGACCACCGGTTTGGGCGGAACCGGAGCGGGAGCCGGGAAACGCTGGAAGCGATGGGGGCCGAACGCGGCTTCAGCGTGGACGTGATCCCCGAGCAGATCGTCCACGAAGTGACCGTGTCGTCGTCTGAGATCCGGCGGTTGCTCGGCGAAGAGGGGGACGTGGCCGAGGCGTCCGAGATGCTCGGGCGGCCGTACGCCCTCACCGGCACCGTCGTCCGGGGCGACCAGCGCGGGCGCACGATTGGGTATCCGACGGCGAACCTCCGCGTCCACGGCGACCGGAAGCTCGTTCCCAAGCCCGGCGTCTACGCCGTCCGCGCGGCGCACGGCGACGAGATGGTCGGTGGGATGATGAATGTCGGAAGCCGCCCGACCTTCGAGACCGACGGCGCGCTCAGCGTCGAAGTCCACCTCTTCGACTTCGCGGAGGAGATTTACGGGGACACCCTCCGCGTGGAGTTCGTCGAGCGCATCCGCGACGAAGTCAAGTTCTCCGGCCCCGACGCCCTCGCCACCCAGCTCCGCGACGACGAACGAGTGAGCCGTCGGGTGTTACGGACGACGAGCCGGTAGCAGCGGCTTCAGACGGTGGCGCTGCAACTTTTAGGAGACAGAACAGAAACCCAAACGGGAGTAATCAGGCTGCCTTTCTTGATTCCTTGACATTGCGGAGTCAATCGTTTACTCTGCACTATCGTCTTGTCTAAACCGTGAGGTCATCATGTGCGCACGTTCTGCTACCGAAAACCGTCACGAAAATAACCGGGGGGGGGGCAATCCTCCCACTGATCCGGCGCGTCGTGTGGCGCGTGACCCCGGTCCTGTTACTGCTCCTCATCCCGACCGTGGTACTGGCACAGACACTGATTCCCGTCGATCTGCCTGAGGATGCCGTGGTAGAAGCGCCGCTCTACGAAGACCTGCACGGGGATCGGTATTCGACGCTCGTCGTCGTCAAGTTCGGCGAGCACGTCTTCGACCTCCCGAAGGGACAGGTGGCGGTGAGCTTGACGGCCGTGAGAACGGAGTACGCGGCTGTCACGGACCTCTTCGATCAACTGGAAACGAGCTACGGATCGTTCACGCTGACGAAGCGGATACCGAACGCGGTATGGGGCGACACGCTCCGCGTGAACAAACGGACCGGGGCTACCGTCACCATCTCGGACTACTCGCAGATTATCGGGGTATGGTTCGATGCCCCCGTCCCGCTGGCCGATGTAGTGGCGGAGTTGGAAGCGATAGGCGAGGTGGCCTACGCGGAGGAACCGCAGGTCTACTATCTCCTCGACGAGCCGAACGACCCGGACTATGTCATCGGCAACCAATACAGCCTGTTGAAGATCGACGCGGCGCGTGCGTGGGAAATCAATAGAGGGATCGGATCGTTAAGTCCGGTTGGGATTGCATTTGCAGATTACTTCCCTTGTGAACTGGCGGGCTCTGACATGCATCCCGACCTGATCAACAAGCTGACGGTAGTAACGTGCGGGAATATTACCAATCAGCACGGTTATTTCGTGGCGGGAATGGCTGGTGCAGAGACCGATAATGGACAGTCCGTAGCCAGCCTCGGGTGGAACGTCGAACTCTATGGATTCCATGGGTTGAGTATTGGTCTTGGTAATATAGTCACAGCGTTGGGAGACCCCGCCAATCCTGCGTATGGCAATGTCGATGTGGTGCAGAACAGCTGGGTTGGAGGAGGGGTAAGGAATGCTGTTCGAGACCTCCTCACTATGGGGATAGTTGTCACAGGTTCAGCAGGCAACGGGCAGGGCTGCACGCCTGATGGTTCGGGAACGTGTACCACACAGCAGTACCCTGCTGCGTATTACTTCGATGATATCGATGCCGGCGATGGGACAACCTATGAAGCACAGGTCATTGCTGTAAGCGCGACCGGCGCGACTGACGAGTTCGTCGATGTGTGGACCTGGAGCCCTGGCACCGACCCGCTGGCCGCACCTGAGCAGGCATTTATCGATGTTGCAGCGCCGGGTGAGGCGGTGAGGATTGTATACACCGACGGGGTTGGAGAAGGCGGTTCTTACGATCATAGATTAGGTGGCTGTTGGGGGACTTCATGCGCTGGTCCTATTGTGGCAGCACAGGCCGCGCTCGTCCTCGCCATCAACCCGTCTCTCCGTGTGGATGAGGTCTACGAGGTCATCACGCGCTCGGCAGAGAAGGTGGACCAGAACGACCACCCCGACTCGTTCACCTACACCGACTCCGACACGGGGGAGACGCTGGAGTGGAACCAGTACACCGGCTACGGCCGCATCAACGCCTATGAGGCGCTGACGTACACCATCGAGCGCTTCGGCGCGACGATCCCGAGCGGGCAGACCGCCGCGCTCAGCAACGATTCCCTCCAGATGTGGGCGGGGTCCGAACTCGTGGCCGACGGTAATCTCGACGTGCAGGACGTGGCCTTCACCGCGCGTTCGAGCTCGATCGCGTGGGCCGGCATCACCCTCCACGGTGAGGGTTCGTTCTTCGATGGCGTCGCCATCTCCGGCGCGTCCACGGGCCTCGACGTGCGCGCGCTGAGCACCAACATCTACGACACCGAACTCGTCGATAACAAGGTCGGCCTCGCCACCGACTACGCCTCCTGTGGAAGCCCGTTCTGTCTCCCGCCGCGCTCTGAGGTCTACCTCGACCACGTGCTGATCGAAGGCAGCCTCACCTACGGCCTCTACCTGCGTAACACCGACTTCGGCCTCTCGGAGTCTACGGTTCGGAACGGCGGCGAGCACGGGGTCTACGTCAAGAACGCCACGGCCACCTCCTTCCACGATAATGTTATCGAGGGTAACGGGACCGGCGGTGCTTCCTACGACGGCCTCCGTGTCGAGGCCAACGGCGAGGTCGATTTCAGCCGCCGAGGCAATGTCTTCGGGTACGAGGGACGGAACCGGATCGCGGACAACGCCGACAAGCAGGTGGTCTATCTCAACGGGGGCTACCTCTTCATGGGGAGCACCACGCTGGACGGCGACCGCAACGCCGTCCTCGATACGGGGTCGGGGTGCCGGATTTACAACTCGTCCGGGAGCATCCTCGAAGCCGAGAACGACTACTGGGGGACGACCTCGGCCCCGCCGGCGAGCTACTTCTGCGGGACCTACTCCGTGGACGTGAGCCCCTACCTCACGTCGGACCCTACGGGCGGCTCCGGCGGCGGCTACCGGCCGGCGCTCGGAGATCCCCACGTTCTCGCGTCTTCCGGCGCAGGGAGCACGGACTCGCATCCACGGGGTGGCGACGAGGATCCCGTCGTGTGGCTGCGTGAGCGGATTCGTGCCGTCAGAGGGCAGCTAGCGGCTGATCCCGAGGCCGTAGACGCCCCCGCTCTCGTCCGGCTTCTGGCAGGGCTTCAGCGGCGCGATCCCACCGACGCGACGGGCGAACAGGCGGCGACGGAGCAGGTGTTTCGGATGCTCAGGAATCGCCTCACACAGGGCAACCCGGACCACCTCCCGCCGAGGCTCCGCCGGGTCGTTGAGGGAGCCGCCATCGTGCTGACCGAGGCCGCCCTCGCAGCGGGTGAGGTCGAGCGGGCCGATCAGCTTCTCGCTGAGTACGGGTCCCTAGTAGCGGGGGAAGAGGAGACCCTCACGCTCTCGCTCGACGCGGTTGCTGTGGACGAGGCGCTCGGGCGCTACAATGCCGCCCTCGCCCGGATCGACGGACTCATCGGTACGCTCGGCGACACCCACGACGGGCTGAGCGAGGACCTCGCGTTCATGGCCGAGGTGATCGCGGCGAAGGCGGGGGGCGGTGGCACCGGCCGTGGTACAGGACAGGGCGAGGAGGCTACGGCGACCGTTGCCGTGAGCAAGAGCGGCGATGCCGCGCTCCCGGCCGAGGTCGCGCTGCTCGCGGCATACCCCAACCCGACGGCGCGGGCGGCTACGGTGCCGTTCACGCTGCCGGAGGTGGCGGCGGTGCGCGTCGTGGTCTACGATCTGCTGGGGCGGGAAGTGGCCGTGCTGGCAGACGGTGTGCTTGACGCCGGCCGTCACGCCCTCCGCCTCGACGGCTCCCGCCTCGCGGTAGGGACGTACTTCGTCGTGGCGACGGTGGGAGCGGCGGGGCGGAAGGCCCCGCGCATGCTCCGGCAGAAGGTGACGGTGCTGCGGTGAGGCGGTAGCACCCCTGCGCCAGAGAATGCGGAGGGGGTGCTGTCTCGAAGTCAGCGCTCCCTCCGCTCGTGTGAACAACAAACTGCGGAGCTGCTCCATGCGTCACCTCCTTCTCTTTTTCGCCCTCCTCGTTTCCCTATCCGCCCTCGGTGCACATGCTCAAGCCACCGGGGAGTGGTCCGACGGTTTTACGCTCCCCGGCGTAACGGGTCCCGTGCATGCACTGGCCGAGAGCGACGGCCGGCTCTACGTGGGAGGGGACTTTATCTACGCTGGAAGCGAGATCGCCTTCAAAGTTGGGGCTTATGACTTGACGGAAGAGGAGTGGATACCTCTCGGTGGGGGAGTTGACGGCGCGGTTTTTTCACTCGCCGTCGGACCAGACGGTACCTTGTACACGGCGGGACAATTTCAAACGGCCGGTGGTAACCCTGCCCTTAACATTGCCAGTTACGATCCCGCTAGCGGAGTCTGGAATGCGCTTGGAGAAGGGCTCGCCGGCTTCGCCGTCTATGATCTCGTATTCGGTCCAGACGGACTCCTCTACGCGGGCGGTGAGTTCGATATGGCTGGAGGGATAGAGGTCAAGAACCTGGCCCGATGGGACGGGATGGAATGGGAAACGGTGGGAGAGGTGGGAAGCGGATTCTCTTACATAACGTCGCTGATCTTCCACGATAGCTTTCTCTACGTTGGAGGCAACTTTGGCGTGGCCGGTGGGGTTGCCGCTCGGAACGTCGCTCGCTATAACCCGGCTACCGAAGCGTGGAGTGGACTCGGCGGCGGGGTTGATGCAGACGTGCTTGCGGAAGTTCAAGCGATGGCGGTGAGCGCGGATGGGGTCTTCGTCGGGGGCACCTTTGACGAGGCCCTTCAACCGGACGGAAGCGTACTGCCCGTCAACAACGTGGCTCGATGGGACCCGGAGGCCGAGACGTGGAGTGCCCTGGGAGAAGGCACGGAGTTCCTTCTATATGCACTCGCCTTTGGCCCTGACGGGTCGCTCTACGCGGGGGGAGAGTGGCAAGACAACGTACTACGCCGTTGGGATGGCACAGCATGGGCTAGCGTTGATCCCGGACCCGTTCCGGTCGACGGTGCACGGCCGGTTCAGACTATTCTCGCTACGGCCAACGCCCTCTACGTCGGACATGCCGGGTACTTCTTCTTCGAGGGGGACAACCCCAACAACTTCCTCCATCGGTACGAGCCCGAGCAAGAGCAGTGGAGCGTCCTCGGCAGCCCCGAGACGGGCGGCTTCACCGACGATGTGCTCACTCTGGTGACGACCACGGGCGGGGAGGTTTACGCCGGTGGCATCTTCCACTTCGCCGGCACCCACCAGATCGACTACGTGGCGCGCTGGAACGGGACGGGGTGGGAGCCGCTCGGTCAGGGTATGGGGCGAAGGTTCGGCGGCCTCGTCGAGGGCCTTCTCTACAGCCGTGACGGAAGCATCTACGTCGGCGGTCGCTTCGATGAGGTGTTTCAAGCTGATGGGACAGAGGTAGCCTCGAAGAGCGTGGCGCGTTGGGACGGGGAGCAGTGGGAGAGGCTTGGTGGAGGCCTGGAGCTTGGAGTCGTCCGGGCCTTTGCGGAGGCCGAGGACGGCATGATCTACGTCGGCGGTCGATTCCTGGAAGTCGTTCAGGGAGACGGCGAGCAACTCGACGTGCAGAGCCTCGCGCGATGGGATCCAAGCACCGAGCGTTGGGAGGCCCCGCCGGAGGGCCACGGCTTCGATGGCATCTACTCCATGATCGTGGATGAGGCCGGGGCGCTCTACGTAGGCGGCTACCGGATCATCCCTGGAACGGGAGAGTCGCGCGCCCGTGTGTCCCGGCTCGACCCACAGACTCAGCAGTGGACGGCGCTCCGGGAATGGGCTTTCACGCTCAGCGTCGAGGACCTCGCCGTGGTGGGGAACCCGGCGGCCGGGGGCGCGCTCTACGCTGCCGCTTTCACCGAGGGGGTTTGGCGCTGGCAGGACGACGTGTGGGTGAGTCTGGGTGGGCTGGAAGTCGTCCGCTCGCTCGCGCTCAATGGCGATCCTGAGACCAATGGGGTGCTCTATGCGGGGGGTGCAAACCAAAACGCCTCTGGTCCCTACGTGCAACAGTGGAACGGGGCAAGCTGGAGCGGGCTCGGTAGCGGACTCACCGGCTTCGTCAGTGCCCCCTTCGTCCACGCATTGGCCGTGGGGGATGCCGAAAGGGAAGACCAGGTGGCCCTGTGGGCCGGGGGCGAGTTCATCGCGGCCGGGGGGCAACCCTCCTCGTGCATCGCACGCTGGGTGACGGAGGACCTCGGTACGGCGGCCGAGGGCGGGGCATCGGCGGAGGCGTTCGGGCTGGAGGCGTACCCCAACCCCACGACGGGAGCCGCCACGTTTCGCTACACCCTCGACACGTCGGCGTCCGTCCGGCTGGCGGTCTACGATGTGCTAGGGAGGGAAGTCGCCGTGCTTGTAGACGCCGAGCAGCCGTCGGGCACGTACGAAGCGCCGTTCGAGCGGGATGACCTCGCCGCCGGGGTCTATGTCGTGCAGATGAAGGCTGGCGTGGGCGCGGCCTCGCGGGTGCTCACGCGGCGGGTGACGGTGCTGAGATAGCGGAGTCGGGAATGCGTCGCGGCTCGACATTTAGCCGGGACTTCGAAAGCGCGCAGGCTGCACACGCGTACTTTTCGCTTTCTAGCTTGCGCTCGACCCTCAGAGCCCGCTTCGCGGGCGAGCGCCCGCTCCTTTAGCATGGAATATCTAAAGAGGCACCCCGCATGATCACGAAGGAACAGAAGCAACAGCTCATCACCGAGCACGGGAATGGCGATGCCGACACCGGCACCACCGAAGTCCAGATCGCCATCTTCAGCCAGCGCATCAACGAGCTGACCGAGCACCTCAAGACGCACACGAAGGACCACGCGTCCCGCCGGGGCCTCCTCCTGCTCGTCGGCAAGCGCCGCCGGCTGCTCGACTATCTCGTCGACCGCGACATCGAGCGCTACCGCGCGATCATCGCCAAGCTCGGGATTCGCAAGTAAGCATCCCCCCAGGCAGCGGCATCCTTTCCGGGTGCCGCTGCCGCTGTACACGGGCTGCCGGCCTCGTCCGGAGAACGGCCCATCCTCCGTCCGTCGCTGCACGGTCTATCGCGAGTCGCGCCCGTCCAGCAGTCAGTCTTCAGCAGCCAGCCCCGCCGGGCTTCGGGCCTCTCGGCGCTGGTCCCTGAAAGCTGATTTCTGGTACCTCGGTTAAACCGGGGAGCGGGGTCGACCGGCCGACGGCACTCAACCCAACCCCATCCCCATGCAAGCGATTACCCAGACCATCGACATCGGCCAGGGCAAGCAGATCACGCTCGAGACCGGTAAGCTCGCCAAGCAGGCGCACGGCGCCGTCATCGCCCGCCAGGGCGATACGATGGTGCTCTGCACCGCCGTCATCGACAGCAGCGTGCGCGAAGGCCAGAGCTTCTTCCCGCTCACCGTGGACTACCGCGAGAAATTCAGTGCCGGCGGCAAGTTTCCCGGCGGCTTCCTCAAGCGCGAAGGTCGCCCCTCCGACAAGGAGACGCTCTCGTCCCGCCTCGTCGACCGCACGCTCCGCCCGCTCTTCCCCGACGGCTTCCGCAACGAGGTGCAGGTGCTCCTCAACGTGATGTCCGCCGATCCGCAGATCGACGCCGACGTCGTCGGCGGCATCGGCGCGTCCGCCGCGCTCATGCTCACCGGTGCGCCCTTCGACGGCCCGACCGCGCACGTCCGCGTCGGCCGCGTCAACGGCGAGTTCATCATCAACCCGACCGTGGACGAGAGCGCCGAGGGTGACTTCGACCTCATCGTTGCCGGGAAGGAAGACTCGATCGTGATGGTCGAGGGCGAGATGAACGAGGTGAGCGAGGACGACATGCTCGCCGCGCTCGACTTCGCGCACGAGGTCATCAAAAAGCTCTGCCGCGCCCAGCTCGAGCTCCGCCGGCAGGTCGAGGCGGAGAAGGGAGCCATCGAGCCGATGGAGTACACCACGACGATGGCCGACAACGATCTCGTCGAGAAAGTGCGCAAGTTCGTGTCGGAAAAGATCGCGCACCACCTCCGCCAGCCGTACGACAAGAAGAGCCTGTACGGTGGCCTGAGTGACATGAAGAAGGAGGTCATCGCCGAGATGCAGGGCGGGATCGTCGAGGGCGCGCTCGAAGCCGTCGGGCTCCAGCACGAGGCCACGGAGAGCGACATCAAGAACGCCTTCTCGACCGTCGAAAGCGACGTGATGCGCGAGATGATCCTCAGCGAGGGCCGCCGCATCGACGGCCGCCGGCTCGACGAGGTGCGCGACATCTGGACCGAGATCGACTACCTCCCCCGCGTCCACGGCTCGGCCATCTTCACGCGCGGCGAGACGCAGGTGCTCGCCCAGATGACGCTCGGCTCCGGCCGCGACGTGCAGGGCGTGGACCAGCTCTTCAACCAGACCGACAAGCGGTTCTACCTCCACTACAACTTCCCGCCGTTCTCTGTCGGCGAGGCGCGGTTCCTGCGCGGCCCCGGCCGCCGCGAGATCGGCCACGGCATGCTCGCCGAGCGCGCGCTCAAGCCGATGCTCCCGAGCGAGGACGAGTTCCCCTACACCATCCGCATCATTGCGGACGTGCTGGAGTCCAACGGCTCCTCGTCGATGGCGAGCGTCTGCTCCGGCTCGATGGCGATGATGGCCGGGGGCGTGCCCCTGAAGAAGCCGGTCGCGGGCATCGCGATGGGCCTCATCAAGACGGATGATCGTGTCGCCATCCTCTCCGACATCCTCGGCACCGAGGACCACCTCGGCGACATGGACTTCAAGCTGACCGGTACGCGCGACGGCATCACCGCCTGCCAGATGGATATCAAGGTGTCCGGCCTCGCGAAGGAGACGATGAAGAAGGCGCTCGACCAGGCCCGCGCTGGTCGGCTCCACATCCTCGACGAGATGGCGAAGACCATCGAGGAGCCCCGCGCCGAGATCGCCGCGACCGCGCCGCGCCTCTTCCAACTCGTGATCGACTCCGAGTTCATCGGCGCGCTCATCGGGCCGGGCGGCAAGAACATCAAGGCGCTCCAGGCCGACACGAACACGCAGGTGAACATCGACGAGAAGGACGGGAAGGGGTACGTCACGATTGCCGCCACGAATCAGGCGGACGCCGACGCGGCCATCGAGATCGTCCGCGGCATGGTGACGGTCCCCGAGGTCGGCGAGGAGTACGAGGGCACGGTGCGCAAGATGCTCCCCTTCGGCGCGATCCTCGAGATCCTGCCGGGCAAGGAGGGCATGCTCCACGTCTCCGAGATGGCCCACGGCTACGTCGAGAACCCCGAGGACGAGATGCAGGTCGGGGACAAGGTGAAGGTCCAGCTCATCGAGGTCCGCGACGACGGGAAGCTCCGGTTCAGCCGGAAGCCGTACCTGCCCGAGCCGACCGAAGAGGAGAAGGAGGCCTCGCGCCAGCGCCGGTCCAACGGCGACGGCGGCAGCCGTGGCGGTGACCGTGGCGGCAGCCGTGGCGGTGGTCGCGGTCGCAGCGGCGAACGTGGCGGTCGGCGGTAGCCTCAGTAGGGGGGAGGAGGCCGGTGGGATGGTGCGTTTCTTCCCGCGGTGCCCATCCCTCCCCCATACTTTCCTACTCCCACACTCATAGTACGGGCGGGGCGCTGACGCCTCGCCCGTGTTCTATATTCCCGCCCCACTCACAACGCACCCCGCGTCGTCTGATTTCATGCCCGACTCATCGCACCCGCTGTTCAACCGCACCACGCTTCCGAGCGGCATCCGCGTCGTAAGCGAGCACATCCCTTCCGTTCGCTCGATCGCCGTCGGCGCGTGGCTGGCCGCCGGCAGCCGCGACGAGCGGCCCGAGGACAACGGCATCTCGCACTTCATCGAGCACATGGTGTTCAAGGGGACCACGCGGCGACGGACTCACCACATCGCGCAGCGGATGGAGGCCGTCGGCGGGTACCTCAACGCCTTTACGTCGAAGGAGTACACCTGCTACTACGCCCGCGCCCTCGACGAACACCTCGAACGCGCGCTCGACGTCGTGCTCGACCTCGTCGTCAGCCCGACGCTGCCGGAGCGCGAGGTGGAGAAGGAGAAGGAGGTCGTCGTCGAGGAGATGAAGATGTACGAGGACGCGCCTGAGGACCTCATCTTCGACAAGTTCGAGGCCGTGCTCTACCCGCACCACGCGCTCGGCCGCCCCGTCCTTGGCGTGCCCGAGACCGTCCGCTCCTTCACCCGCGAGCGGCTCTTCGGCTACATCGACGACCACTACGCACCGAACCGGCTCGTCGTCGCCGTCGCCGGCAACATCGACCACGAGACCGTCGTGCGCCACGTCCGGCGGCTGACGGAGGATTTGGAGCGCGGCCCGCAACCGATCCGGCGCGAGTCGGCGAATGGCTACGCGGCCGAAGAGCTCGTCGAGCGCCGCCCGATCCAGCAGGCGCACCTCGTCGTCGGCACCCGCTGCCCTGGCCTCAACGACCCGCGCCGCACCGTGCTCACGACGCTCAACACCCTCCTCGGCGGGGGGATGTCGAGCCGGCTCAGCCAGAACATCCGCGAGAAGTACGGCTACTGCTACAACATCTACTCGTTTACGAATATGCTCGCCGACACTGGCGACTTCGGGGTCTACATGGGCACCGACGCCGGGAAGGTTGAGCGCTCGCGGAAGCTGATCGGGCGGGAGCTGGAGAAGCTCGTGCAAAAGGAGGTCAGCCCGCGCTCGCTGAACCAGGCCAAGAACCAGCTCAAAGGCTCGCTCATGCTCGGGCTCGAAAGCATGAGCAACCGGATGATGCGACTCG
Source organism: Rhodothermales bacterium (assembly GCA_038232935.1). Classification (GTDB taxonomy): domain Bacteria; phylum Bacteroidota; class Rhodothermia; order Rhodothermales; family JANQRZ01; genus JBBSMX01. Next base: position 3,293 of record JBBSMX010000055.1, on the reverse strand, counting down.
GCCGGATCGAGCTCGCCTTCGGCCGCTACTTCACCCTCGACGAAGTCATCACCTCCATCGACGACGTGACGGCCGACGACGTGCAGGCCCTCGCCGCCGAACTGTTCGACCCCGAACGCCTCTCGACCGTCGCCATTCTGCCCGAGGCGTGAGACGTGCCGCGCCGAATCCGACAGGAGGCAGGAGCGTTGGAGACAAAGCGGGTACGCTGAAACAAAGAGGCTGTAACGAAGAGAAAGTGATGCAACGAGCTGCCGTCTACCATTCCGACCCCGACATCCTCGGTGGTACGCCAGTCTTCACCGGCACGCGCGTTCCCATCGACACGCTCCTCGTCTACCTCCGCAAGGGGAAGCGGATCGAGGACTTCCGCGACGACTTTCCCACGGTCAGTCGGGAGCAGGCCGAAGCCCTCCTTGAGTTGGCCGAGCAAGAGTTGGTCGCCGCGACGTGATCCGGGTACTGCTCGATGAGAACCTCCCTCGCAAGCTGAAGTGGTCCCTGGAAGCGGAGGCGCTGACGGTGCCCGAACGGGGGTGGGGTGGGATCAAGAATGGGCCGTTGCTCCGGTTGGCAGCGACGGAGTTCGACGTGCTGCTGACGATAGACCGGGGGATCGAGTACCAGCAGAACCTGACGGGCATCGAGCTATGCCTGATCATGCTCTCGGCCATCAGCAACGACATAGACGATCTGCTCCCGCTGGTGCCCTCGATCAACGCCGCATTGCGTGAGGCGGCTCCGGGTCTCGTAATCCGCGTGGTCGTATAATCCGCCCTGCATCCCGCTGCCGAGCTTCTCTCCACCGTTGCCATTCTGCCAGAAGCATGATCTGGGTGATTCATCGATCAATTGGTTGGGCAGACCTAGACCTGCGCCACAGTAGAATCACGATATGATCTATTACGGATTGCTCACTGCGAGCGCTCGAACGCTCCGTCTGTGCTTGGAGCATGGTGCGCCTTCTTCAGTTGTAGAACTCGAAGGAGGCGAAATGGCGTACGCTCGCATACTCGAACTCCAGATTGAGTTGTGCAAGTCTGTTTCGGTTCTATGCAAGACGGGCCTTCTTCGACCCGCTCACGCAACCCTTCGCAGCTTGTTGGAAAGCATGGCCTCGCTAGTCTGGGCGAGCGAGAATCAGCGTTACATGGACCTCTTCAACCGAGGAGATCAGACGAACATGAAAGAGACTCTTAAACGAATAGGCTGGAGCCAAGAGTATGACCGGACTTACAAGTGGCTCTCAGCTTTTGTCCATGCTGGTATGGATGAGGCCGACTTTTACAGGACGTATGAGCCTTTTGCAATGGATCAGCCATTTCCCGAGATCACTCCAGATGGCGATTATTACGCGATGATCTCGGAAGACGGCGCAATGGGGCTTGAGTCTCAGTTAATGAGTCCAGAGCGAGCGGAGGGTGAATACGGCCTATATCTCTCTACCAAGCCATTAGATATCGTGTGTACAGGATTGGCTCAGTTGTTTGGTTTCGGCGACAAGCTGCCCAAGTGGTGGCCCGCAAATGATCTTCAGCAATTGGAATGGCTTTGCAAGCAGCTACCCAATCTGAATAACCAAATGCTGTGGCCCTCACGAAGATCTGCTTAACCTGTCGTTGTTCTACCTGTCTCCGATCTCCAGACCCAATGCCCCATGAAAGTCCTCGTTACCGGCGGTGCCGGATTTATCGGCTCTCACGTCGCAGACGCCCTCGTCGCGCGCGGCTACGGCGTGCACGTGATGGACGACCTCTCTGGCGGTCGCCCCGCGAACGTGCCCGAGAGCGCGACCTTCCACGAACTCGACATCCGTTCCGACGCCGCCGCCGACCTCATCCAAAAGGAGCAGTTCGATGCGATCCTGCACTTCGCCGCGCAGATGGACGTGCGGAAGTCCGTCGCCGATCCGCGCTTCGACGCCGACGTGAACGTGATCGGGGCGCTGAACCTGCTGGAAGCAGGGCGGGAGAGCGGGCTGAAGAAAGTCGTCTTCGCTTCGACGGGCGGCGCGATCTACGGCGAGCCGGATCCGGCGGTGAACGACGGCGGTCCGCAGCCGGAGAGCCACCCGCAACGGCCCCTCTCGCCCTACGGCATCACCAAGCTCGTCACCGAGAAGTACCTCTATTTCTATGAGCAGAGCTACGGCATCCCCTTCGTCGCGCTCCGCTTCGGGAACGTCTACGGCCCGCGCCAGAATCCCCACGGCGAGGCCGGCGTCGTCGCCATCTTCGCCGAGCGGCTGCTCGACGGGCAGCAGCCGGTGATCTACGGTCACGGCGAGCAGACCCGCGACTACGTCTACGTCGGCGACGTCGTCCGCGCCGTCCTCGCCGGGCTCGACTACGACGGGTCCGAGACCGTCAACGTCGGCACCGGGCGTGAGACGAGCGTGAACCGGCTCTTCCACGTCATCAACGACCTCACCGGCGGCCACGCCGACGAGGTCCACGCCGACGCCAAGCCCGGCGAGCAGCAGCGCAGCGTGCTCGACGTGTCGCACGCCGACGAGGTGTTCGGCTGGCAGCCGCAAGTCACGCTCGAAACCGGCCTCGCCCGCACCGTCGACTGGTTCCGCGAACGCTACAGCGCGAAGGTGGGGTAACAGCCTCCCACACTCCCACCCCCCCCAACCTCCCACCCTCCACTTTGTACCGCGTTCAGCTACAGAACTTCGAGGGGCCGCTCGACCTGCTCCTGTTCTTCATCCGCCGGGATGAGCTGGACATCCACGACATCCCCGTCGCCCGCATCACCGACGAATACCTCGCCTACGTGCGCGTGCTCGAAGAGGTGGACCTCGACGGCGTGGCGGACTTCATCTACATGGCCGCGATCCTGATCGGGATCAAAGCGAAGATGCTGCTGCCCCGGCCCGATCTTGACGACGAGGGCGAGCCGGTCGATCCGCGTACCGAGCTCGTCCGGCGGTTGCTCGAATACATGCGCTACAAAGAGGCCGCCGGCCACCTCGCCCGTCAGTTCGACGAGCGCGCCGAGCAGTTCGTGCGCGGGGCGGCCTCTGACGTGCGTGGCGAGCTGAGCGAAAGCGTCGAGCCCAGCTACCGTGTTTCCGTCTTCGACCTGATCTCCGTGCTGAAGCGGGTGCTGGCCGAGGCCCCGGCCGAGGCCTACGTCCACCCCGTCGAGCGCTACGACTACACCGTCGAGGAGCAGCAGGCGTACGTGCTCCACCGCATCCGCAACGGCCGCACGTCGTTCGTCAGCCTCGTCGCTCGCCGGTCGAAGCCGTTCGTCATCACCACCTTTCTGGCGATTCTCGAACTCGT
>JBBSMX010000054.1:0-24577 GCA_038232935.1 Rhodothermales bacterium | reverse complement strand
GAAGGCGAAGATGGCCGTTGTCGGCGCGTCGATGCGGAAACTCCTTCATATCTGCTTCGGAGTGCTCAGAAGCGGGCAACCATTCGATCCCTCGCTGCACCCGGTCCCTTGACTTTCTCCATCACAGCATCTCTCAGAGTTTGGGAATGCTGCCTAACTACTTATTGAGTGGACTAGATCTTCGTAGCACAACCGGAAGATACGCCCCACCGGTCACTGCCTACTCTCACGCCGCGCGGTCTACGAGGGCGTCGAGGCGGGCGAGCACGTCGCGGAGCGTTAGCGCGCACCGGCTTCGACCTCCCGGCCCACCTCGTACAAGAACTCCGGCGCGAGGTCAGCTCCGTTCGGCCACGCCACGGTCCGCGTCTCCTCATCCACGAACACTTGTGCGAACGCCGCTTCGTCTCGAAGCGGCTCAAACACCTCGCCAGTGAGTTCATCGTGGAGATCGAGCTCACGCTCGGACCCATCAGTGAACGTGACCGCGAGCCGGTGCCCACCGAGGTAGCGGACGGACGTAACGTGGAGAAGCGGGCTAGGCATCAGCGAGAGCACTCAGGTGAGCGGAGGAATCTGTTCAAGAGGTTTATGCGCGCGGGCGAGCTCCCAGTTCCGCATCAGCGCCTCCTCGTGCAACTCGGCCCACTCCAGCACCAACCGGAGCGCCCGCTTCGAGATCGTTCCAGTCACGGCCCCGCCGCTGATCTCGACGGTCACCTCGTCCTCGCCGTATCGGGCGTGGAAATGAGGCGGAAGGTGGTCGCGGTAGTTCAGGAAGATGACGATCCCGAAGAAGCGAGAGACGGTAGGCAAAGCACGAGGGGCGTGAAGTGTGCGCTAACTACTTATTGAGCGGAATAAGTCTACATAGCACAACCGGAAGATACGCCCCACCGGTCGCTGCCCACTCTCACGCCGCGCGGTCTACGAGGGCGTCGAGGCGTGCTAGCACGTCGCGGAGGTTGCGGGCGACGGGCGCACCCCGGTCCGCATCGTCGATCTGCGCCGGCTCTTCCATGAGATCGAGGCCGACGCTCGGCCACAGGCGGGGTGCGGGGTTATTGAGCACGTCGTCGCGGAGACGGAGGCCGTGCCGGGCGAGGATGGGGGCCAGCACGTCCCGGCGGTCGCGGAGGTTCGTCAGCGTCGCGTGGTACGCGTGCTCCACGACCGACTTGCGCGAGTCGAACGAGAAGATGTTGGTGAAGAACATCTGGTAGTCGTCCCGGCTCGGCTCGAAGAGTACGACGTCGGCGTGGTGGTAGCGCGACTCGTAGGCCGCGATGCCCGTCGTGAGGCGGGAGTGGATGAGGGTGCGGAACGTCTGAGCTAGCACGCCCGGCATCCCCCGGTCGATCAGCTTGCCGCGCCGCATGATCCCCTCCTCCACCGCCCGCGCCGTATCGACGGGAACGATAGGGTTCACGCAGAGCACGAGGTCGGCCCCGGCGTCGAGCACGACGGAGGCGTGGACCGTTTTGAGGAGCACGCCGTCGACGTAATCCCGCCCCTCGATGCTCACGGGCGGGTACACCACCGGCAGCGCCGTCGAGGCCTGCACGGCGAGAGAGATCGGGACGTGACCGAATCCGGGATTGCCGAAGCGCACGGCCTCGCCCGAGTTGAGGTCGGAGGCAACGATGCGGAGCTGCACACCGCGCGCGTCGAGGTCGCGGAAGTCGTCGGTGCGTCCTCCGAGCGTGAAGACCTTTTCGAGGTACGTCCGAATCCCCTCGTTGTTGAAGAGTCCGACGGGAAGCGCCCGCCCGAGACGCCCTACGAGCGCCGAGAGGATACCACCTTCGTGGTCGTGTTTAAAGACGTAGTCGGCGACGGCTTCGGTGAGGTGCATGGGAACGGACGCGCCGCGCCGAATCCACTCGCCGAAGGCGGGGGTGAGGAAAAGCTCGGGGCGGAACGGGTGCTCGCCTGGCTCGTCGCGGACGACGCTGCGGCAGAGCTGCGCCGTCGAGATGCCATTGGCGAGGCAGGCCCCGACGAACGCCCCCGCCGACACGCCGACGTAGATCGGCAGCCGGGTGAAATCCACGCCTTCGAGCGCTTCCTCCAGCGCCCGGAGCGCTCCGATCTCGTAGATCGCACCCTCGGGCCCGCCGCCGGCGAGGGCGAGGGCAATCGTAGGGCTCCCCTCGGCGGAAGCGGTTCCACTCTCACGCGTGGGCATCGTCGAAATCATAGCGGATTGGGGGCTGCGAGACAGAAGAACCGCTGGGACCGGACACACGAAGAGGCGCGAGCGGCGGGCCGCCGAAGCGTACCCGGTACCCGCTCGCACCTCCCAGAGTTCTACGGACAAGCCGTAAGGGTGGCGTTTTAGGACTGTGCTTCCAGGCGAGCCACTTCCATGTCGGCGGCTTCCTTGCCCTGCACCTTGTCGACTACGAGGCCGTTCAGCTTGATCTGGTACCAGCCGCCGCCGCCCTTCACGGCTTCGATGCCCGAGTCACGCTCGGCGGCCGTGAGGGTCGCGTTCTCCTGCTGGAGCCGGGTGATCTCTTCGATCGCCTCCTCTTCGCCGTGCGCCTTGCCGATCACGCGGTCGTAGACAGAGATGTCGTACCAACCGTTGCCGGTCTCGACCGCCACGATCTCCGGCTGCGCTTCGGCCTCGACCGTCCGCTCGTGCTTGAGTGCGTCGAGGTTCTTGGAGAGCTGCTTGACGCTCTGGCGGAGCGAGGCGATCTCGTCGCGCGTCGGGATGCCGAGGCTCTGCAGGGCCATCGTGACGGCCTCCTGCACGCGCTGCTCGAAGGTGTTGATCGTGTCGTCTGCGACCTTCCGCACCTTGCCGACCTGCGTGTCCGCCACCTTGCGGGCGCGCTCGACCTGCGCGTCGATGGTCTTCATGACCTTATCGGTCTGCTCGTCCACATCCTTCTTGACCTGGCCGACCTGGCCTTCGACCTGCTTGCGCATCTGCTCGACTTCCTTACGGGCCTCGCCGTCGTACTTCTTGCCTTTCTTGACGAGCTTTTTGAAGAGCTTACTGCCCTCCTCTTCTGCGACGGAGAGCGCGCCAATGCCGGCGAAGAACACCTTCTGCGTGGCCTCTTGGACATCCTGCGGGAGCGAGTTCTTGTTTTTATTCTTTGCCATGGGTAGGTATCTCAGAGTTTGTGGAGAATGCGTCGCCGATGTTGCCTTACGCGGAGCGCAGCTCGATGGCTTTCTTGTTGAGCCGGTCCACGCTCTTCTTCAGCGATTCTATGTCGTCGCGGGTCGGGACGTTCATGCGGTGCAGCACGGTGCCGACGGCCTCGACGATGCGGGCTTCGAGGTCTTTGCTGAGGGCCTCGACCTTTCGGCCGGCCGCCTTCGCCTCGCGCTCGGCATCGCGAACCTCGTCCTCCACCTCGACCACGGCCTTCGCAGTGAGGGTGTTCGGGCGGCCCTTCTCGACCTGCTTGCCTTCACGGACGAGCGCGTCGAAGGCGTCGCGCGCCTCCTCTTCGATTGTGGCGAAGACGCCAAGGCCGGCGTAGAACACGTCGCGGGTCGTGTCGATCATCATCTCGGCGACGTTCTGGAACGCGGCGGTGGTGTCGTTCAACATCTTATTCATCGGGGTACGGGTTGGGTAAACGGAGTGGGGTTCCGCCTTGGCGGAACGGGAGCTACGTGGTAGAATCGGTATGGGGGTCGTCGCCGGGCCGAGCGTCGCCGAGGCGGTTGAGCGACTGCTCGAGGGCTTCGAGTCGGGTGCGGAGGTTGGTCATCTCTTCCTGCATCGGGCTCGTCTGCTTGAGGCGACCGGCGGCTTTCTGCACGAAGCCTTCGACACCCTGCTGAAGCTGCCTGACTCCGCTCGTCACGGCGTCCTCGCCCGCTTGCAGCGCTTCCTCTCCAGCCCGGATCAGGTCGTGGAGGAGCCCGCTGGGGAACGAGTTGCCGCGCCGCCCCTGCTCGGAGATGACCTGGGTGAGCACCTGTATGGTGACGTCCTCCCCCGTCTTGTTGTCCACGACCTCGACCTGCTGGCCGTCCCGGATCATCGCTGCCACCTCCTGCATGGAGACGTACTGGCTCTCGACGGAGTCGTAGAGCTTGCGGCTGCCGTAGCGTTTGATCTGTCGGGCCATGAGTGCGAGGCGTGTGTGGTGTTTGCAAGCCCTATGACGCGATGCGGCATGATCGGTTTCACTTATTGCCGCATTGCGTCAACCTTCATCGTTTCTCCCGACAAGCAGGTTCCTGTGCCGCACCCCGTCATGCTATCGCAAGCAGAACGGGCCACCCCGTATCGGAGCGGCCCGTGTCGATGCCGGGAAGAAACAGATGCTCAGCGCGCGACTGTCAGTCGCCGGGTCCAATGCTGCCCGTCCACGGTCAGCCGAGCGAGGTAGATGCCGGGGGCGAGTCCCGCCACGTCTAGCGTCTCGGTGTGGCGACCGGCAGCCCGTGTCCCTTCGACCACACGGTGGACCGGACGGCCGAGTACATCATAGACCGTCAACTCGACGGCCCCGCCCTGCGGCACGTCGAACTCCAACGTGACCGCATCACGTGCGGGGTTGGGATAGGCGGCCTCAAGCGCCGCTCGCGTCGGCTTCGTCTCCCCTTCTGACGCCGTGGCCGTCGCCCCCGTGGAGGTCACCGTGGCGGTGGGCGGCTGCTGGGTCTGGCTGTCGCCCTCGCAGACGACCGCGACTACAGGCGCGTTCGAGCGCATCTCGTAGCAGATGCTCGTGTTGGTGAACCCGTTCGTCGTCAGTTTCGACGTGACCTTCACGCGCAGCACTGGCACCCCGCCTTCGACTCCTGGTGCGATTAGGGTGCCCCACCCGTCCACTTCGTAGGTGTCCATCCCTTCAGCAGCAAACTCGAAGCCTCCGAAATCGACAGTCTGGGTGTAGACGCTGGTCCACGTCGTCCCGAACGTCATCGGGAAGACGGCCTCCCTCCGGCCGTCGGGCGTGTACGTGGTCGTGAACTCGATCTGGTCTCCTCCAGACTCCCCCGGAAAAAGGGTACCCAGGGTAGAAGCCGCCTCGTTCGTCAACGCGAAATAGAAGTAGAGGATGCCCTCGATGGAGGTTTCGCCGTCGTCAAAGGCGAAGGGGTACGTAGCCGTGTGCGTCGCCTCATCGAGCGGATCGATGCCTGCGCCAGGACCCGTTGCCCCCGCTTCGACCTCGATGGTGCCGTCGAATAGAGTCTCATAGGTGATTGGCGTAAAGTCGTAGGTCTGGTTCGGACCCGATAGCGCGATGATCGCCTCGATGGCGACGGTGTTGGACCCGTCTTCGTTAGCCGTGTCCAGGCTATGGTAGGTGTTCGTCCCGGGCCGGATCGGGTAATCCGCTGCGGTTAGCGTGATCTGCGCGTCAGCCGTGCCGAAGGGCAGGGCGAGCGACAGCAGGAGAAATACGTAGCGTGGTAACATGGTGTTAGCGTTTTATTAATGAAGGGGATCAACGAATGTAATATTTCTATTATCACGATGGATCGGGGCCTCACGGTCCATCATCAAAAAAAACGGACGCGGCCGAACGCGAAGGAGCCGATAGCAGGGGTTTCGCTACCGGCTCCCTCACCGTCTACGATTTACGCGCTGCCCGTCACGCCTCTTCCAGCGCCCCGTTCTGCGCGACGACCTCATCCTGCACGTGGCGCGGCATCGTGTCGTAGTGGCTGAACTCGGCGTGGTGCAGCCCGCGGCCCTGCGTCATCGAGCGCAGCGACGTCGCGTAGCGGTAGAGCTCCGACTCCGGCACTTGGGCGATGACCTTCTGGAACGGTCCCTCGGCCTCCATCCCCTGCACCCGCGCGCGCCGCGTGTTGAGGTCGCCGAGCACCTCGCCCATGTGTTCCTCGGGCACGAGGACTTCGAGGTGAAAGATCGGCTCCAGCAGCGCCGGGTTCGCCTGCCGGAACGCGTCGCGGAAGCAGTGACGGCTGGCGGACTTGAACGCGTTCTCGTTCGAGTCAACGGCGTGCATCCCGCCGTCGTAGATCACGATCCGCACGTCGCCGACGGGGTAGCCGGCGATGGGTCCTTCCTGAAGCGCTTCCGCCACGCCTTTCTGAATGGCTCCGAAGAACCGGCGCATGTCGATCACGCCACCCACGATCCCGTCGACGTACTCGATCTTCGAGCCCCAGTCCGTAGTGACGGTTTCGACGTTGCGGACTTTGATGTCGGCCGGCGGAATGAACTCATCGCTGATCGGCTCGACCATCATCGAGATGTCGGCGAACTGGCCAGCGCCGCCCGTCTGCTTCTTGTGGCGGTACGACGCGCGGGCGTTCGAGCGGACCGTCTCGCGGTAGCCCACCTTCGGACGGTCGAACTCGACATCCACGCCGAAGCGGTTCTTGAGCCGGTAGCGGGCCACTTCGAGGTGCATCTCGCCCTGCCCGGAGAGCGTCATCTGGTTCAGCGACCCGTCGTGTTCGAGGTGGAGGCTCGGGTCTTCCTTCTGCAACTGCGTGAGACCCTGCGCGAGCTTGTCCTCGTCCCCGCTCTTGGCGGCGCGGATGGCGACGCGCATCCGGGACTCGGGGAAGGCAATCGGCGTGCGGACGGCATTGGAACCCTTGCGGCGGAGCGTGTGGTTCGTCGACGTGTCGCGCAGCTTCACGACGGCCCCGATGTCGCCGGCTACGAGCTTCTGGACGGGGTCGCGATCGTGACCGTTGATCGAGAAGAGCTGTCCGAGGCGCTCGGTGCTGCCGGTCTGCGCGTTTTCGAGGTCGGTGTTCGGTTCGAGCGTGCCGCTGTGGACGCGGAAGAACGAGTACTCGCCGACGTGCGGCTCGGCCATCGTGCGGAACACGAACGCGATGGGCTCGGCGTTCGGGTCGTACGACGACGTGCCCGCCTCCATGTGCGCGGGCGGCATCATCGCCGGGCTCGGGCAGACGTTGTCGATGAACCCCATCAGCCGGCTCACGCCGACGGCCTCTTTAGAGACGGTGAGGAAGATGGGGAACAGGTCGCGCTTGATCATCGCGGCACGCAGCCCCTTCCGCATCTCGTCCTCGGTCAGCTCGCCCTTCTCGAAGTAGAGCTCCATCAGCCCCTCGTCGTTCTCGGCGATGTTCTCGACGAGCTCGTTATGGAGCCGCTCGGCCTCGTCGCGGAATTCGTCGGCGATCTCCTCTTCCTTCGCCCGGCCCTTCTCGTCGAAGCGGAGCTGCTTCATGAGGAGGACATCGATGATGGTGCGCGTGCCCGCCCCGCCGGGGAGCTGGACGACGGTGGCGGCCCGCCCGAAGCGGTCGTGCATCTGGCGGACGATCTCGTGGAAGTCGGCCTTGTCCTGGTCGAGCTTGTTGATGACGAACATGGACGGGGTGCCCGTCTGCTCGCAGTAGCGCCACGCCTGCTCGGTCCCGACCTGCACGCCCTCGACGGCGTCGAGCACGAAGATCGCCGTGTCGGCGACCTTCAGCGCCGTCACCACTTCGCCCACGAAGTCGAGGTAGCCGGGCGCGTCGAGGATGTTGATCTTGTGCCCCTTCCACTCGGCGTGGAGGAGCGAGGTGAAGATGGACATCGCGCGCTCGTGCTCGCTCGCGTGGTAGTCCGAGACCGTGTTGCGCTCTTCGACGGAGCCCATCCGGTTGATCGCGCCGGAGACGTAGAGCATGGCCTCGGCGAGTGTGGTCTTCCCGCTGCCCTGGTGGCCGACGAGGGCGACGTTGCGGACGTGATCGGCATCGTAGACGTTCATAAGAATCGGGGGACGAGTGGACGAAAATCGGAGGCCAAAGCGAAGGGGGCTGTAAGATAGCAGGCGTCAAGAAATAGTCAAGACGGGATATAAAGGGTGAGGGGTAAAGGGTGAAGGGTTGCCGAGGCAACGTGTAGTGCCGTGCAAGGGAGGCGACCTCGGCGTTCATCGCAGGGCGAGCGCACCCTATCGTCTCGGCACCGACTGCCGGGGGCTGATCCCCCCGGCTCACAGCGTAAGCCCCGTTGGGGCTGTCTCCCCCAAGGAGATCGCAGAGCGCTTTAGCGTCGTTCAGCCTGTGCGTCCGGTGGTGCACCACCGGGCGGCGTCAGAATTTAGCGTGCGCTCGCCCTGGCGTTCATCCGGCGGTAGCATGGGCCTTCCCTGCCCTCCCGTATTTTACCTTTCCCCTTCACCCTTTGCCCTTCCCAACGTGCTTCTCGCAATCGAAACGGCGACGGACGTGTGCAGCGTGGCGCTGTTCGACGGGGCCCGACCACTCGGCCTCGGCGAAATCCTGCGGCCGCGCGCGCACGCCGCCCTGTTAGCCCCGCTCATCCGGGACGTGCTGGCGCAGGCGGACCGCAGCGTGGACGACCTCGCGGCCATCGCCGTCTCGGCCGGGCCGGGCTCGTACACCGGCCTCCGCATCGGCGCGAGCACGGCGAAGGGCCTCGCGTACGTCAGCGGTGCGGACCTCGTCGCGGTCCCGTCGCTGGAGGCCCTCGCGTTCGGTGCGCAGGACGTGCTGGCCGATGGCGACCTGCTGGTGACAGCGTTCCGGTCGCGCCGGGATGAGGTGTACGCTGCTGCCTTCGGCCGCACGCCGGATGGGCTCGTGCAGGCCGCGGACACGGTGGCGCTGGGGCTCGGCGACCTCGCCGGCTGGCTGCCGGAGCACACGGGTGCGCTGTGGATCGCGGGCGAGGCGGGCGCGCTCTTCGCGGCGTCGCTGCCGTCCGAGGCACGCGTGCTGGACCCCGTCCGGTTCCGCCCGTCGGCGGCCTACGTCGGTGCGCTCGGGGCGGTGAAGCAGGCGGCGGGAGAAACGGTAGACGTGGCCGCGTTCGAGCCGGACTACCTCAAGGACTTCGTCGCCAAGCGCGGCAGGCCTATCTTCGAGCGTCTCCCGAAGTGAACCCTCGGGAGGGGTTGCTGCGTTGCACCCGAACCACTCCACCACCGCCCACCATCCCCTCTCCCCATGTCCTGGTTTCAGCGAAAGGCCGCCGGTATTCAGACGAACCGCGCCGAGCAGAACGAGTCGCCCGAAGGCTACTGGCGTAAAGACCCGAAGACGGGCGAGATGGTGAGCCTCCGGGCGCTCGAAGAGAGCTACATGGTGAGCGATTCCGGCCACCACTTCCCGCTCGGCGGGCTCGACTACTGCCGGATGATCTTCGACGACGGCGCGTTCACCCGCTACGACGAGCACCTCGTCTCGACGGACCCGCTCGGCTTCCACGACCGGAAGCCCTACGCGGCGCGGCTCAAAGCGGCCCAGCAGAAGACCGGGCTCAACGACGCGGCCGTCGCGGCGCTCGGGACCGTGGGCGGCCACACGCTGTCGCTCGCGGCGATGGACTTCTCGTTCATCGGCGGCTCGATGGGGTCGGTCGTCGGAGAGATCGTGACGCGGGCGATCCGGCGGGCCGTGGACGAGCGGTGCGCGCTGCTCATCATCTCGCAGAGCGGCGGGGCGCGGATGATGGAGGGCGCGCTCAGCCTGATGCAGATGGCGAAAACGGCGGCCAACCTCGCCGTCCTCGCCGAGCACGGCCTCCCCTACATCTCACTGATGACGTATCCGACGACGGGCGGCGTGACGGCCTCGTTCGCCATGCTCGGCGACTTCAACGTGGCCGAGCCGGGTGCGCTCATCGGGTTCGCCGGCCCGCGCGTGATCCGCGAGACGATTGGGCACGATCTGCCGAAGGGGTTCCAGAGCTCCGAGTTCCTGCTGGAGCAGGGCTTCCTCGACGACATCGTGCCCCGCCCGAAGCTGCGCGAGTCGCTGATCCACATGCTGAACCTCCTCTTCGAAGACGCTTCCGCCGAGCCGGAGCGCAGGGCCGAAGCCGTGCCGGCCGAGACGGCGGCGTGATGGGTTCGCTCAGTCATTACAAAGTTGCTTCCTGCTGTGGATAAACTACAGTCCCTAATGTGGAAGCTTGGCCGTGAGCTAGACGTTACGAAACAAATGAGATGCTCCTATTTAGATCGTGCTGAGCCGCAAACCATCAGTCTCTCCTGGACTTCCCTACTCTAAGCCGCAATACGATAGCAGGCCATAGAATCCCTCTCCCTCCCGAGTGATTATTAGCGCAAAAATATCCAACATTAGACGAGAATATTAAGTGTCAAGGAATATCCATATTATCATGTTGATTATGATAATCATTTCATTAACAGTCCAAAGAGCTTCAGCTCAAAAGCGTTCACCCGCCGAGGTATATGCTGATTATTCTAGTGCAGTAGTAAGCATCGAAACACCAGAGGGTAGCGGTTCAGGTTTTATAATATCGGACGATGGAATCGTGGTTACTAATTACCATGTCGTGGAAAGCCATGCCCGTGTTACAGTAAAAGTAAACGGTAGGCGGATGACAGGTAAGGTATCTAGAATTCAACCAAGAAACGACATAGCGTTACTTAATATTGTTCCTGCTTCATACAACAGTGTTGTCTTGGGCTCCTCGGATGATTTAGCAATAGGTGAGGATATTATAGCGATTGGCAATCCTCTTGGCTTCGAAGCCAGCCTATCGATTGGTATAGTGAGTGGGAGGAGAATGCTTGCAGGTAAAGGTGATTTAATCCAGATAACCGCTCCTATTTCACCCGGAAGTAGCGGTGGCCCCCTTTTCGATACCATGGGACGAGTCGTAGGAATTACAACTGCAACCTACGCTGGTGGTCAAAACCTCAACTTCGCAGTTCCCATAGAGCGAGTTTTAGAGATGATTAATCAGGATAAGGCAGCAACTGAGGCTGAGACATCTACAGCGCCTGAAACTAGGAGTGTTAGCCATTACGTGTTAGGTATGGAAACCCCTATCGAGGATACTTGGATAGCGCGCACTGTTACTGGATGGCAAATTATCGAGTTGTATACTTGTAACATTAATTCACTCATTGTAAAACAAGAACTAACGAAAGCCGAACGTCTCTTCAGGCAAGCAATAGAGATGCATCCCTCTGTTAACATGGGTGATCAGGTAACCGTTCAAGGATATAGGATACCTGGGAGATCATATTCCCTGCACGGAAAACGCTATAGCTTAGGAGGACGCCATAACCCCTATTGGGGATTGCTTCTAGTGCAGGCCTGCAGGGTTGACTTGGATAATGCAATAGACACCATCAGGTCGGTCAAGGCCGCTGGTCTATTGCATGTTAATGATGCAGGCTATTTTGTTAGCAATGACGACCACAGAGCATCTTATTGGGATGGCATCAAAAGAAGTATGAGATTGCAGCGAGCGATTAGGAGCTTGTGGGGAGGAAATGCAGTAGCATTTGCATCCCGTTAAATATATGTTGTCTATCTCAGTGAGGCTCTAGATAAGAACGTGGGCAACTGTCTCCGATCACCGCCGCTGCTCCGTAGCCCGCGCTGCGCTTTCGAAGCCCCGCACCGCAACCTGCTTGCAACGGGGGCGAGCCCAGTTGCATCTTTCGGACGACGAGCGGCGAGCGGGGTGTGGTATCCTTCGGTTTCGCCCTCCGATGCTGATACCCTCGATGGCAGACACCCTCTCCCCGTCCCTCCTGCGCTCGACGCCCTCGATCCGGCCCGCCGTCATCTTCGCGGTCTGGAACGGCGTCTGGCTCGTGGCGACGGCGCAGTACCTGCTGACGTACAAGCTCGTCGACACCCCGCTCGAATGGGACCGGATCGGGTGGAACCTCGTCATATTCAACCTGTGGGCGCTGGCGACGCCCGCCATCCTCCGGCTCGTCCAGCGCTTCCCGGTGGCCGGGCGGCAGGCCGTGCCCCACGCGTTCCTCCACCTCGGTGCCGCGCTCGCAGTCAGCCTCTGCACCACGCTCGCGTACTTCGGGCTGCGCGGCCCGTTCGAGGCGTTCCTCGGCCATCCCTACGATGCGCTCGTGGAGTTCAAGATGCTCCAGACCCGGACGCTCTTCCTCGACCTCATCTTCTACACGGCGGTCGCGGCCGTCCTCCACGCGCTCACCTACCGGCAGCAGTATCTGGAGCGCGAACTCCGCGCGGCCCAGCTCGAAGGCCAGCTCGCGCAGGCACAGGTCGCGGCGCTGCGGATGCAGCTCAACCCCCACTTCCTCTTCAACACGCTCCACGCGATCTCGTCGCTCATGGACGACGACGTGAAGCGCGCCCGCCGGATGCTCGTGGACCTCTCGGACCTCCTCCGCCTCTCGCTCGACAGCGTCGGCGAGCAGGAGGTCCCGCTCGAACAGGAGCTCGCCTTCCTCGACCGCTACCTCCAGATCGAGCGCGTCCGCTTCGGCGACCGGCTGACGGTGGAGATCGACGTGGACGACGCCGCGCTCGACGCGTTCGTGCCGAACCTGATCCTCCAGCCGCTCGTCGAGAACGCGATCAAGCACGGCGTGGCGCCGTTCGCCGGGCCGGGCCACGTCACGATCCGCGCCCATCCCAACGGGGCTACGCTCCAACTCTCGGTCGAGGATGACGGACCCGGACTTCCCGTCCCCCACGCCGCCGGTGACGGCGCACCGACCGGCGGGCCGACGCGCGGCGGGCTCGGGCTGCGCAACACGCGCGAGCGGCTCGACCGGCTCTACGGCGACGCCCACCAGCTTTCGCTTCGCAGCCGCCCCGGCCACGGCCTCACCGTCCACCTCACGCTGCCCTTCCACACATCTCCGACCTTCGTCCCCGCATGACTTCATCCTCCCTGCCCGTGCTGGCCGAACCGCACACGCTCGATCGCCCGATTCGCGTTCTCATCGTGGACGACGAACCGCCTGCCCGCAAGCGCATCGCCAAGCTGCTGCGCGAGCAGGACGGGTTCGAAGCCGTCGGCGAATGCGCGAACGGGAAAGAGGCGCTCGCCGCTATCCGGTCCGAGGAGCCCGACCTCGTGCTGCTCGATGTACAGATGCCGGAACTGAGCGGGCTGGACCTGCTCGAAGCGCTCGACCCCGACGCCCTGCCGGCGGTGATCTTCGTGACGGCCTACGACCAGCACGCCCTTCGCGCCTTCGAGCTCCACGCCGTCGATTACCTCCTCAAGCCGTTCGACGACGAGCGCTTCGAGATCGCCCTTCAGCGGGCGAAGGCGCGGATCGAGCGCGGCCACCTCGCCGGCCTCAGCCGCCGCCTGCTCGCCCTGCTGCGCACCGTGCAGGAGGATCGGAGCGAGCCCGTCGAACTCGTCGCCGAGCACCCCCAACCCACGGACCGCCTCGCCATCCGCTCCGGCGACCGCATCCTCATCGTGAAGGTGGAGGATATCGATTGGATCGAGGGCGCGGGCGTCTACGCGCGGCTGCACGTCGGGGCGAAGACGCACCTCATCCGCGAGACGCTCACCAACCTCGCCGAGCAGCTCGACGCCGAGCGGTTCGTCCGCATCCACCGCTCGACGATCGTCAACCGCGAGCGGGTGCGGGAGCTGCGCTCCTATTTCCACGGCGAGTACATCGTGCTCCTTGACGACGGGACGCAACTCAAGCTGAGCCGGTCCTACCGCGACAGCCTCGAGAGCATCGCCGGCCGCCTCGGCTGAGTGGTCATACACTGACGTGGCGCTCCGACCGGGGGGCCAGAGCGCCACGTGACAGCACGTTTTCAGCGGTTACGAAGCGGCCGGGACGCGGATCTTCTGGCCGGGGTAGATCTTGTCCGGGTCCTGGATGACCTCGCGGTTGGCGTCGAAGAGGTCTTTGTACTTCTGCGGATCGCCGTAGAAACGATCGGCGATCTTCGAGAGGGTGTCGCCCTTTTCGATGGTGTAGTACTGCGTGGTCGCAGTCGTAGTAGCGGTAGGCGTCGCGGTGGCGGTCTGTTGGCCCGCCACCGTCAGCCCGTCGTCGACGACGGACCGGACGCCTTTGACGTTGCCAGCGAGAAGCGCGGCCTTCTCCTTCGCCGCCTGCGACTTCGCCTTGCCATGCAGTTCGACGCGGCCGTCGTTGTAGAGCACGCCGACGTTCTCGACGTTGCTGCCGAGTTCCTTCTCGATCTTCTTGCGGATGACGTCGGCTTCGTCACCTTTCTTGCCGCCGAACAGGTCGTCGCCGGCGTCTTTGAGGAAATCTAGGAGTCCCATGGGTGTGTGGTCTTGAGGTGAGTGTGAGTGGGAGGTGCATAGGGCAAACGTAGGGCTCACGCCGTGCGTTCCACAGCGAACCCCGCCATCCCCTACTCGCACCGGTAGTGGACGAGCGCAGCCGTATCGTCCGAGAGCGCCTGCCCTAGGCTGAAGGCCCCCTCTCGGAGGAGGTGGACCTGATTCCGGTGGAGGAACATCTCCTCCGCACCCATCCGCAAGTAGGTCCCATTCGTGCTGCAGTCGGTGAGGACGAAGTAGCCTCCGCTGCACTCGATCGTGGCGTGGATTCGGGACACGCTCTGCCTCTCGATGACCAGGTTGTTCTCGTCGCCCCGTCCCATCTTGAAGGACGAAGCGCGCGGATCAACGACGAACCGCTCGGGGCCGTACTCCAGGACGAGTCTGCCCTCCTCCTCTTTCTGGACATCCTTTTTCTGGACATCCTTCCACGACGGGCCCGCGATCGTGGTGAGGACGGCCGGATCCTGGTGCCATAGCACCTCGCAGATCTCGATGGGGTGTGCCTTGCCGCGTACCCTCACATGCCCGAGGCCGCGCGTGCGCCGCTGCTGCTCGGGCGGAAAGCGGTCGACGGTTGCCTGCGTCGTGATGATCTGATCGGCCTTCGTGAGGCTGGTCATCCGGGCCGCCACGTTCACGGCATCGCCGTAGACGTCTCCCTCCTCCAGGATGACCTCCCCGAAGTGCAACCCGATCTTGATGCGTACCCCGAGCTGCGCCAGCGACAGGTCGTCCTTGATGGCGCGCTGCATGGCCCGCGCGGCCTCGGCGGCGGCCGGTGCCTCGGGAAACGTGGACATCACCTCGTCCCCGATGGTCTTCACGACGCGGCCTCCGTGCTGGAACGTCAGGTCCGAGAGGACCCGGAGCGCGTGGCCGACAATCTGCAACGCCCGCGCGTTGCCGTGCTGCTCGAACAGCTGGGTGCTCTTGCACACGTCCGCAAACAAGATGGCGCGCGACGGCTTCACGTTCGGCGCGGCTTGCTCCTCAAACGGGCTCATGATACTCGGTCTGAAGGGTTCGCCCCGGTCGGCACGGGAGGAAGAAGGAAGACGCAGGAGTAGGATAGGGAACGTATCGCAGCGGCTCCTCGATTCCAGTATACCAGTGGAGATCGCCGCGCTAGATTGGGCTGCGCTCGGGAGTCGTGTAAAGTACGGGTTCCGGTGGTCACACGGCGGTCTCCCCCACCCACCGTCAGGGCTATCACAACCTCCCGCCTCATCTGAACCCGTGCTTCACCCTATCGCCGCTTGAGCACGACCTGCCCCTCGTCGGCGCGGGCGACGGAGGAGACGAAGGTCCGGTAGGCGTCGTAGTCCTCCGGCGGCAGCCGGCTCGCCTGAACCTCGACGTGCCGGGCGTAGACGAGGTGCCCCTCGCCGTCCGCCTCGACCGTCATCTCGAACCGGGCGAAGGGCGTCTCGACTCGCATCGGGTCCGGAAGCGCCTCGATCTCGTACCCCGCCGGCAGGTCGAACCGAACGGTGTCGGTGTCCGCAAAGGCGTAGTCGAGGTCGATGGGCTGCGTGCGGCCTTCGAACGGTGGCGGCACGGCCACCCATCGCTCGGTGAGGTTGGGCCGAAACAGGAGGCGGCACCCAGCTCGCTCGGCGTAGCGCGGCACGGCGAACGAGGATGCCCTCTGTCAACCGGGTGACCTCAGCAACGGCTTCCGCAGGCAGGTCGTCGCGGCCATGGGTGAGCCCATCATACCAGTGGCCGAGACCCGCCGAGGAGTCGAGCCGGCCGGAGCGCCCGTCGAGGGCGAACGTGTCCGTGGTGAGGTGGAGCACCGGGACCTGGTCGTACCACGGCGGGCCGAGCGGCTCGTAGGTAAAGGCCGGGAAGGTGCCCGCCCAGCGGAAGATGCGCCGTATTCGAACACGTCCTCGGAGACGGGCGTCCCCCCGCCATACCGAGCGCTCGCCTACAGTTCCGGCAGCGTGTACGTCCGCCCCGCGTTCTGCTCTGCGAGCCACACACGCAGCGGCTCGAAGTACGCCAGCATCGGCTCCGCCGAGATGTCGCTGCCGACGGTCTCTCGCAGCAGCGCTCGCCAGTCCACCGTCGCACCCGGCGTGAGGATCTCGCGGAGAAAGTCGCCGACCTCTTCGCGGCCGTAGTAGTCGGTGTCGCGCGGGTCCTCGTTGAGAATGTCGCGGGCGATGTGCTCGTGGAGTTGGAAGAGGATGACGAAGGAGAGCGCGTAGTCGTAGTACTGCGCGGCGTCGTTGTTGATGTGGGTCTTCGTAGCCGCGTCGTTGTAGCCCGTGCCGAGAGCGGCGCGGTCGGGGTCGGACGGGACGATGCCCTGGTACGCCTCGGCCAGCTCCCACCACCGCTGGTTCCACCGCTCGGCGGGGAGGTCGTCGGCGTAGAGGTCGTGCTCCCACTCGGTCATTACGCCGGCGCTCCACGGGATGAACACGACGTAGTTGAGCGCTTCTTTGAGCAGCGCCTGAACCGGGTCCGGCCCCCTGTCCTCCTCCGGCTCAATGAGACCGATGGAGGCCACAAAGCGCGGCTGCATCGCGGCCAGCCCCATCAGGCTCCCGACGGCTTCGTGGAAGGCGCGGTTGGCCCCTTTCCGGAGGGTGAGCGGCACGTCGGGGTTCGAATACGCCATGTAGTAATAGATGTGGCCGAGTTCGTGGTGCGTCGTCTCGTACCAGTCGCGGTCGGCCTCGACGCTCATTAGGCTGCGAACGTCTCGGTCGAGGTCCATGTGCCACGCGCTCGCGTGCGTGTTCTTTTTGTACCCGGCGCCGGGCGAGAGCGGGTAGAGCGACGACCGCTCGTAGAAGCTCTTCGGCATCGCGTCGAAGCCGAGCGAAACGTAGAACCGCTCGGCCTGTTCGACGAGCCACTCCGGCTCCATGTCAGCGAGGGCGGCGTCGAGGTCGAGTCCTTCGACGTCCACGAGCGCGCTCCAGTCCTGGCCCCAGCGGTTCGGGAGCCAGTGCGCCGGGATCTGGTCGGGGACCGGCTCGCCGTAGCGCTCGGCCAGCTCATAGCGTGCCCACGTGTGCAGTTCGCGGTAGAGCGGGCGCAACTCCTCGTTGAGCCGCTCCATCGTCGCCAGCATCTCGTCCGTCGTCATCCCGTAGTCCGAGACCTGATACTGGAAATAGTCGTCGTAGCCGAGCGCCTGCACGACCTCGTTGCGGAGATTGCGGAGCGTTTTCAGCCCGTCGGTGAGCGTCGGCCCGACCTCTTTCGACGCCTCCCACACCGCGAGCCGTTCGGCAACGTCGTCGGACTCGCGGAGCGTGCGGTCGATGTCGTTCGGGGTGACCTCCTCGCCGCCGACCCGGAAGGTGAACCCGAAGAGCTGCTCGGTCTGCGCCGTCTCGGCAGCGATCCGTCGCGTGACGAGGTCGGGCACCGTCTGCGGATTGCCGGCAGCGTCGTAGAGCACCGCCTCGAGCTGGCGAACCTGGAGCGGGGTGAGGTCGTCGCGGCGCTCCAGCAGTCGGCGCGCCGTCTCGATGGTGGTGACGCGGCCGGTGAAGTCGGCGAGCGCTTCGTTCGCGGCGCGCGCCCGGGCGGAGGCCGTCGTGTCCCCCTCGACGATGTGGGTGTTGGCCTCCCACTCCGCTTTGGAGGACGCGTAGTAGAGCGGCTGTAGCTCGGCGTCGTACC
Source organism: Rhodothermales bacterium (assembly GCA_038232935.1). Taxonomy (GTDB): domain Bacteria; phylum Bacteroidota; class Rhodothermia; order Rhodothermales; family JANQRZ01; genus JBBSMX01. The sequence continues at coordinate 6,924 of JBBSMX010000054.1, read as the reverse complement.
GCTGGAGGAAGGCGTCGGCACGCGTACGGACCGCTTCGTTGTCGAGGCTACTCAAGTCCGTCGTGGAGTCCGGCGGCGTGGGCGCAGGGATCTCCTGTACGGGCGCATCCTCCACATCAGGCTCGCCCTCCTCGCTCGGATCGACCTCTGCCGTGGGAGACGTGACGATACCGGGGCGTGCCGGCTTGCCGACGGTGCGGGGCGCGGAGGAGCACGCGGCGACGGTCGCAGCGAGCAGCAGGACGAGGGAAAGAGAGAACGTGGGCATGGCTGGCGGAAGCGGAGAGATGCGTGGCTACAGGAATATAGCGGTGTGCCCGGCGTAGCTTTCGGCCCGCCCCTCGCTCCCGCTATGCCCGACCAGCCCTCCCCCGTCCCTGTCCCGCTCGGCGGCGAACGCGGGTACACGATTCACTTCGGCCCGCTCGCCTACACGCCGACGCTGCTGCGCGACGCCGGGCTCCGCCTCGGCCCCTGCCTCGTCGTCACCGACGAGCACGTGGCGGCGCTGCATCTGGAGCCGCTGCGCGAGTCGCTCGACGCCGCCGGCTGGGTTCCGCGCGTGCGCGTCCTCCCCCCGGGCGAAAGCACGAAGTCGCAGGCACACCTCGCCGCCCTCTACGACTGGGCGCTCGGTATCGGCATCGACCGGCAGACGCCGGTACTCGCGCTCGGCGGCGGGGTCGTCGGCGACCTCGCAGGGTTCGCGGCGGCGACGCTGCTGCGTGGGCTCCCGCTCGTCCAGCTTCCGACGACGCTCGTCGCGCAGGCTGACAGCGCGATCGGCGGCAAAACGGGCATCAACCACGCAGCCGGCAAAAACCTCATCGGCGTGTTCCACCAGCCCCGCCTCGTCCTCGCCGCCCCGGCCACGCTGGCCACGCTGCCCGAGCGCGAGTGGACGAGCGGGCTGGCCGAGGTCGTGAAAGCCGCGCTCATCGCCGACGCTGAGTTTTTCGAGTGGCTTGACGCGCACGGGGACGCGGTGCTGGCACGCGACGCCGACGTAATCCCGACGCTCGTCCGCCGCGCCGCCGCCATCAAAGCCGAGATCGTCGCTGAGGACGAGCGCGAGGCCGGTCGACGAGCGCTCCTCAACTTCGGCCACACGTTCGGGCACGCCATCGAGCGCGCTGTCGGCTATGGGACGTTCACGCACGGCGAGGCCGTCGCGCTCGGGATGCGGGCGGCGCTCCACCTCTCGCACGCCCTCCGTCCCGACCTATCGTTCGACCGTGCCGACGCCGTCGTCGCTCGGCTGCCCGTGCCGGCTGGGCTGGCGGAGATCTCCACGCCGGACCTCGTCGCGGCGATGCAGACGGACAAAAAGCGGCAGGCGGGGCGGCTCCGGTTCGTCGTGCTCGACGAGGTCGGACAGGCTCGGGTGACGGCGGACGTGACGCCGGAGGCTGTGGCGGCGGCCTGGGAGTACGCGAAGAACGCGCAAGATTCCTCCAAATCGGCGCGCGCGCTACGCTGACGGGCACCTTGTTCGTCATTTTGCGGTTCTCGGTAGAGCGGTGCTGATTCCAAACAGGACGCAGCATGCTGTGTCCCTACGAGCACCGCCTGCTGTCCTCTGTCCATCGTCCTCTGTCCACCGTCCGTGCGCTTCCTCTTTCTCCGACTCCCGGCTCGCGTGCTGCTGGCGGCGGCGTTCGTCGCCTTCGCCGCCGTGCTGCTGTTCTTCGGGCTGACGCGGACGCAGGTCGGCCGCGATGGGCTGCGCGGACAGATCGAGCAGGCATTCTCCAAGCAGTTCCGCGGCAGCATCGAGATCGGGCAGTTGACGGGCAACCTCGTCTACGATCTCTACGCCACCGACGTGCGACTGCGCGATCCGCAGGGCCGCGTCGTCCTCGAAGCCGACTCCGTCGTGCTGGAACCGACGTGGTGGGGTATCATCCGACGGCGGCTCGTGCTCGACGAAGCAACGCTGATCCGGCCGCGCATCGACCTCGTCCGCAGCGAGAGCGGGCGGTGGAACCTCGCCGACGTGTTCGCCTCGCGGAAGCCCAGGACCGAGCCCGGCGACCCGCTCGACCTGTCGGCCCCGGCGATCTGGCTCGTGGATGCCACACTCACGACGCATAACGAAGGCGACCCACCCGCCGCCGTTCGTAAGGGCACGCTGTTCGATTACACCGCCGCCACGATCACCCACCTCGACCTCCGCGCCGACCTCGATTGGAACCGGGACCGTCACCGGATCCGCGTACGCCATTTGACGGCCGAACTGACGGAACCGCCCCTCCAGATCCGGCGGCTCGAAGGCATCCTCGACGTCACCGATGGGGATGTTCGGCTTCGCGACCTCGTGCTCGAAACCGACGCGAGCCAGATCGCAGGCGACTTCTCGCTCGTGCGCTCGGACGATGCGCCTGCTCTCTTCGACCTCTCGCTCGCACCGAGCCACGTTGCGGGCGGCGAGCTGCGGCGGATCGTGCCGGCGCTCCCGCTCGCCGATGCCGTGGAGATCGCAGCCGAAGTGAGGGGGCCGCTGCGCGACCTTACCGTGGAACGTCTCACCCTCGCCCGTGGCGCTACCGACCTCCGCGTCGAGGGCACCCTCACGGGCCTGCCCGATTCGGCGGTGTTCGCGGTCACGATCCCTCGATCCACCGTTCACCAGCGCGACCTCGATGCCGTGTGGCCGACGCTCGCCCTGCCGGACCTTCACGGCCTCGGCACGACGACCCTGCAACTCGATGCGGACGGTGCGTACTCCAGCGGGCGCTTCCGCACGAACGCCCGCTTCACCGTCGCAAGTGATGCGGGCCGAGCGCGGGGAACCGCCCGGCTCCGTCACCACCCCGACCGGCCGCTCGTCTACACCCTCGATGCCGAAACCGACGCGCTCGACCCCGGCCTGCTGCTCGGCGACTCTGCGTGGGCCGGCGACGTGTCGGGCCACGTAACGCTCGACGGGAGTGGCACGTCGGCCGAGTCGCTCAACGGCCGGCTTCAGCTCGCCCTCGCCGAGTCCCGGCTCGCAGGCCGAATGATCGACACGCTCACCGCCGACGTGACGACCGAAGGGTTGCGGCTGAGCGGTTCCGCCGTCCTAGTCGCAGGCGGCACGCTCGGCCTCGACGGCACGGTTGACTTGACCGCCGCGCCGCGCTTCGACCTCGACCTCCGCGCCGATGCGTTCGACCTGCGTCGACTGCTCTACGGTGCCCCCCCGACGCGCCTCACCGCCGATGCGACGCTCGACGGAACAGGCACGACGCTCGACGATTTTCGCGGCGATCTCGCCGTGCAGTTCGCACCATCGACGATCACATTCGGCGGCGAAGCCCGCCCGATCCCGGCCCACGCCACGACGCTCCGCCTGCGCCCCACGGACTCGGAGGCCACATGGTTCGACCTCGACAGCGACCTCGTGCGCGTGCGCGGTGCGGGAGACGTGGAGGCCGGAGCGCTCGTCGCCCTCGCCACGCAGTGGACGAACGCGGTGGCGCGTACGGTGCAGACGGAGCGGGCGAAATACTACCACACCCGCCCCGACAGCCTGCGCGGGACGGTGGCCCCGACGACGGAGCCGGTCGACGCCGCACCGCAGGCCCTCACCGTGGATGTCGAGATTCGGCAGCCCGATGCGCTGCGTGCCCTGCTGCCCGGCTTTCCCGCCTTCGCCCCCGGTACCGCGCTCGACGTGCAGGCCCGGCTCGCGCCCGACTCACTCGCGCTGACGGCGTCGGCGCGGGGCGATTCGCTCCGGGTGCCGGGACTTTTCGGAAGCGCGTTTGCAGCGACCCTCGACTTCCGCAGCGGCTACAGCCGCACGCTCCTCGGCCGAAGCCGCCTCGACCTCGACCTCGACGCGGACACGCTCCGGATTATGGGTGGACTGCCCATCGGGACGACCGCCGCGTTCCGCCTCCGCGACCGCGAGGGCACCCTGTCGCTCCGACGCAGTCGGCTCGACGCGCCCGGCCGGTTGGTTCTCGATGCCGACCTCGCCATCCGGCCGGACGTGAACCGGCTCACCCTGCACCTCGTGGAAGTCGCCACGGAGAGTCAGACGTGGCGGGAGCGCGGCACACAGACCGTAGACCTCTACGCCGACGCCATCGTACTCCGCGACCTCGTCTTCGAGCGCGAGCAGGAGGGCACGATGCCGCCGCGCCTCGCCTTCGACGGCGTGCTGTCCACGCTCGACACCGACAGCCTCCACGTCGATGCCGAGGCGCTCGACCTCAGCGAACTGTTCGGGCTGATCGGCAAAGGCGAGCTGTTCGGCGGGCGGCTCGACGCCGAGCTCGCCGTCGTGAGCGCGCTCCGGCAGCCCGCCATCGTCGGCGCGGCGACCATCGACCGGTTCGTCTTCGCCGGGCGGCGCGCCGGGCAGATCACCCTCACGAGCCAGTACGTGCCTGGCGGCGACGGCGTCGCCGTGGACCTCCACCTGATGCCTGACGGCGATTCCCTCTCCGTCGTCAACGACCTCCGTGCATCGGGAACCGTTCGCCTCCCCGGCACCCGCGATGACGGTAGCCGCGACCCCGGCGCGCTCGACCTCGCGCTCGACCTCGACCGGCTCGACCTCTTCGTCTTCGACTGGCTCTTCCCGAGCATCATCGACGATGCGGGCGGCTACGCCGCGGGGACGGGGCGGATCACCGGCGTCCCGCGCGTCCCGCTCTTCGACGCGAACCTGCGCATCCACGACGGCACGTTCCGCGTCCCCGACTTCGGGCTACAGCTCGCCGCCGAAGGGCGCGTGACCGTAGACCGCGAGGGCTTCCACATCCGCAACGCCCATCTCACCGACAAGGGGGGTGGCCAGGGCCTCGTGCGCGGCGACATCCTCTTCAACGACTACCGCTTCTTCTCCTTCGACCTCGCCGCCGACCTCGCCGAACTCGAAATCATCGACGTGCCGGATTCGCGCGACCTGCCCTTCTACGGCTACATCCGTGCGTCGGGCAGCGCCACGCTCACCGGCCCCATCAACAACGTCTTCCTCCGGGCGCCCGACGCGCAGACCACGTCGGACAGCGAGATGTTCATCCCCGTCACCCAGAGCGGCCCCGCCGCCGACGCCGGCTTCCTCGTCTTCGCCGACTCGCTCGGGAACGAGCCGGAGTTCGAGGCGCGGCGGAGCCTGATCGCGCAGCGGCCCGAGAACGAGCGCGCCTTCCTCGAAGGGCTCGAGATGAACCTCAACATCTTCGCCCCACCCGGCTCCACCGTCCACCTCGTTTTCGACCCGGCCATCGGCGACGTGATCACGGCGGTGGGGAGCGCCCAGCTCCAGCTCGGCATCCGCGAGGGCGAGTTCCTCACCTTCGGCACCTTCGACGTCGCGCGCGGCGACTACCTCTTCACCGCCGGCGACGTGTTCACCCGCCGGTTCGAGCTGGCCGAGGGCGGCACGCTCCAGTGGGACGGCGACCCCATCGACGCCCGCCTCGACCTCCCCGCGACGTACCGCACGCGGGCCTCACTCGCCGGCCTCGACCTGCCGGGCTTGGACCCGCGCCAGCGCGTCCCCCTCGTCATCACACTCGACGTCACGGGGCGTGTCACGAGCCCGCTCGTGGACCTCTCGCTCGCCCTCGACGAGACGAACCGGACCGTCGCCGGGGCCGAGGCCCTCCGCCGCCAGCTCAACCAGTCCGACCGCCAGGCCCAGTACGCCACGAGCGTGCTGCTCACCAACTCGTTCCTCCTCGCCCCCTCCGAGAACCAGCAGACGATCCGCGACGCCGCCGACGAGCTGTTTTTCACCTCGCTCTCCCAGCTCGTCTCCTCCCGCCTCAACCTCTTCCTCAACGACGCGCTCGGCTCGCAGAACGTGGACGTGCTCTTCGGCGTGCAGCAGGGCGCGGCCCCTGAAGACTTCGACCTGACGTACGGCGTCGCGCTCCGGCTGCTCGACGAACGGCTCATCATCCGGGGCGAGGGGATCTACCAGCGGTTGCAGGACCGGCCTGTGAGCGAGGAGCTACAGGGCGAAGTCGCCGTCGAGGTCCGGCTCACCCCGTCGGTGTCGCTGGAGGTGTTCTACCGGCGCGAGGGCGACGTGCTGCTCGGCAGCGGGCTCAGCGCGACGCCCTACGGGGCCTACGGGGCCGGCGTCAACTACGAGACCGACTTCGCGAACTGGCCCGCACTCCTGCGCCGGATCATCGGCGAGGCCGCCGAGGAGCGCGACGAAGCCGCCAGCGCCGCGCCGTTCTAATCACGGTGTGCTTTCCCAGAGAACCCTTACGCCGTACTCCGAGAACGCGGCGTCGCGAGATACGACAGACGTCCCTTCCGCTATTGCCTGCACGATGATGAGTCGGTCGAAAGGGTCACGGTGGTGGAACAGAAGTCCGCGGAGCGTCGCGAGGTGGTGCATTTCGATGGGCAGCACCTCAATCCGTTCCGCCTCCAATTGCGAGGGGATCAACTGCTCGAACGGCTTCTCTAGCGTGAGCTTCCCGATGCTCGCCTTGATCGTGATCTCCCAGAGACTCCCGATGCTCACGAGCACCTCGTTGTCGGGGTCGGCGATGACGCGACGCGCGTGCGGGCTCAGCCGGCTCTCCCCGGCCAGGAACCAGAGGAGCGCGTGGGTATCGAGGAGCAGCCGCATCAGAAGTACGGCGCGAAGTCGTCGAGTGGCTCGTCGAAGTCATCGGCCATATGAATGAGGCCCCGCGCGCTGCCAAACCGGCGTGGGCGGCGCTCCGGCGCGGGCACAGGGACGAGGCGGAAGTCGGCCCCGTCACCGCGCGAGATCACGACCTCCTCGCCGCGGGCGGCTTCCTCGATCAGTTCGGGAAGCCGATGCTGAGCTTCCTCTAGGGCTTGTACGGAAACCCTGAGCGGTGCGACCTTCGGCGTCCTCCTTCCACGCCGCCCATGCGACGCTACGAACTCGCCGATGCCCAGTGGGACGCCATCGCCCCGCTCCTCCCCTCCGCCGCG
>JBBSMX010000053.1:0-24711 GCA_038232935.1 Rhodothermales bacterium | reverse complement strand
CTGACCGGGTTCGGCTGCGGGGTGTGGCCGCAGACGACGGGCTTCTCCCAGTCACGCTCGCGCACGGCGAGGTGCTCGCGCGTCCAGAGGAACGTCTCGGACGTCTCGTGCTGGAGGTTGTACGCGACCGAGTAGTACGGCTTGAGCCCGGCGTGGACGAAGCAGAAGTCGGGCGTATCGAGGTAGAGCCGCGTCCGCATCAGGAACGCGTGGTGGGATGCGGGGATGACGTGCTCCCCGTTCTCGTAGCTCGCGAGGGTTTCGAGCCCGCCGTTGATCTGCCACAGCTGCATCTCGCCCCGGTCGATGAAGTCCAGCATCATCTGGTCGTGGTTGCCGCGCAGGAACGAGCAGCGCGGCCCGGTCTCAGCGGTGCTCGCCGCCTCCATCGCGATCAGCCGGTCGATGACCGCCTTCGAGTCCGGCCCCCGGTCCGTGTAGTCGCCGACGAAGATGAGGTGGTCGGACGCTGTAGGCGCGAGCCGCTCCAGCAGGGCGTCGAGCGTGCGGACACAGCCGTGGATATCACCGATGGCAAGGAGACTCATGCAAGCGCAGCGTGAGGACGAAGCGGGCGGAAACGCAAAGGATGTGCCTACTCAGGCAACGGGTGGCCCGAGGCGACCGGCGGCGTGATGTCCACGAGGCCGCGGCCGGCCTTCCGCAGCCGCCCCTCCGCCTTGAGCGTGGTGAGAACCGCGTCGAGGATCCCGTTCAAAAACGTCCCGCTCTGCTCCGTGCTGAACTCCTTGGCGATCTCGATGGCCTCGTTGATGGAGACCTTCGGCGGAATATCCTCGAAATAAAGCAGTTCCGTAATAGCCTGGCGCAGCGTGACCCGGTCGATGGTGGCGATGCGGCCGAGCCCCCAATTCTTCGCGTGTGCCTCGATGAGGGCGTCGGCCTCGTCTGCGTGGTCGAGGGTCGTGAGGAAGAGACGCTCGGCGAAACGGAGTGCGGGTCCTTCGCAGTGTGGCTGGAGGAGGTGCTGGACGATGTGCCCCACCTCATCCCCACTCAGCTCGCGGGCGTAAAGCGCCTGCATGACACGGGCTCGTACTTCGCGGCGACTGCTCATGGGAGAAAGAACGAAGGGAGGAGGGCAAAGGGAAGATGCTACGACGCGTTCTCCGGCTGGTGCCGTCAGCGAATCTCAATTCGTTCAAGCTACACATGCGCGCTCACAGTTACGAGCGAGCCCATCGCGGTGTCTAGCAGGGGCGCACGCTTCTTTCTCTTCACCTATGCCTTCCCCCCTTCGCCCCGACCATCCGATCCGCTGGACCTCCCGGCCCGCCCTCCTCGTGGCGGGCTGTTTCGCCGCCGGCACCCTCACAACGCACCTCACCCCGGCCGTCGGATTCTGGGCGTGGGTCGGCGTGGCGGCGACAGCGACGGTCATAACCGTCGTCGGGATGCTGTGGGCACGGGGCCGGCTCGTTTCCCTCGGCGGACTCGCAGCGACGCTCGGTCTCGGCGTGCTGCTGACGGCCGTCGGTGGGGTACGCATGGCGGAATGGCGTCAGCTCCCGGCCGATCACGTGGCCCACCTCGCCGCCCGCGCCGAGTTTCCCGTCGTGCTCACCGGCACCGTCGCCGATCATCCCGTCGAAACCGAGCGGGGCGTTCGGTTCACTCTTGCTGCCGACTCGGCCGCTCCGGTCGGAGTCTTCCGTCCCGTCTGGGGCCGGGTGCAGGTCGCCCTCTGGCAGCCACGCGACGCCAGCGAGCCCCGCATCGACTACTCCCGCCTCCGTGCCGGATACCGCGTCGAGGTCGCGGGCACGCTGCGTCCCCTCGCGCCCCGCCGGAACCCCGCCGACTTCGACTACGGTGCCTACCTCGCACGACGCGGCACGTGGGCTACGCTCACCGGCTACGACAGCACGGCGCTCGTCGTGCTCGGCACCGAAACGGGGCCGATGGACCGCGTCGCGAACGCCGTCCGCGATCACGTCCGCCGCGTACTCGCTGCCCACATCCGCACCGACGAACCCCGCGCCGTCCTCTCCGCCCTCCTCCTCGCCGACCGCAGCGAAATCGATCGGGAGACGCGGGATACGTTCGCCGTCACGGGACTCATGCACCTGCTCGCGATCTCCGGGCTCCACGTTCTCCTCGTCGGGATGGCGCTCTACGCCTTCCTCAAGCCAGTGCTGAACCGGCTCGGGTGGCCGTGGCGGCGGGTCGAGGTCGTGCGGGCGACCGCGACGCTCGTGCTCCTCGGCCTCTACGTCGTCACGACCGGCGCGCCGCCATCGGCCGTGCGCGCGCTCATCATGGCGGCGCTGCTGATCGTCGGCACGGCGACGGAGCGGGTGCCGAACACGCTCAACGCGCTCGGCGTGGCCGCGTGTGTGCTGCTGCTCGTCCGCCCGACCTTCCTCTTCGACGTGGGGTTTCAGCTCTCGTTCGCAGCCGTCGGGGCCATCGTGACGCTCGTGCCGGTGTTCGAAGGGTGGATACCGACAGCGTGGACGGCGGGAAAGGTTCGCAAATGGGCGATCAACATGACGCTCGTTTCGCTCGCGGCGACGCTCGGGACGATGCCCGTGCTGCTCGTCCACTTCGGGCGGGTTCCGCTGGCCGGACTCGCGCTGAACCTCGTCGCTATTCCGGCGACGATGCTCACGCTCGGTGGCGGGCTCGTCGCCGTGGTGCTCGCCCCGTTCGGGGGTGTTGCCGATCTCGCCGGCGCGGCGGCCGGGTTCGGAGCAGCGTCGCTCCTGTGGATAAGCCGGACCGGAGCCGAGTGGCTGGCGTGGACGAGCGTCGGCGGGTTCGTCCGCAGCGGGTGCTTTGTCGCGTCGATGGTGGCGGCTTTATCGGCGCTCGCGCTGTGGCCGCGCCCCCGGCATCGCTGGCGGTTGGTCGCCGCCGCCGGAGCACTCGCGGCCGTCGGCGTATGGCAGCCCGTGTGGAATGGCGCTTCGCGTCCTGCGCTCGACGTGCTGTTCTTCGACGTCGGGCAGGGCGATGCTGCGCTCCTGAGCCTCCCGAACGGCCGCCACGTGCTCGTCGACGCCGGCCTCCGGGACCCCTACACCGACGCAGGCGAGCGGACGATCCTCCCGCACCTCCGCGCCGCCGGCATCGACCGGCTCGACGCCGTCGTGATCAGCCATCCGCACGCGGATCACCTCGGCGGTCTTCCTGCACTCCTGCGCGAGATTCCCACTACACAGGTTGTCCACAGTGGGCATAACTATTCTTCCGCGCTCTATGCCGAGACACGCGCACTGATGGAGACGCACGGTGTCCGCAGCCACGCCGTCGTCTCGGGCGATACGCTCGCGCTCGACCCCACCGTTCGCGTCCAGATTTTAGGGCCGGCGGCCACCCCGTCGCCGGAGGACGAGGCCAACCACGGCTCCGTCGTCCTCCGCGTGACCTTCGGCGACACGTCGTTCCTGCTCACCGGCGACGCGGAGGCCGACGCAGAAGCCTATCTCGTCGCCCGCTACGACGACCTGCTGCGGAGCGACGTGGTGAAGGTCGGGCACCACGGCAGCCGGACGAGCAGCACGCTCCCGTTTGTCGAGCGCGTCACGGGCGGAGCCGCACCGCTGGCTGTCGTCTCCGTTGCCCGACGCAACGTCTACGGGCTCCCCAACGCCGAGGTACTGGACCGGTGGGAGCACGCCGGCGCGACCGTGCTGCAAACGTGGTCCGAAGGAGCCCTCTGGCTGCGTTCCGACGGCTGTCGAGTCGAACGAGTGGACTGGCGGTGACGTAGAGGCCTCGCCGGAGGCCACGTCAGTGGTAGAGGAACAGTGGGATGGTGGCGGCATCGATCAGCCCGCTGGCGGTCGAACCGACGAAGAACGCTTTCAAGCCGGACCGCGAGTGAGCTCCCGCCACGATGAGGTCGGCATGGGTGGCGCTGGCGTGTTCGAGCAGGCGGTCTTTGGGGCTACCGCCGGGCAGGCTCGTGGCTTTCACCGAGGCGAAGCCGTGGGCCTCGAGGTAGGATGTGGCGAGGCTCAGCATCAACTCTGACTCGGCTCTGGCTTGGTCCCCATCGGCCCGAATGTTGACGATCTCGATCTCGATGTGCTCGGCGTCGAACGGGTCGAGTTCGGCGAACTTCTGCATGGCGCGTGCGGCACTGACGCTCCGGTCGTAGGCGACGAGCACGCGGCGGATGGGGCGGTACGTCGCTTCCACGACGAGCGTCGCCGCGGCCCCCTGCTCCACGACCTCGTCCATCGTCCGCGTTCGCTTGTCGCGGTTCGGGTAGAAGAAGTGCGACTCGTGGCCGGCGATGAGCAAGTCGTGGTACTTCATGTCCTCCACGATCCGCTCGAAGGGGACGCCTTCCTCGACGTGATCGTTTCCGTGGAGAACACCTGCGCCGTCGAGTTCGTCGGCGAACCCGCGAAGGAGGTGGCGGGCCTGGGCGCGGGCCTCGTCCGAAAGCTTGTGCTGGAGCTTCTCCGCGAAGTACATCGCGCCGATCCCGGCCCCGGTGGCTTCAGCTTTGATGCCTTTGGTGTCCACGATGGCGAGCCCCGTCACTTCAGCACCGGAGCGTTGGGCGATCTCCACCGCATAGCGGGTAGCGACGGAGGTGTCGGCGTCATAGTCGAGCGCGACGAGAATACGTTTGAGCATAAGGAGTCCGGCAGAAGGGGAGGCCGCGCTAAAGGTACGCCGCAAGCAGGAGAGGCGTACCTGATCGGATTGATATACGCCGGTATAAAGAGTACCTCTCCGGTAATCCACACGACCTAATTATATAAAGTATTTAATAGAGTAGTTGTTTTAGTAGTAGGGCCTGTGGACATGTGGAAAAGCGAGCCGGGGGCAGACGTGTGGAAAGGCGTGCATAAAGAGGGGGGTTATCCTCGATTCTATCCACAACGCTACTGCCCCATCACGCTGCGACAGAGGCAGTGAGCAGCGATCCGAGTCGCTTGTCCACTTGTACACGCTCGTCCACAAGTGAGGGAATCCCCTATCCACTTCTCATCCACACCCCAGGGACTGTGGACGGAGGCTGGATAACCCGTGGACCGATCGGGCTTGACAGCGACGGGGTTTCTACAGGTCATCGCGGCGCCGACGTTGTCCCCGAAGCGTCCACCCTTGTCCACACCGTTCTCCACACGGTGGAAAAAATGCGTGCTACACACCACGCGGCGGGCATCTCGCGTTCGGAGATCAGGACGAAAACCTGCGACCGTCCTGCCCGTTGAACCCCGCTCTCGTCCGCATCACTCTAGCCCTACCTATGAAGCGTGTGCTCTGCCTGCTGCTCCTCGTTGCGCTCGCAAGCGAAGCGCCCGCGCAGTCCGACCGTCACGACATCACGGTCGCGCGCGTGAAGTACGGCGGCGGCGGCGACTGGTACAGCGGCGAGGAATCGCTCCCGAACCTGCTCGCCTTCGTGCGGGAGAACACCCTGCTGGACGTGGCTCCGAAAGAGGATATCGTCGAGTTGACCAGCGACAAGCTGTTCCAGTATCCGTACCTCTACCTCAACGGCCACGGCACCGTCCGCTTCACCGACCGCGAGGTTGAGCGGCTTCGCCGCTACCTCATCGGCGGCGGCTTCCTCCACATCAACGACGACTACGGGCTGGACCAGACGATCCGGCAGGAGATGAAGAAGGTCTTCCCCGAGCAGGAGTTCGTCCCCGTCCCGTTCGACCACCCGATCTACCACGCGCACTTCCAGTTCCCCAACGGGCTGCCCAAGATCCACGAGCACGACGGGAAGCCCGCGCAGGGATTCGGGCTGTTCCACGAGGGGCGGCTCGTCGTGTTCTATTCGTACGAGAGCGACATCGGCGACGGGTGGGAGCCGGAGCACGTGCACCACGATCCAGCGGAGAAACGGCAGGCGGCCCTCCGGATGGGAACGAACCTGCTCGTCTACGCGATGACGCAGTAGAAAGGGTGAAGGGTAAAGTGAAAAGGGTAAAAGGAGGCTGAGCCGATCTCGGTGGCCGTTCCTCCGTCCCTTTCTTTACCCTTCACCCCTCACCCTTTACCCTTTCCCAGATGCGCCTGTTGCTGCTGCTCGCCCTCATCGTCGTGCTCGCTGTCACCAACCCTGGTCCGGACGAGTTCGCCGAGTTCGCCGAAGACAACGTCGCCGACGAGATCGCAGACGTGGCGCGGAACACTCCCGCCGGCGGCCTGCTCGGCGAACTCGGCGGAATGGCCGCCGGCCGGCTCGTCCGCCGCTTCGCCGACCGCGATAACTACCTCGTCGCGAGCGTGTATACCTTGGATCTCGACGGGCGCGCCCGCGAGGAAGAGGACTGGAAGTTCCTCGGCATCGCCACCCTCTTCTTCGAGATTAAGCGCCCCGATAGCCTTGAGTGACGCCGCCCCAAGCGCCAGTGGACGAAGCACGCTTCGCCCCTACAGAACCGCGTTTCACACCCCCGACTCTCGACCCCTGACTCCCGACTCATGGAAGACCTTCGTACACAGGACCCCGATGTCTACTCCGTCATCCAGCGCGAGATCGACCGGCAGAACGATGGCCTCGAGCTGATCGCGTCCGAGAACTTCGTCTCGAAAGCCGTGCTGCAGGCGATGGGCACGCCGCTCACGAACAAGTATGCCGAGGGACGGCCGGGCAAGCGGTACTACGGCGGCTGCGAGTTCGTGGACCAGGCCGAAGTCCTCGCGCAGGAGCGAGCCAAAAAGCTGTTCGGGGCAGCGTGGGTCAATGTGCAGCCGCACTCCGGCGCGACGGCCAACCACGCCATCTACCTCGCCGTGATGGAGCCCGGCGACCGCCTCCTCGGCCTCGACCTCGCCCACGGCGGCCACCTCACCCACGGCTCGCCCGTCAACTTCTCCGGCATCCTCTACGACGCGCACTTCTACGGCGTCGAGCCCGACGGCGACCTCGCGGGGCGGATCGACATGGAGAAGGTGCGGGCGAAAGCGCGCGAGGTCCAGCCGAAGATGATCTCCGTCGGGGCGAGCGCCTACAGCCGCGACTTCGACTACGAGGCGTTCCGTGCCATCGCCGACGAGGTGGGCGCGCTCCTGTGGGTGGACATGGCCCACACCGCTGGCCTCATCGCCGTGGACTTGTTGAACGACCCGCTCCCCCACGCCCACATCGTCTCGACGACGACGCACAAGACGCTGCGCGGCCCGCGCGGCGGGATGCTCCTCATCGGCACCGACACGGAGAACCCGTTCGGGAAGACGTGGAAGAGCGGCAAGCCGAAGATGATGAGCGAGCTGCTCGACTCGGCCGTGTTCCCCGGCGTGATCGGCGGGCCGCTCATGCACGTGATCGCCGCAAAGGCGGTCGCCTTCGGCGAGGCGCTCGAACCGGCCTTCGCCGACTACGGCCGCCGGGTGATCGAGAACGCGGCGGCGATGGCCGAGGCGTTCGTCGAGCACGGGTACGACGTCGTCAGCGGTGGCACCGACAACCACCTCCTGCTGATCGACCTGCAGAGCAAGGGGCTCACCGGCAAGGAAGCCGAGACGCTCCTCGGCGAGGCCGACATCACGGTCAACAAGAACATGGTTCCGTTCGACCCCGAGAGCCCGTTCGTCACGAGCGGCATCCGGGTCGGCACGCCGGCGGTGACGACGCGCGGGCTCGGGCCGGACGCCGTCCGCGACGTCGTCGGCCTCATCGACCGGGTGCTCTCGAAGCCGAAGAGCGAGGGGACGCGCGAGATGGTCCGCCGCGAGGTGTTCGTAATGAGTGAGCGGTTCCCGCTCTACGACAACAGCGTGCTGGCGTGAATGTTGATGCGCGAGGCCGAGGATAGACACCGGCTCCACCCTCCGCGTTCACGTATCATTCCCGTGTCGGAACGAATATCGGGAGCTACGGTTTTTTGTGAGCGCCCCACGTTCGTAGATTCCAGACCCTGTGATTCCGGCTCGGCCCGGCGCTTTCCTCTCCCCATGGCAAACGATTTCAGCTCGGTTCCGGAGTCGGCCCTCGCGCGGCTGGGGCATCAGCTCTACCAGCGCGCCCTCGTCCGGCGCGATCAGGAGCCGATTACCGACCCGCGCGGGCAGCCCATCGGCTGGCTGCTCGATACGCGCATCCCGATGCTGGAGGGGGAGATCTTCGACGAGATCGGCGAGGTGCTAGCCGAGAGGCTGCGCTCGCGCTCGGTGTATCAGGTGGCAGGGTTCGGGTACGGGTCGTTTCCCATCGTGTGCTCCGTGCTCGGCGCGGGCACGGACGACGGGCAGCCGAAGTTCAAGGGCGGTTTCATCCGCGAGCGCCGGAAGGCATATGGCCGTCGCCGCCTCGTCGAGGGGCCGCTCGACCGGAGCGAGCCCGTCGTGCTCGTAGACGACATCCTCAACAGTGGTCGCAGCGCGGCCCGAGCGATTGCGCTCCTGCGCAGCGACGGGTTCGAGGTGCCGGGCGTGATGACGCTCTTCAACTTTACGTGGAGCGGGGGCAAGAGCCGGCTCGAAGGCGAGGGGCTGTGGGTGGAGAGTCTGCTGGAGCTGAACCTCCGCGAGAGCGCCCGCGCCGCGGCCTCCTCCGGCGATGCGCGCCGTTGAAGGAAGGGAAGACATGTTGAAGGACCGGAAGAAAATTTCGATGGGCCACGTCTGCATCGCGGCGTGGCCTTCGTCGTAGGCGAACTTCGCCTCGGCCGAGTGGCCGGCACGACGCGGGCGGATCATCTTCGGCCCCTCGCATCGTATGAGAGGCACCTTATGATTTACGGTAGACTCCGTTGCTCGATCTCAAATCCAAGCTGACGCGCCGCCCGTGGACGCGCAAAGCGGGCGCTCCTTCGGGCGACGGCGCGCCCGCGGCACCCTCGGATAGTCTCGCCGCCGAGATGGGCTTCCTCGATCACCTCGAGGAGATGCGTTGGCGGATCTTCAAAGCGCTCGGTGCCGTCGTCGTCACGTCCATCCTCTGCCTGTTCTTTGCCGACTGGGTGATCGACAAGCTGCTGATGGCGCCGACGCGGGTAGACTTCTTTATGTACCGTTTCTTCGGCGTTAACGCGACCGAGCTGGTGCTACAAAACCGCACCATCACCGGGCAGTTCTTCGCCTACTTCGGGACCGTGCTGGCCGTCGGGCTCATCCTCGCGACCCCCGCGGTGCTCTATCAGGTGTGGGCGTTCGTCGAGCCGGGCCTCTACGCGCACGAGAAGAAGGGCTTGCGCTTCATCGCCGTCTTCGCCACGTTCTTCTTCGTGCTCGGCATCGCGTTCGGCTACCTCATCCTGACGCCGCTCTCGCTCCAGTTCTTCGCGAACTTCCGGATTTCCGACCAGATCCTCAACGAGTTCGACATCACGAAGTACTTCTCGATGGTGTTGATGTGGACGTTCGGAGCGGGCGCGCTCTTCGAGATGCCCGTCGTGGTCTTTTTCCTCGCCAAGCTCGGGATCGTGACGGCGGCGAAGCTCCGGATGGCACGGAAGTACGCCCTCATCATCATCCTCATCATCGCGGCGTTCTTCACCCCGCCGGACCCGATGAGCCAGATCATCATGGCGGTCCCGCTCCTCGGGCTCTACGAGTGCTCGATCTGGATCACCGCGATCGTGGAGCGGCAGCGGTTGAAGGAGGAGGCGAAGCGCCGCCGCGAGGAGGAAGCGGAAGAGGCGGAGGCGCAGAAACGCCTTGCCCCCTGACCGCCGATGTCGTTTCGTGTGCAAGGATATCCGCTCCCGCCGCGTTGAGCCCCATGTGCCGCCGAACCAAACGCCGAGGTCCCGCATGAACCGCCCGCTCCGCATCGCCGCCCCCGTCTTCGTCGTCGCCCTCGCGCTGGGCCTGCTGGCCGGGTCCTTCATGCCGCGCGACGACGACTTCTTCGCGCTGAAGAAGAACTTCACCATCTTCGGCAAGCTCTACGAGGAGCTCGCCACCGGCTACGTCGACGACCTCGACTCCGAGCAGCTCATGCGGACGGGCATCGATGCGATGCTGCAGACGCTCGACCCGTACACCGTCTTCATCGACGAGGCGGACAACGAGGACATCGACATCATCACGCGCGGGCGCTACGGCGGCGTCGGCCTCACCATCGGCCAGCGCGGCGGCAAGACCGTCGTGCTCCAGCCCGTCGAAGGGGCGAGCGCGTTCGAGCAGGGCGTCCGCACCGGCGACATCATCACGAACATCGCCGGCATCCCGACCGAGGATCTCGAATCGGACGAGATCCGCGACCTCCTGCGCGGCGACCCCGGCACGACGGTCGAGATCCGCGTGGAGCGCGAGGGCGAGATGGAGCCGCTAGACTTCCGGCTGACGCGCTCCACGGTCCAACTCAAAAACGTGACGTACGCCGGCTACGTCGGCGCGCCGGCCGAGGGGCTCGGGTACGTCAAGCTGGAGCGGTTCGCGCGCGACGCCAGCACCGAGGTCCACGACGCCGTGCTGAAGCTGCAGAAGGAGGGGACCCTACGCGGCCTCGTGCTCGACCTGCGCGGCAATCCCGGCGGCCTGCTGGAGGCGGCCGTCGATATCTCCGGCCAGTTCCTGCCGCAGGGCTCCGTCATCGTCTCGACGCGCGGGCGGCAGCCCGAGAGTGAGCGGGTGTACCGGAGCCGGTCGGCCCCCGTTGCGCCGGACGTGCCGCTCGTGGTGCTCGTGGACGGCGGGAGCGCGTCGGCCTCGGAGATCGTCGCCGGGGCCATTCAGGACCACGACCGCGGCATCGTCGTCGGGGAGCGGACGTTCGGGAAGGGGCTCGTGCAGATCATCCGCGGCCTCCCGTACCACACCTCGCTCAAGATGACGACGGCGAAGTATTACACCCCGAGCGGCCGGTGCATCCAGGCCATCGAGTACTCCCGCGACACCGCGGGTGGGCGGGCCGTCGAGGTGGCGGACTCGCTCCGCCGGGCGTACACGACCCTCGGCGGCCGGCCCGTCTTCGACGGCAAGGGGATCGAGCCGGACGTGGAGGCGAGTCTCGGGGAGATGAGCGAGTTGGAGGCGGCGCTCCTGCGGCAGGCGGCGTTCTTCCTCTTCGCCAACCGCTACGCCGCCACGCACGAGACGCAGAGCGACGCGTTCACCGTCAGTGACGCCGACCTCCGCGCCTTCCACGACTGGCTCGCCACGGAGGACTTCACCTACCGCACCCGCGCCGAGCAGGCGCTCGACGGCCTCGCCGACGACCTCGACGGCGCGGGATACGACGAGACCGCCGACGAGATCGCGGCGCTGCGCGGCGAGTTGGGCGAGGAGAAAGAGCTTGACTTCGAGCGGCACGCGCCCCGGCTGAAGGAGCGGCTCCGCCGCGAGATCCTCGCCCGCTACCTCGGCGAGAGCGCGCAGATCGAAGCCTCGTTCCGTGACGACTTCCAGTTCAACCGCGCCAAGGCCTTACTGGCCGATGCGTCGGCGTACCGTGGCGTGCTGGCGGGTGAGTAGACGCCGTCGCTTATCTTGTTTCCCCATCATAGGGGCGCAGCGCGCTGCGCCCCTACGTCGTTTTATGAGCGGTGGCTTCTCTTCTCCCTGAGCGTATGGACTTGGTGAGCATTCTGATTCTCGGCGCGGCGGGGCTCGCCGGCGGGTTCGTGGCGGGGCTGCTCGGGGTCGGCGGCGGGATCATCTTCGCGCCGGTGCTGCTCTTTTTCTACCAGGCCTTCGGGATCGCGGATGGGCTCATCGTGCCGCTCACGGCCGGGTCCAGCCTGTTCTGCACGCTTGTGACCGCGCTGTCGGGGACGTACTCGCAGGTGAAGCTGGGCATGGTGCGGAGCCGCGTCGTCTGGCTCGCCGGCCTGTTCGCGGCGCTGTCCGTCACCCTTGTGACGGTGCTCGTGACGACGCAACCGTGGTACGACAAGCGGGTGTTCGGGCTCGTGCTGGCGGTGATTCTGCTGGTGGCTGTCGTGCGGATGCTGCAGGAGCGAATGGAGGACGGGGAGCCCGTTGCGATGCGCGAGGAGGACGAGAAGGTGCCGGTCCCAGCGCTGGCCGCGGCCGGCGCGGCGGCGGGGGCCGTCGCGAGTGCGGCAGGCGTGGGCGGCGGGATTGTGCTCGTCCCGGTTTATAACCAAGTGCTGCGTCTCCGGCTCAAAGAGGCCACTGCCACCTCGATGGCGACGATCGTGCTCGTCTCGCTCAGTGGCGTGGCGATCTACATGCTCACCGGGCTCGGAGCCGGCACGCCCGGCACGGCCGTCGGGTACGTCGATTTCGGGCACGCGATCTGGCTGGCGGCCCCGGCGATTCTGACGGCGCGGCTGGGCGTGAAGGTGGCGGCACGCGTGAACGTCGAAGCGATTCGGTGGGCGTTCGCCGCCCTCGCTACCCTCGTGGCGCTGCGGCTGATCTGGCGAGCGCTCGGGTGAGTGCGTAGCTTTGGCCCCCCGAATGATGCCTCCCGTCCGATCCGTGCGCGCGCTACTCGACACCTGGAAACGCTACCCGTTCATCGGCCTGCTCGCGGCGCTGAGTGTGCTGCTGCTGCCGGCGATGTCGGTGTGGCTGACGGCGCGCGTCTACGTCCCCGTGCTCGCGGGCGTGCGGCCGTCCGTCGCGGACTTCTCGTACTACTACGAGGCGGCCGGGCGCTTCTTGCAGGACGCGCTCGCGCTCTACCCGGATGCGTACGGGTTCATGTACCCGCCGCCGAGCGTGCTGCTGTTCCTACCTTTCCGGGCGCTCCCGATGCCCCCGGCATTCATGCTCGCCGTCGTGGGCATCGCCGTGATGGCGGCCGTGTGCGTCGGCCTCACGCTCTGGCTCTACGAGGCGTGGCGCGGCGAGCGGCTCTCGACGCCTATGCGGGTCTCGCTCCTGCTCATCGGGATGGCGACGGCACCGGTATTTCAGAACATGAAATACGCGCAGGCGAACGTCGCCGTGCTGCTGACGGGGCTGCTGTTCCTCGTCCTGTTGCGGAAGGACCGGCCGTTCGCGGCGGCGCTCGTGCTGAGCCTCGGGTTCTGGCTCAAGCTCTACCCGCTCGCGCTCGGCCTGCTCGGGCTCCGGCGGAAGTGGATCGCGCCCGGTAGCGCGGGGCTGCTCGTCGGGCTCGTCGGCGTGCCGCTCGTGCTGCTGCCGTTCGTGCCGGCCGAACTATACCGGCAGTACTTCTTCGACCTCGTCCCGTTCTGGTCCGAGATCACGAACATGGACGCCCTCAACCAGTCGATCACCGGCGTGCTCGAACACCTCCGGCAGCCGGTCTCAGACTACCTCCGCTCGCACGACACCCCGCTCCACCCGCTGACGAAAGCAGTCAACGTGGCGGCGACGCTCGGGCTGCTCGGGGGGCTCTACGCTGCGTACTTCCTCGGGCGGTTGCAGCGCGAGGTCGTGGGCGTGGCCGTGCTCGCCGTGCTGCCCCTCGTCTCGGGTCTCGGGTGGGAACACACGTACGTCCTCGCGCTCCCGCTCTACCTGTTCGTCCTGCTGGAAGCGAGGCACCGGGGGACGTGGGCGCGCGCCCTCGCCGCGGCGAGCGTGCTCGTGTTTATGATTCCGAAGCTGCCGCAGCCGCAGATGGAGTGGACATTCGCCCACTGGCCGCGCCCCGTCGTGGACGTGTTCTACGCCCGCTTCCTCCTCGTCACGCTCGTGCTGCTCGGCGTGGCGGCGGTGTGGATGTGGGAGCGCCGCCGCGTCCCGTCCCCGCTCGAAACGACACGCACCCCGGTAGCCTGAGCCGCCGGGATGCGTGGGACAGCATCGGAGAGAGATCAGGTCAGCTTATCGGAATCCTTGACGATGAACGTCACCTTGCAGTCGGTCCGGTAGAGATAGCTGCCGTCGTCCTTGACGTGGATTTCCATATCCTTGACCCAGACGTGCTTGACGTTCTTGACGGTTTTGGCGACCTCTTTGATCGCGTTCGCAGCGGCGTCGTCGAAGCCTTTGGTGGACTCGGAGCTGATCTCGATTACTTTGGCGATAGCCATGACAGGTAGAGGGTTGGATGGGTGAGAAGAGGCGAGCGGAGAGCGGAGGCACGCTAGATGGGCAGAACGCACGTCGCTCCGTGAGAAGAGATAATACGAGACAACCCCGTACCGAGGTCCGCACCGGGCTCGGGTCCCGGTGGTTCGCGTGGCTGCTCTCGCACGGCGAGCGGTTCGACCGGGAGCTCTACGGGGCGCGGAAAGAGCGGCTGCTCGGCGAACTGACGGGTACGGTCGTGGAGATCGGGCCGGGCGCGGGCGTAAACCTCCCGTACTACTGTCCCGGCGTCCGGTGGATCGGCGTCGAGCCGAACGCCCACTTCCACGCTCGCCTCCGGAAGAAAGTGAGCCGGTTCGGGATCGATGCCGACGTGATCGGCGGCGTTGCCGAACGCCTCGACCTGCCGGACGCGAGCGCCGACGCCGTCGTCTCGACGCTCGTGCTGTGCTCGGTCGAGGATATCGCAGCGGCGCTCGCCGAGGTGCGGCGCGTGCTGAAGCCCGGCGGCCGGTTCGTCTTCATCGAGCACGTCGCCGCGCCGGAAGGCTCGTTCCTCCGCCGCGTGCAGCGCGGCATCAAACCGCTGTGGGGCGTGCTCGCCGACGGCTGCCGTCCGGACCGCGAGACGGGCCGCCTCATCGAAGCCGCCGGCTTCGCCGACGTGCGGATCGAGCAGTTCGACGCCGCGATGCCGCTGCCCATCGTCCGCCCGCACGTCATCGGGACAGCGCGGCGGGCCGGGTAGGGGGCGGCCTACCGGGCGATTTCCTGCTGTGTGATGCGGTGCTGCATCTCTTCAGCGAGCCGCCGCGCCGCGTCGCGGTATTTGCGTGCGATGCGGAGTGCGACCTCGGTTCGATGGGTGCCCGGCATGGTGCGCAGGAGCTCGACCTTCTCGGGTATGAGGCGGAGTCGGTCGCGGATCAGGCCGGGCTTGAGGCGGATCTCCGTCAGCGCCGTCGGGGCTACGTTGATGACCGTCGTGTCGTCCGGCGCGAGGCCGGGGATGGCCGTCCACACCTCAATCGAGAGGAACTCGTCGTCGAGGTGCACGAAGCCCTTGACCTCGCGGATGCCGACGTCCGGCAGGGAGAACGGGAGGCGATCCATAGAGGGGAAGGGGATGAGAAACTGAATGAGAGGGGCTTCCGTATAGCAGCGGACGTGCCGCCTGCCCTCCTTGTTGCAACAGCCATCGCTATGCCCACTCGGGTCTCTCTTCTCAAAAGTACGCTCCTCGCGCTCCTCGTCCTCATCGGATCCGGTTGCCGCCAGCCGGCGCAGTCGCAGCAGATCCCCGAAGGGTCGCCGCCGCCGCAGCGCGTCGACCCGTCGTCAGCGTCGGGGGTGGACGAGATCTACGCGCAGCGGCAGACCGCGATCACGCGCGCCGTCGAGCACGTCGCCCCGGCCGTCGTGTCGATCAACGTGATCGAAGTGCGGCAGGTGCGCGTCCGCGATCCGTTCGCGGGCGATCCGTTCTACGAGTACTTCTTCGGACAGCGGCAGGGCCAGGTACGCCAGCAGCAGGTGCAGGGTGTCGGGAGCGGGTTCGTAGTCTCGCCGGACGGCTACATCGTCACGAACGACCACGTCGCCGGGAACGCGACGAAGATCACCGTCAGCTTCCCCGACGGCCGCGAGCTTCCCGGCCGCCTCGTCGGGACGGACCCCGAGAGCGATCTCGCCCTCGTGAAGGTGGAGCCCGAAGCGCCGCTCCCGTACCTCGCCTTCGCCGAGACCGAAGACCTCTACGTCGGCGAGTGGGCCATCGCGCTGGGCAACCCGTTCGGTCTCTTCGAAGCGGCCGAGCCGACGGTGACGGTCGGGGTCATCAGCGCGATCGGGCGGGACTTCGCGCCGCAGGAGGGCCATGTCTACCGCGATATGATCCAGACCGACGCGGCGATCAACCGCGGCAATTCCGGCGGGCCGCTCGTGAACGCGCTCGGCGAGGTGATCGGCGTCAATACGTTCATCTTCTCGCGCACAGGCGACTCCGTCGGCATCGGGTTCGCCACGCCCGCATGGCGCGTCCGGCGGGTCGTGGACGAGATTCGGACGACGGGGCAGGTGGCCCGCCCCGCCCCGCCCGGCCTCAACGTGCGCGCGCTCAACGCCCGTGCAGCCCGGATGCTCGACCTCGACGTGGAGGAGGGGCTTCTCGTCATCAGCGTGGACCCGCGCTCGCCCGCCGAGGCCGCGGGCATCCAGCCGTACGACGTGATCCTCGCCGTGGACGGCCAGCGCACGCCGGATTCCGCCACGGCGAGCGCGCTCCTGCGCAGCCGCCGCCCCGGCGAGACCGTCCAACTCCGCGTGTTGCGCGACGGCGATGAGCGCGATGTCGCCCTTGTGCTCTCGGCGACACCGTGAGGGGCGGAAAGGGAGAATAGAGGGTTGAGAATGGAGGCGGGCTCGCTGTCCCACGCGTCCATCCGCTATCCTCCACTCTTCCACCCTCCGACCCGTTCCCGATGCTCTGCCCACGCCGCCCGGTCAGACGCAGCATGCTGCGTCTCCACGACCCCTCTTCCCCTCTTCCCCTCTTCCTTCTTTCCGCCGCCCTGCTCGCCGGCTGCCTGCCCTCCTCGAACCAGCGCAAGCTGAGCCGCGAGCTGTTCCCCGCCGACTCGATCTCGCGCGAGATCGCCGCCGCGGTACCCGTGGACACGCTCGCGTTCGTGCGCCGGATCGTCCCGCCGCCCGAGGCCATCCTCGAATACCCGACCAGCCTCGCCCTCCTGCCCGACGGCCGGATCGTCGTCGCGGAAACCCGGCGCGGGGCGCTCGTCACCTTCAGCGCGGAGGGCGCGTACGAAAGTGCGTTCCAGTGGGAGCCGTTCAGCTTCCCGGTCCTCGCCGGGACGCGGGGGGATACCGTCGCCGTGCTGAACCGGGGCAGCTACCGCGTGGACCTCGTCGTCGGCGACCGCGTGGTGGGAAGCCTGGACGTGCCGGAGGAGCGGAACGGGAACGCGCTGCTGACCGAGCGCGGGTTGCTCTACAAAACGGCTCCCGAAGAGGGCGGGGCGAAGCTCTATCGGTTCAGCCTCGATGGCGAGGAACAGGCCCGGTACGACCTCGCCGGACCCTACTGGCGGCACCTCGGCTTTCTCCGGGCGTGGGGCGACTCGGTCCTCGCGCTCTCCGGCTACCGACCCGTCGTGGACGTGCTCACGCCGGACACGCCCGCCGGCGCGGTCCTCGACACGCTCGTGCTCGCGGGCTTCGACTCGCCACAACTCGAGCGGAGCCGGCTCTTCGCCCTCGGCGACGTGGACGAGCCGCCCCTGCTCTCGCCCGCTGCCGCCGCCGTCGGTGATCGCCTCTTCGTGTTGAACGCCCGCCCCGGCTGGGTCCACATCGACGTCTTCCGCCGCGACGACGGCCCGGACGGGCCGCGTCTGCTGCTGGAGCGCAGCCTCCTCCAACCCACCCCGCGGATCGACAACGACTTCTACGCCGTGGATCTGAGCGCGCGCCGCGTGGAAGGGGGGATCGAGTTCATCGTGCTGACGACGAATCCGGCATCGGGGCTGACGTTCCTCCGCTGGACGCCGGGTGGAGAATCTGTGGCCCGTCTCAGACGCTAGGCAGGCGGCGGAAAGCGTGTCGGTGAAACTGCGATCCGGCGGTGAGGAGAGGAACAGCCCCGCGTGCGTCGCGTGGTACGGGGACCTTTTCAATCTGCCTTGAAAGCTCCCGCCGTATGGCTTCCTCCCCCGATATCCTCACGCTCGGCGCGCTCAAAGAATCCGGCTACCGATCCCGCTCCGTCAAGGACGAGCTGCGCGCCAACCTCATCGCGAAGCTCCGCGCCGGCGAGGACGTGTTCCCCGGCGTCCTCGGCTACGACCGCAGTGTCATCCCGCAGGTTCAGAACGCGCTCCTCGCCCGGCACGACATGATCCTGCTCGGCCTGCGCGGCCAGGCCAAGAGCCGGATCGTCCGTCTGCTCACGAACCTGATGGACGAGTGGCTGCCCATCGTCGAGGGCTCCGAGATCCACGACGACCCGTTCGCGCCCGTTTCGAAGTTCGCCCGCAGCCTCGTGGCCGAGCGCGGCGACGAGACGCCCGTCGCGTGGATCGACCGGCACGCCCGCTACGGCGAGAAGCTCGCCACGCCCGACACGAGCATCGCCGACCTCATCGGCGACATCGACCCGATCAAGGCGGCGACGCAGAAGCTGACCTACGCCGACGAGGAGGTGATCCACTTCGGCATCATCCCGCGCACGAACCGCGGCATCTTCGCCATCAACGAGCTGCCGGACCTCCAGCCGCGCATCCAGGTCGGCCTCCTCAACATCATGGAGGAGCAGGACATCCAGATCCGCGGGTTCAACGTCCGCATCCCGCTCGACCTCGCGGTGGTCTTCACGGCGAACCCCGAGGACTACACGAACCGCGGCAACATCATCACCCCGCTCAAGGACCGCATCGACAGCCAGATCATCACGCACTACCCGAAGACCGTCGAGATCGGCGTGGCAATCACGAAGCAGGAGGCGTGGCAGGAACGCGGCGGCGAGGTGGACGGCATTCCGTCCGTGCACATCCCGCACTACTTCCGCGAGATCGTCGAGCAGATCGCCTTCGAGGCGCGGGAGAGCGAGTACATCGACCAGAAGTCCGGCGTCTCGGCGCGGCTGACGCGGGCGGGGCTCGAAGACCTCATCTCGGCCGCCGAGCGCCGCGCCATCCTCGCGGGCGAGCCCGAGACGACGGTCCGCATCAGCGACCTCGCCGCCGTCGAGCCGGCGATCACGGGCAAGGTCGAGCTCGTGTATGAGGGCGAGCAGGAAGGCGCGCAGAGCGTCGCGCAGATGCTCATCGGGAAGGCCGTCAGCACCATTTTCAAGCGGTATTTCCCCGACCCGGCGGACAAGGAGAAAGGCCGGCAGACCTACCAGACCATCCTCGGCTGGTTCTCGAAGGGCAACACGCTCGACCTCGGGCCGGAGATGCCGTTCGACGCCTACGCGAAGGCGCTCGACCGGGTGGACGGACTCGGCGAGATCGTCAAGAAGCAGACGAACCCGGCGGGTCCGGCCGAGACCGCGAGCGCGATGGAGTTCGTCGTCGAGGCGCTGCACCAGCAGTCGCTCGTCGGCAAAGACCGCGTCGACGCCCGGATGAAGTACGCCGACATCATGGGCTCCGTCCTCGGCTCCATCGGCCGCTTCGACGACGACGACGACGACTTCGAGGACTACCGCCGCCGCTTCGGCGGGTGATATATTGAGCGGACGCTAACCGGCAGAACCATGATTGATGTCAAAGAGGCGGCCAGGGTCGCGGCAGAATATTTTGCAGACCTGTATTCCTCTGCCGATCCGGACAGCCTCAGGCTCGAAGAGGTGGAGCTTGCCGAGGACGAGCAGTATTGGATGATCACGCTCAGCTTCAGGGAGAGTGTGGAGGAGAGACAGTGGCTGAGCAATGACACGAGCCGGCAGTACAAGGTGTTCAAGATCGATGCCGAGACGGGCAAAGTGATCTCGATGAAGATCCGGCAGCTCGAAGGTGCTTGAGTATCTCAACGAGTTGTTCGAGCGCTACCGGACGCGCGGGCTGCTCCTCGATTCCAACCTCCTCCTGCTCTACGTCGTCGGCAGTCACGACGAGCGGCTGATCGAGTCGTTCAAACGGACGAAGACGTTTATGCTGGAAGACTTCCGGCTGCTCGCGCGCATCATCGGGTTCTTCGAGCGGATTGTCACGACGCCGCACGTTCTGATGGAAGTCAACGGCCTGTCGAACCAGATACCCGGCAGCATCCGGTATGATTACTACGGGACGTTCGGGGCGAAGCTGACGGAACTGGACGAGCAGTTCGTGGCGTCGGCCGTCATCGCTGAGACTCCGGCGTTCCGCGTATTCGGGCTGACGGACGCTGCGATTGCGGAGATGGCGAAAGACCAAGCATTGGTTTTGAGCGTGGACCTGGACCTCGTCGTTCATCTGCAAAGCAGCAGCATTGACGCGGTCAACTTCAACCACATCCGCACGCTCGGCTGGTCCTCCTGACGATGACTTCGAGGACTACCGCCGCCGCTTCGGCAGGTGAGGCGGAGGGGGGAGAACGCCGGGTCGGGTTGGGCGGTATAGGAGGTAGCCTGTCTCTAACCGCCCCTCTCGTTCTATGCACCACCTGCCTGCCGCCCTCCTC
Source organism: Rhodothermales bacterium (assembly GCA_038232935.1). GTDB lineage: Bacteria > Bacteroidota > Rhodothermia > Rhodothermales > JANQRZ01 > JBBSMX01. Next base: position 4,671 of record JBBSMX010000053.1, on the reverse strand, counting down.
CTCTGCGGCCTCGCCCTGCCACTCGCCGCTCAACCTAGCTGACACGGCGGCGGCGGTCCCCGCGAACCCCGGCCGCATCGTCGCTGCCGTCGAAGAGGCCCCACCGTTTGCGATCAAAAACGCGGACGGGACATGGGACGGGATCGCCGTCGAACTGTGGCGCGAGATCGGGCGGGCCGAGGGGTTCGAAGCCGCCCTCGAAGAGGTAGCCGACAGGTCGCTGCTCGACGCCGTCGCGGGAGGCCACGCCGACCTCGGACTGACGGCAACGGCGACGGTGGAGGGCGAGCGGCGGGTAGACTTCACCATGCCCTATTTCACCGCCACGCTCGGGATCGCCGAGCCGCGTGGCGACGGAGTCTGGGCGGTCGTCAAGCGCATGCTCTCCCCGACGTTTCTGAAGATCGCGCTCGGCATCGCCGTCCTGCTCCTCCTCGTCGGGCTCATCGCGTGGCGGGTCGAGCGGAGCGACAACGAGGACGATTTCCGGGAGGGCATCCACGGCCTCTGGGACGGGTTCTACTGGGCCGGCGTCACGATGTCGACCATTGGGTACGGGGACAAAGCGCCGAAAACGGCGGGGGGGCGGGCGCTCGCCCTCGTGTGGATGCTCATTTCGATGGGGGTGACGGCAGCGCTCACCGCCGCGCTCGTCTCGGCCCTCGGGCTCGGAGGCTCGTCGTCGGCCTCCCTCCCCGGCGACGTGCGCGGCAAGACGGTGGGCGTCGTCGAGCACACCATCGCCGCTTCGTACCTCGACGCCGAGCGCATCCGCACCCGGCCGTTCGCCTCCGTCGAGGCGGGACTGGAGGCCCTCGACCACGACAGCATCGACGTATTTGTAGACGCTACGCCCGTGCTAGAACACGCCCTCAGCGAACGGGGGATGGACATGCTGAAGGTGTCGGCGACACGAGCAGAGCCACAGGCGTGGGCCTTCGCCGTGCCGGCAGGGTCGCCGTTGCGCGAGCGGCTCAGCCGTGCTATCCTCGAGCGCACGAACGGGCCGACGTGGCGGGCCACGTTGGACCGCTACCTGCCAGAATAGCGCTGTATCTCGGCACACCGCGGCAAAAAAGGCGACCCGAAACCAGGCCGCCTTAGGGTGTTCTGCGTAGGCGTATCGTTCGGTCAGACTACACCGCTCTGCGTCCCGAAACCAGGTTAAAGATCAGCACGATCAGGGCGATGACCAGCAGGAGGTGGATGAGACTACCGCCAATGCCGCCGAGAAAACCGAGCAGCCACAGGATGACGAGAATGACGATGATGGTCCACAGCATGAGAGAGCCTCCAGTGATGGGAGAGAAGGGGAGATAGGGAGCGCCACCATACGCCGAATCCGTGGATCGTGGAGAATTCAACGTTTTTCAACAACTCACCGCTTAAAAGACACCACATGATGATTCGTTCCGCCGCGCCCGAGGACGCCCCGCTGCTGCGGACGCTCATCCTCGAACTCGCCGCGTACGAGGAGCTCCTCGCGGAGGCCGAGGCCGGCTGCCGCGAAGACCAGCTCCGCGCCCACCTCCAACCCGATGCGAGTCCTCGCCTCGACGGCTTCATCGCTGAGACTGACGGCGGGGAAGCGGTCGGGTTCGCACTGTTCTACCCCATCTACTCCACGTTCCACACCAACTGGGGGCTGCACCTCGAAGACCTCTTCGTGCGGCCCGAGCAGCGAGGGCAGGGGGTCGGCCTCGCGCTCATGCGGTCCGTGGCGGCCGAGGCGGTGCGGCGCGGCAGCGTACGGATGGAGTGGGCCGTGCTGGACTGGAACGCACCCGCCATCGGGTTCTACAAACGGCTCGGCGCGCAGGCGATGGACGAGTGGACGACGATGCGGCTCACCGGCGACGCCCTCGCCCGCCTCGCCGACTCGGACGCACGGTGAGTAGACAGAGGGGCAGGGGTGCCTGATAGGGCAGACGGAGGTGCCCTCGAAAGAGCCCCGAGGAGGCAAACTGCCGTGCTATCTTGCGGGCCGCTTTCCGACCCTCATGCCCCGATGCGTCTCTTCTGCTCTGCGCTCGTGCTGTGCTGTGGGCTCGCCCTGCTCTGGGCGAAGCCGGCACTCGGCCAGCAGGCGACGCTGGTGGGCGTCATCTCCGATGCGGAAAGTGAGGACGGACTGGCCGGCGTCAACGTGGTCGTCGAGAGCGAGGATGGGCGGCGGTTCGGGCGGGCGACGGACCGCGACGGCCGCTTCGCGTTTACAGGCCTGCTGCCGGGGCGCTACGCCCTCGCCGCGACGTTTCTCGGGTACGAGCCCTACACCGACACCCTCGCCATCGCCTTCGGGGACCGGATCGAGCTGGCGATCACGCTCAGCCCGGACGAGGCCGAGCTGGAGGCCGTCACCGTGGAGAGCGAAGGGGCCGCGCCGACGGCGTCCCCGGCCGGGCTCATCCGCGTCCGCCCGGCCGACCTCGTTGTGATCCCCTCGCCCGACCTCAGCGGCGACCTCGTGAGCGTGCTCACCGTCCAGCCCGGCGTCGTCACCGTCGGCGACCGGGGCGGGCAGCTCTACGTGCGCGGCGGGACGCCGACGCAGAACCTCGTGCTCGTGGACGGGATGCGGCTGTTCCAGCCGTTCCACATCGTCGGGTTTTACTCGGCGTTCCCGGCCGAGATCGTGCAGCGGGCCGATGTCTACGCCGGCGGCTTCGGCGCGCGCTACGGCGGGCGGATCTCGTCGGTGATCGACGTGCAGACGCGGAATGGCAACAAGCAGCGCTTCGGCGGGGCGGCCTCCGTCGCGCCGTTTCTGACCTCGCTCCGAGTCGAGGGGCCGATCGTCCGCGACGAGGCGTCGTTCGTGGTTTCGGTGCGGGAGTCGGTCGTGGAGCGCGTCGCCGAAGAGCTCCTCGGCGAGCCGCTGCCGTACCGCTTCGGCGACGCCTTCGGCAAGATCCACTTCTTCACCGGGCCGGCGTCCTTCGTCACCGTCTCCGGCCTCCGCACTACCGACTCCGGCGACATCAGCGGCTCGGCCTCGGACGACCCGCTGCGCACGCGGATTGACTGGACGAACGAGGCCGCCGGGGCCCGCTTCTTTTACCTGCCGACCTCGCTCGCCGCCGCGCTCGACATCACGGTCAACTACTCGGCCTACCGCTCGTCCTTCGAGCCGGACCGCGCCCCAGCACGCGACGCCGACGTGAAGAGCTTCGGCGGCACGTTCGGGATGGCGTATTTCCTCGACCGCGCCGAGGTCCGCTTCGGCTTCGGCGGGCAGACGCTCAACTTCGACTACACCTTCGATCGCGTTGGCCGGACGACGAAGGAGAACACCACGGAGGGCCACTTCTTCGCCGAAGCCGACATCGGGCTGGGCTCCGTCCGCATCGAGCCGGGGCTGCGGGTCCAGACGTTCCCCAGCCAGCAACGCAATGTGGGCTTCGAGCCGCGCCTCCGCGCCTCGTGGGCGGCGACACCGACGACCACGCTCAGCGCCGCCTTCGGCGTGTACCGGCAGGAGATCATCGGGCTCACGAACGAGCGCGACATCGGCGACGTGTTTCTGGCGTGGGCCTCGATCCCGGCCGGCGCACCGACGCCGCGCGCGCTCCACGCGATCCTCGGCGTAGAGACGCGGCCCGTGTCCGGGCTGATGCTCGGGGCCGAGGGCTACGCCAAGCAGCTCGCCGACATGCAGGTGCTCCTCGGCGACCGGGGGCTCGTTCGTTCCCACGGTGAGGTCTACGGACTGGACTTGCGGGCGGAGTGGCGAAGCTCCCCGCTCTATCTCTTCGCGAGCTACGGGCTCTCCGCCTCCACCTACCACAACGCGCAGGAGGACTACCGGCCGCCGCACGACCGGCGCCACCGGCTCAACCTCGTCGGCGAGATCCGGCGCGGGCCGTACCGGCTGGCCGCGCGCTGGCAGCTCACCTCCGGCCGTCCCTTCACCCGCCTCGTCGGCGTCTACGACGACCTCGGCACCGTCGGGGCGGACGGCGGGTTCGTCACCGCCTCGGGCACGCCGACGGTGCTCACCGAGAGTGCCCCGTTCCGCGGCCTCACGCCGGCCTACTACCGGCTCGACGTGTCGCTGGAGCGAGACTTCACGTTCCGCGCGGCCCTCCTCACGCTCCAGGCCAGCGTCATCAACGCCACCGACCGCGCCAACTTCTTCTACTACGACGCCTTCCGCGCCGACCGCATCGACCAGTTCCCGCTCATCCCCTCGCTCGGCCTCCGCGTCGCGTTCGAGTGAATGCCGCTGATCCCCCTCGCCGCATGAAGCCTGCCGCTGCCTCGCTTCTCGTGTTCGCCATCCTGCTCGCCGCTGGGTGCAGCGATGTGTTCGACCCGCTCGTGGAGTCAGGTCAGGTGTTCGCGCTCTACGGGTTTCTCGATGCGCGGCAGGACACGCAGTTCGTCCGCGTGCAGCCGATTGCTGAGCTGGAGGTGGACCCCGTCGTCGATGCCCGCGTGACCTCGACAGAGCGGGCGACGGGCGAGACGCTCGTGTGGCAGGACTCGCTCGTGCGGCTCGATAACGGTGCCGTCGGCACCGTGTTCTTCGCGCCCTTCCATCCGCAGCCCGGTGGGGTCTACCGGATCGAGGCTGCGCGCCCGGACGCGCCCGGCTCGGCGACCGTGGCCGAGGTCCCCGTACCCGCTGAGCCGCCGTTCCGCATCGCCGCGCCAACCGTGCTGGACGGG
>JBBSMX010000052.1:0-25214 GCA_038232935.1 Rhodothermales bacterium | reverse complement strand
GTTACGCAGTTGGCCCCCTGCCCCCCTCGGGGGGCTGGCGCGCAGCGACTGGGGGGGTCTACGGGGCTCGGCCAACCCCCTCCGCCCCCTACGGGGGCACCTCCCCGGGGGGAGGAGTTCCTCAACTGCGTAAGTCCTATGCTACTCGGTTTCAGATCACATCCCCTCGCCCCTCCGGGGAGAGGGACAGGGTGAGGGGCCTTCGGGGCAGCACCACGACCGGGGTGATCTTCCCACTGCGTGCCATCGCTTCGCGCCCGGCTTGCAGATGTGGCGGCGGATGCGGATACTGACTCCCCCGTTACGATCCCGACCGCCGATGCCTGCCCTCGCCCCCGACTCGAAACCCGTCAAGGACTACTACGCCGCGCTGAAGCGCTACGCCGCCGTTGGGGCGGCGCACGAGCAGGCCGTCAAGACGGCGTTTCACGACGTGCTGCAAGCGGCGGCCGGGGGCGAGTGGACCCTCGTGCCCGAGTTCACCACGAAGGGCACCACCGGCCGAACCGTTCGCTACGACGGTGCCCTCCGCGACGACTTCCGCTACACCCTCGGCTATTGGGAAGCGAAGGACTCCGCCGACGACCTCGACCGCGAGGTCCAGCGGAAGATCGAGCGCGGCTACAGCCTCCAGAACACGATCTTCCAGGCCCCCGGCCGCGCCGTCCTCTATCAGGATAAGCGCCCCGTCCTCGACGCCGACCTCTCGGAGCCGCGCCGCCTCGTCGAACTCCTCGACGTGTTCTTCCGGTACCAGGAGCCGGAGATCGAGCAGTTCCGGCAGGCCGTCGCCGAGTTCAAAGAGGCCATTCCCGACCTCGCCGCCGGGCTCCTCGCCAAGATCGAGCAGGCGCGGAAAGAGGACGCCGACTTCCGCCGCACGTTCGAGGGCTTCGTGGAGACGGTGCGCGAGGCGGTGAATCCGAACATCGCGCCGGAGGCCGTCGAGGAGATGCTGATCCAGCACCTGCTCACCGAGCGCGTCGTGCGGACGGTGTTCAACAACCGCGACTTCGCCCGCCGCAACGCGATTGCCGTCGAGATCGAGAAGGTGATCGACGCGCTGACGGCCCGGCACATGAGCCGCGAGGACTTCCTCGGGCGGCTCGACCGCTTCTATCGCGCCATCGAGGAGACGGCCGACGGCATCACCGACTGGGCGGCCAAGCAGGACTTCCTCAACACCGTCTACGAGCAGTTCTTCCAGGGCTTCTCCGACCGCGTGGCCGACACGCACGGCATCGTCTACACGCCGCAGCCGCTCGTGGACTTCATGGTCCGCAGCGTGGACGCGCTCCTGCACCAACACTTCGGCCAGCAGCTCGCCGATCCGGGCGTCCACGTCCTCGACCCGTTCGTGGGGACGGGCAACTTTCTGGTCCGCACCATCGAGCAGATCCCCGCGCCCGCGCTCCCGGCGAAGTACCGCGACGAGTTGCACGCGAACGAGGTGATGCTGCTGCCCTACTACGTGGCGAGCCTGAACATCGAGCACGCCTACCGCGAGAAGGTCGGGCGCTACGAGCCGTTCCCCGGCATCGTGCTCGTGGACACGTTCGAGATGATCGAGGGGAAGAGCCTCGGGATGTTCGCCGCCGAGAACTCGGAGCGGGCGCAGCGGCAGCGGCAGAGCCCGATCAAGGTGATCCTCGGGAATCCGCCCTACAACGCGCACCAGGTCAACGCCAACGACGCGAACCAGAACCGGAAGTACCCGCACATGGACCGGCGCGTGAGCGAGACCTACGCCGCCGCCTCGAACGCACAGAACAAGAACGCGCTCTCCGATCCCTACGTGAAGGCGTTCCGCTGGGCGAGCGACCGTGTGGGCGACGAGGGCATCGTCGCGTTCGTGACGAACGACTCGTTTTTGGACGGTCTCGCGTTCGACGGGATGCGGCGGCACCTCGGCGGCGAGTTCGACGAAGTCTTCGTCGTCGGCCTCGGCGGGAACGTGCGCAAGGACCCGACGCTCTCGGGCACCACGCACAACGTGTTCGGCATTCAGGTAGGCGTGGCAATCACGTTTCTCGTGCGGACGGGCGGCAAGCGTGCTTCGGAAGACGGCCGCGCCGTGATCCGCTACGCCGAGGCGGGTGCGAAGTGGAGGAAGGAGCAGAAGTACGACTGGCTGAGTGCCGCCGCCGAGGGCAGGAGTCCGGCCGAGGCGGACCCCCCGCTTTCCGCGCCATCGCTCCGCTCAGGGCACGAAAAGCTGCCCCCCTCGAAGGGGGACAGCCGCGCGAAGGCTGAGCCCGAAGGGCGATCCGAGCACGGCGGGGGGTCTCCGCTCGACGGGCTGGCGTGGCGCACGCTGGAGCCGAACGCCCGCCACGTCTGGCTGACCGGCGATCTCAACGATGAGTGGGAGGATTTTATCCCCTTCGCCAGCGCCGAGGAAAAAGCGAGCGACGGTGAGAACGAGACGACGATCTTCGACGAATACGGCGTCGGTCTAAAGTCGGGCCGTGATGTGTGGGTCTACGACTTTGATCGCGCGCGTCTGGTGGAGCGGGTCGAGCAGTTTGTGGATACGTATAACGTTTCCGTTGTGAGGTGGCAGCGCAAGGGCGGCACGGGCGTCAACATTGAGAACACAGTCACCCACGATGACACGAAGATCAAGTGGGACGCGAGCCTTAAGCGGAGCCTGCAATCAGGCGTGTTCGCCGACTTCGGCGAGGAGAACATCCGCCCGGTGATGTACCGCCCTTACGTGCCGAAGTGGCTCTATTTCGACCCAATGCTCATCCAACGTCAGTATCAGTGGCCTCAGTTCTTCCCGACACAGGACAGCGAAAACCGCATACTCTGGCTTAAGGTCGGCTCGGCATGGCCCATGTTTGCACTCATGACCGACCGAATTGCGGACATACTTCCACAGGGCGGCTCGCAGTGTTTCCCTTTCTACGTCTACGCCGAGGACGGCAGCCGGAGGGAAAACCTCACCGACTGGGCGCTCGGCCAGTTCCGCACGCAGTACGCCGACGACAGCATCACCAAGTGGGACGTGTTCCACTACGCCTACGCCGTCCTCCACCACCCACAGTACCGCGAACGCTACGCCGCCGACCTCAAGCGCTCGCTCCCCCGCCTCCCCTTTGCCCCGACCTTCTGGCCCTTCGCCGAAGCGGGCCGTGAACTCGCCGATCTCCACGTCGGCTACGAAACCGCCGACGAATACCCGCTCCAGATCGTCCACGACGAGGCGCACCCCCTCAGCTACCGCGTCGAGAAGATGAAGCTGGACGCGGACGCCGGCACGCTCCGCCTCAACGACGCCCTCACCCTCACCGGCATCCCCGAGGAAGCCCACCGCTACCGGCTCGGCAACCGCTCCGCCCTCGACTGGCTCGTGGACCAGCTCCGCGTCAAGACCGACACCCGCTCTGGCATCACCCACGACCCCAACCCCGCCTTCGCCGACGACGAACTCGTGGCCCTCATCCGGCGCGTCACCCACGTCTCCGTCGAGACCGTCCGCATCGTCGAGGCCCTGCCGGAATTGGGGCTGCCGGAGGCAGGCGCGAAGGCCGGTGAGACCCCATGACGTACCACCTTTCTAAGCACGCGCAGGAGGAGCTACAGAAACGAACCATCCCGACCGAGGTGCTCGAATCCGTGCTCGAAGCCCCGGAGCAGATCGTCGAGGGGCAGGCGGGAAAGAAGGTGTACCAGTCGCGGGTGCGCTTCGAGGGAAACCTCTTTCTCGTCCGGGTGATAGTAGCAGAGGAGACAACCCCGCCCCTCGTCGTGACCGTGTACCGCACCACGAAGATCACGAAATACTGGAGCACGCCATGAAAATCACCTACGACGCTGAGGTAGATGTACTCCGCGTGCATTTCAACGAGGCACCTGTCTACGAGAGCGACGAAGACAAGCCCGGTGTGGTGCTGGACTACGACGCCGAAGGCAACCTCGTCGGCATCGAGATCCTCGACGCCTCCCACCGCATGACGGACCCGCGCTCGGTCGAGTTCATCGAAGCGGCGTAAAGCACGAGGGCATCCTCACCGCGCTTGTCCCCTGCCACACGGTTTCAAATCACGCCCCTCGCCCCTCCGGGGAGAGGGACAGGGTGAGGGGAAATCTGGAGAACACATTCGCTCCACGCTCGCAGGCTATGGACGGTGTCAGCGCACAGGCTCCGGCGCAACCGCACCCTCGCCGAAGCCCTCGATGCCTGCGGCCAAATTGAGCGCTCGGGTCTCGGCGTGGACCTGATGATCCAGGCCGCCGTCCGCCGGGGCCAGTCCTTGCCAGCGTTCGACGAACCCGATGGTCGCGAGGTCCGGGTTACGCTTTTCGGCCCCCACGATCCCGACATCATCGAGCGCCTCGGGACCCTCCCCGAAGCGACATGGGACCAACTGACCACGCACGAATTAATCGCGCTCGACGCTGTCCGGCATGGCGTCGCCCGCTCTCAAGTCGCCCCTGAAGCGGCGCGTCATCTCGTCGAGCGGGGGCTGATCGAGCCGGGCGGGCGTGGAGACGCTCCTTACGTCTATAGCGGTATGCTGGAAACAACAGGCGGGCAGGGTCTGCTCACCTTCCCCGTTATCCGCGCACTCGCCGAGTATCCCAAGGGCGCTTCTCTGTCCGAATTAGCTACCGCCATAGGCACGCGGGATACCAGAGCGCTGAAACGCACGCTCCAGTGGATGCGCCGGAGTGACCTCGCCTACACAACCGGCCGTACACGAGGCGCACGTTGGCACCTCCGGCGTGGTCGCATTCTAGACCTGCTCCAAGAGGATACGACGGATTGAAAACAACCGAATCCATTCGTGCGAAAGCTCTCGCAGCATCCTTTTCAAAACGCGATCTAGACCCTTTTAAGCACGTTCTTTTGAAAAGAACTGGCTTGCCCCTTTTTAAAGCGTACCGCCACCTAAGAGATCGCCTTCGGCCAGATGCTCGCCTAGCGAACGAACGCAGTCAGTGCACAGGCTCCGGCGCGGGCCGGTTGGCGGCGGGGATCACGCGGCGGATGAGGCGCGGCACCGTCAGCCCCTGCACCACAATCGAGAAGATCACCACGGCGTAGGTCGCCGTGAGGAGGATCTCGCGGATCCGGCCGGGCGGCAGCGAGAGCACGAGCGCCACGGAGATCCCGCCCCGCAGCCCCGCCCACACGAGGACGCGCCGCGCGCCCTGCTCATAGCGCTGGAACGGGTTGAGGAGCGTGAGCGGGAGCCCCACGCTGACCGTCCGCGCGAGGAGGGCAATGGGAACGGCGAGGAGCGCGAGCGCGAGGATCGGCCCGGTGAAGGCGATCACGAGCACCTCGAGCCCGATCAGCAGGAACAGCACGGCGTTGAGGATCTCGTCGATCAGCTCCCAGAACGTGTCGAGGTTCTTCCGCGTCGTCTCGCTCATCGCGAACGCGCGCCCCTGGTTCCCGATCAGCAGCCCCGCGACGACGATGGCGATGGGGGCCGAGAGGTGGAGGGCGAGGGCGAGGGCGTAGCCGCCCGTCACGAGCGCGAGCGTGATGAGGACCTCGACGTGGTAATCGTCGACGCGCTTGAGGAGGTGGTAGGCGAGGAAGCCGGCGAGGAGCCCGAATAGGAGGCCGCCCCCGGCCTCCTGCACGAACAGCCCGAGCGCGTGCCCCGCCGTCACCGCCTCGTCGCCCGTCGCGAGTTCGAGCAGGATGAGGAAGACCACCACGCCCACGCCGTCGTTGAACAGGCTCTCGCCCGCGATCTTCGTCTCCAGCCGCCGCGACACGCCGACCGTCTTGAGCAGGCCCATCACCGCAATCGGGTCCGTCGGCGAGATGAGCGCGCCGAAGAGGAGCGCGTAGAGGATCGGGAGGTCCAGTCCGAGCGCCGCCGCGGCGACGTACATCAGCCCGCCCACGATGAGCGTCGAGAGGGCGATGCCGACGGTCGCGAGCACGGCAATCGTCGCCTTCTCCTCGGCGAGGTCGTTGAGGTTGACGTGGAGCGCGCCCGCGAAGAGGAGGAAGCTCAGCATCCCTTCGAGCACCGCCCGGTCGAAGTCGATGGAGCCGAGGAGCGCGCGCACGGGCGCTTCGAGGTCCACGATCCGCAGTTCGTGCAGCCCCACGACGGCCAGCGACGCCACGAGCGCGATCAGCATCACCCCGATCGTCGTCGGGAGGCCGACATAGCGGTAGTTGACGTAGGCGGAGAGGGCCGCGAGCGTGAGGAGGGCGGCGAGGATCGAGAAGAGGTCCATGCGAGGCGGGGAGTGGCGCGGGAGAGGGCGGAAGATAGTAAGCCCCTCTGTGGCATTTCGGAGCCTACCCCGCATGACGCTGACGGCCGACGGTTCGAACCCCGTCCCCTCACTCCGGGGAGAGCCCGGTGGGAGGAAGCGCTCCGCCTCTAGCGAGCGATCGGATCGTGCGTGTCGCCCTCGTCGAGGCTGTCGAGCGCGTCGGCCCCGGCCACGTTCGCGAGCGCGTCGTGCCGCTCGTCGCCCTCCATCCCCTCCAGCACCGTGAACGTCCCGTCGGTCTCGAGCACGACGGCTTCGACGGCCTCCATCTGCGAGAGGCCCTGCTTGCGGACCGCCGAGCGGACCTCCTCCGTCGTCACGCGCTGCTCCGTCATCGCGTCCTCCAGAAACCCGCCCCGGTAGTAGACGAGCGTCGGCTTCGCTTTGATGAGGCTCTGGAACGCGCTCGACCGCACGGACAACCACGTGATGGCGAACTGGAGCCCGATGAGGAGGGCAAGCGCGAGGACGCCCTCCGCCAGCGACGTGCCTTCCGAGAGGATCGTCGAGGCCAGCGTCGAACCGAGCGCGACGGTGACGACGAAGTCGAACGCGTTCATCTTCGAGAGCGTCCGCTTGCCGGAGATGCGGAGGATGAGGACGAGCGCGGCGTAGGCGAGCGTGCCGACGAGGAGGACGCGCCCGAGGTCGCCCCAGGAGTTGAAGAGCATGGCCGGGGAGGTGGGAGAAGGAACCGTTTGAACCGCTATCCCACCCCGCCGGGTCCGCCCGCTCAAAGAACAGCCACCGGTTCGGATCGCGTCCCCTATTCTTCTGCTCCTCTAACTCGCGACCGACCGCACGCACCTCCCGGCGAATGGGTCTCCGAAAAAACCTAGCCACCCGTTTCGTACTTTGCTGATGAACCTGCCCTCGCCGCCCGTGTCAGACCTCTACACCCTGCTCTACCATTCCCGCGCCGTCCGCCCGCTCGACGAGCGCGACCTCCTCCTCCTCCTCATGTCGTCGATGCGGCACAACACCCGCATCGGCGTCACCGGCCTCCTCCTTTACGGGCCGCCCGCGCCCCTCCCCGAGCCCGACGAGAGCACGCCCCCCCCAACCGCCGTCGTCCCGTTCGAGGGGAACGGCGCGTTCGTGCAGTGGCTCGAAGGCCCCGAGAGCACCGTCCGCGCCACCTACGACCGGATCGCCCGCGACGACCGCCATACCGACCTCGAGTTGCTCCACACCGCCCCGAGTGACGAACGCCTCTTCCCGTACTGGGCGATGTCGCTGGAAACCACACAGGCGCTCCCCCGCACCCCGGCTGAGATCGAGCGCATTGCCGAGCAACGCCACCAACCGATCGACCAGTAGCGGAGGGCCGTATCCGCCCACGGCCCTCGTCACGGACCGTGTAGGAAATGGCCGCTGGTGGCGGTGAACGTCATCTTGTACGGGCGGCTGCGTGGCCTCTCAGCACTGGGACGAGGCGTGGCCTGAGGACCGTCATCCTATGCGGCTTGCACCGACAGCAGGAGCGCGGTGTAGGCCGCTGCCCCGAGGGCGAAGGCCCAGAACCGGCTTTCCCGTTCCTCCGGCAGTTCCTCCTTCAGCACGTTGAGCACGACGCCCCCGCCGAGGAACGCCAGAAGCACCGCCACCGCCGCATCGCTCACCGCCACCCCCACCCCGAGCCCCCAGCCGGCGAGCACGGCCGCCGCCAGCACCCACCGCCCGACGCGCCGGTACCGCTCCTTGTGGTGCTCTTGGAGGCCGTAGTCGTTGACGAAGAAGTGGAGCCCCATTGCCAGACCGAAGAGGAGCAGGGATCCCCGTGTGCTCTCCTCGCGGTGGAGCAGGAGGTAGCCGATGAGGACGTTGTAGAGCCCGAACGACGCCGTGTGCAGCCAGAACACCCCGCGCCCGGTGCTCCCACCCGCGTTCTCCCGGCGGGAGTCGACGGCCGCCCGTTCCAGCCCGTAGAACACGGCGAGCCCGAAGAGCGCCACCAGCCACACGTGCGTCTCCACGAACGCAAGCGGGACCGCCGCGGCGATGGCCTCCTGCCCCGCCGCCAGCTCCGGCAGCAGGTGGAGGAACACGTACGCCACGCTCGCCCCCCCTGCGCACGAGAGCCATGCCGAGCGGGGCACCCGGGAGAGGAAGCGGAGCCGCCCCGCGAGGACGTGGATGAGAGCCAGCGACACGGCGAGCAGGAGAGCGAGCGGCATGGCTAGGGGAAGAAGTGGAGCGGAAAGGGGTGGCCGCACGGCGGCCCCTCGGCGTGAAGACGTGCTGCTACCAACCTTCTCCGCCCCGCGCGAGCCTACCGCTCGCTCAGCCGCTTCAGTTCGGCGAGGGCCATCAGCGCCTCGATGGGCGTCATCCGGTCCGGGTCGAAGTCGTCCAGCCGGTCCATGATCTCGATCAGCACGGGGTCCACCTCCGCGGCGGCAGGGAGGGCGGGCGCAGGCGGCGCGACGGACGCGGGGTGCGCGGCCTTCCCCGCCGGCATCGCCCCGTCGCCGGACGTGTCGGGCAGGTCACCGTCGTGGGCGATCTTCCCGCTGGGGCGGGACAGGCTCTCGGCGACGTTGTGCGCTTCGAGGTGATGGAGGACGGCCTTCGCCCGGCGGATCACCGCCTCGGGCAGCCCCGCCATCCGCGCCACCTCAATGCCGTACGAGTGGTCCGCCCCGCCGGGGATGAGGGTGCGGAGGAAGATGACCTTGCCGTCGTGCTCCTGCACCTGCACGCGGGCGTTGCGGACGCGCCCGAGCCGGTCGGCGAGCGCGTTCAACTCGTGGTAGTGCGTGGCGAAGAGCGTCCGCGCGGCGACCTCCGACTTCTCGTGCAGATACTCCACGACGGCCCACGCGATCGAGAGCCCGTCGAACGTGCTCGTCCCGCGCCCGACCTCGTCGAGCAGAATCAGCGAGCGCGGCGTGGCGTTGTTGAGAATGCTCGCCGTCTCGTTCATCTCGACGAGGAACGTGCTCTCCCCCGCCGCGAGGTTGTCCGATGCGCCGACGCGCGTAAAGATCTTGTCCACGACGCCGATCCGCGCCCGCGCGGCCGGGACGAACGCGCCGACCTGCGCCAGCAGCACGATCAGGCCGACCTGCCGGAGCACGACGCTCTTGCCCGCCATGTTCGGCCCGGTGATGATGAGGATCTGTGCGCCGGGCTCGCCCGCCGCGTCGAGCCGGACGGAATTGGGGATGAACGCCTCGCCCGCCGGGAGCGCCCGTTCCACGACCGGGTGCCGCCCGTCGGTGATGTCGAGCACGCCGCTGTCGTCCACGTCGGGCCGGACGTAGCCGTGCTGCTCGGCGACCTCGGCGAGCGCGCAGAACACGTCGAGGAGCGCGAGGAAGCGAGCGTTGCGCTGCACCGGCTCCACCTGCTCCGCGATGTGCATCCGCAGCTCGGCGAAAAGCTGGCTCTCCAGCTCCACCATCCGGTCCTCGGCTGTGAGAATCTTCTCCTCGTACTGCTTCAGCGCGGGCGTGATGTAGCGCTCGGCGTTGACGAGCGTCTGCTTGCGGATGTAGTCGTCGGGGACCTTGTCTTTGTGCGCGTTCGTGATTTCGAGGTAGTAGCCGAACACCTTGTTGTAGCCGACCTTCAGGCTCGGAATCCCCGTCCGCTTGCTCTCCTCGGCCTGCAACCGCGCGAGGGTCTCTTTCCCCGACGACGCGATGCTGCGCAGCTCGTCCAACTCTTCGGAGTAGCCTTTGCGGATGTAGCCGCCCGCGTCCATCTTCGCCGGCGGATCGTCCACGAGGGCCGCGCCGATTTTCTCGACGAGGCCGGTGCAGAGCGTGAGCCCGTCGCGGACCTTCGCTAGCGTCTCGCACGATTCGTCGGCGAGGTGCTGTTTGAGGAGCGGGATCTGCCGGAGCGTGAGCCGGAGCGTGACGAGGTCGCGCGGCGTCGCCCGCCCGGTGCAGACCTTCGCCGCGAGCCGTTCGAGGTCGCCTACGTGCTTGAGTTCGTCGCGGAGATTGGCCCGGCGACGCGCGCCGGTGAAGAGGGCATCGACCGCGTCGAGCCGCTGCTGGATCTTCTCGACGGAGCGGAGCGGGCGGACGAGCCACTGCCGCAGCATCCGCCCCCCCATCGGCGTCAGCGTCCGGTCGAGGATCTGGATGAGTGAGCCCTCGCGCCCGCCCTGCATCGACGCGACGAGTTCGAGGTTGCGCTTCGTCTGCGGGTCGAGCGCGATGTAGTCGTCGGCCTGGTAGCGCTGGATGCGGCGGACGTGCGGGACGCGGCCCTTCTGCGTCTCGCCCAAGTAATAGAGCGCTGCGCCCGCCGCGATCAGCCCGAGGGTCAGTTCCTCGACGCCGTAGCCTTTGAGCGAGTGCGTCTGGAAGTGGCGGAGGAGGGTTTCGTAGGCGAAGTCGTACCCGAACACCCAGTCCTCCTGCAGCGTGAGCGCCCACTGCGCCCCGCGAATCCGCTTCGCCTCGTCCTTCTGCCGCTTGTCCACGAGCAGCTCCGCCGGCCCGACCGTCAGCAGCAGTTCCTCGAATCGTGCCTCGGGGACCTCGGTGACGAAGAACTCGCCCGTCGTCGCATCCACGAATGCGAAGCCGACCCAACCTTTCTCGCTCCGCTCGCGCCCCCACACGGCGGCGGCGAGGTAGTGGCTCTGCTTCGGCACGAGGAGCCCGTCGCGGAACGACACGCCCGGCGTGACGACCTCCACCACGTCGCGCTTGACGATCTTCTTGGCGAACTTCGGATCCTCGGTCTGCTCGCAGACGGCGACGCGGTAGCCGGCCTGCACGAGCTTCGGGAGGTGGGCGTCGAGGGCGTGGTACGGGAAGCCCGCGAGCGGCACGTCGTCGGCCGCGCCGTTGGAGCGCTTCGTGAGCGTGATGCCGAGGACGTCGGAGACGATCTTGGCGTCCTCATCGAAGGTCTCGTAGAAGTCGCCCATGCGGAAGAGGAGGATCGCGCCGGGGTGGCGGTCCTTGATCTTCCAGTACTGCCGCATGAGCGGCGTGGCGGCTTTGCCGGCCTTCTTCTTCCGCTTCTTCGTCTCCTTCTCGGACAGCGGGAACAGGTTCGGGGTCGGGTCGGGCATCGGTCGGGCGCGGCGGGCGGGTCTCGCCCAAAGTACGGCGGCAAAGAGGCGGCTACGAAATAACGCGGGGCGCGCTGCCAGCGGTGTGGCAGCGCGCCCCGAATCGTACGGAACAGCGTGATCGACTACTCGCGGCCGGTGATGACGCCGCAGCCCACCGGATCGCCGGAGTCGCCGGACGGCTGGCTCTCCAGATCGTCCTGGCCGGAGTGCACGACGATGGCGTGGCCGACGAGTCCGTTGGCTCCGGTGAGCGTGAGGCCCTCGACCTCGAACGAGGCCTCGGCCGTCCCACTGCCGTTCGCCGTGATGTTGCCGAGGTCCCCGACGTGCTTGGCACTCATGGCATCATCCGGCGCGCCGTGCTCGCTCGTGCTCATCGGGTCGAAGTGGTTGCCGGGAGGGTTGCACGAGCCATTCGTGTGGACGTGCAGGCCGTGCTCGCCGGGGGTGAGGTCGCGGAGGCTGACGGTGATTTCGACGCCGTCGTCGTCCTGATCGAACGTCACGGTGCCCTGCGCCGAGCCTGCCATCACCGGGCGGATGAGGGCAGCGGCGTCCACGTCGTCATCGTCGAACAGGTCGGCGACGGCGTTGTATGACGCGCCCGCCGCATCGGCGACCGCGCCGGCGGCGCTTGTTGCCACGTCGGCCGTAGCGTCGGCGACGTCTTCGGCCGCGTCGGCGGTGGCGTTAGCAGCGCTTTTGGTGGTCGAGCAGGCAGGTAGCACGATGGCTACGAGAAGGGCGAGCATCATGGGTACGAACGTTCGCATACCCGGGAGGGATAGGGGGGATTGCATGGCGGTTGGGAGAAAGGCGAAAAAGAGGAAGAGGAAGGCGCTGTACCTACAGCCTTCCCAACCATCAACGGCTGCCTGTGCTTCGAAGTTCGCCGCACCCGGCCACTCCTTACCGACCTGCCCCCTCGATCCGCTCCCGATCCGCCTTCCGAAGTCCGGCCACGACGAGCCGGTACGAATCGTCGATCATCGAGCGCACGAGCGCCTCGGGCACCCGGCCGTCCACGGTGACGGTGTTCCAGTGCTGCTTGTTCATGTGATAGCCGGGCGTGATGGCCTCGTAGCGCTCGCGCAGCTCGGCGGCCTGCTCCGGGTCGCACTTCAGGTTCACGCGCGGCGGGATCGCGTCGAGGCTGAGGAGCGCGAACATCTTTCCGCAGACCTTAAAGACGAGCGCGTCCGGCCCGAACGGCAGGTCTTCGGACGCTTCGGGGAGGCCGAGGCAGTGGGCGCGTAGTTCGTCGAGGTGCATGGCGAGGGGCAGACGGGAGGCCAGGGAGCGGGAGGATACCGCACGGAAGATATCCCGCCGCACCGATGGCATCGACGCCGGAGGGGCAAGGCCATCCTCGCCCCTCCCACCTCGCGGGCTCACTTCGCGGACTGCTTGCGGGCGTCGTGCCCGGCGATCATCCGGAGTTCGCCGGTTTCGACCGTCCCCTTTTCGGCTTGCAGCCGGGCGTCCTCTGCGATGAGGAGCGCGCGAATCGTGCGCTTGACCTTCTGGGAGCGCTCGAACGGCTCGGACATGCGGAGGAAGCTCACGGCCCACTTGCTCTTCATGTGGGCGCAGGTCACCGCCGCTAGTCGGCGCATCCGCTCGTCTTTGTGACTCCGGTAGATGCGGACGACGTCGAACGTCGCGTCCTGCACGTCCAGCTTGTCGCCGTAGCGGACGATCATCTGAAGCGCGCTGGCGCGCAACCCGTCGTTGTCCGTGGCGAGGCCGACGACGAGGTTCTGGCTGAAGGCTGCCCAATCGGCCTCGGTCCAGGTCGGTTCGGGCGTGGAGAACCCCGGCGGATCGGCGAGTGCGGGCGCGGCCAAAAAGGCGGTGACGAGCAGGACGAGGACGGGAGAGGACAAGCGTTTCATGGCGATAACCTCTTGCTAATTTTTTAGCAGATTGTGGTTACCGGCCCTACGGGCTTATTCCTCCCCATGTTACGCGCACCGTACAATCTCACCACACCATGCGGCCGTCTCAGAACAGCCGCGCGACGCCGAAGGAGAAAAAGAGCCCGGGATCGTCGAGCCGGTACGCGAGGTCGAGGCGGACGGGGAGGAAGAACCCGCCGTGAAGCGAGACGCCAACCTCGTGGATCCATCCGTTCGAAGGTCGGACGACCCACAGTGCGAGCGCGTCCGGGTCGTATCCGTCGAGCCACGTCCGGCCGTGCGCGCCGAAGACGCTGAGGCCGATGTTGCGGGCGGCGAGCGCTTCAAGCCCGAGGAGCTCGAAGGGGACGCTGCGGAAGTCGTGCTCCCACGCGGCAGCGACGTAGCGGTCGCCCTCGGCGGGGCGGCCCCGGAGCGAGCGGAAGACGCCGCTCGGCGCGTAGCCGAGCACGGTGCCGTCGATGCCGAAGTGGCGCTGCAACGGGAGGTCGCCGCCGTGCAACCCACCGGCGAGGCGGAGGTCGAGCGTGTTCGGAAAGAGGCGGCGGCGCAGGAACGTCGGGACGCGGAGGGCCGCGACGGCTTCAGCGCGGACGAAGTCGAAGTCACTGCCGAGGGCGCTATCGCTGGCCTCGACGCGGAGGCGGAGGCCACGCTGTCCGGCGAGCGCAGCTTCGATGCCGTTCGACACGCTCCCCACCGTCACCTCCGCACCGAGCGAGCGGAGGTCGCCTTCCGGGATGGCCTGGTTCGGGTGCGGGACTTCGTCGCGGCCGAAGAGGTCGTAGCTCGTCGTCTGCCGGACCGCGCGGTGCTGCTCGGCGAGGCCGAAGACGCGGAGGCGCGTGCGGAGCCGCCGGGCGTACCCGCTCACCTCGGCGAACGCGCCCTCGCGGCGGTAGTAGTCGAAGTAGTCCGGCTCGCCGACGAGCGTGGCGACCGAGTTGACGATCCGGTCGTACGCCAGCGAGCCGACCCGTGGGGAGATCTCGCGCTGACCGCCTACGGTGACGCTCAGCTCATCGCGCTGTGACAGCCGGACGGTGTGCGAGAGCGCCGCCTCGTACGTGAGCGTTTCAAGCCCCGTGCTGTACCCGAGCTGCCCCTGCAACCGAGCACCCCGAAGCCGGAACGCGGCCTCCCCACCGACGTGCGCGGCCTCGACCCGGTTGTACCACAGCTTCGGATCAACGTCGAGATGGAAGCGACGTGCATTGCGCCGCCTGCCGCCGACGTTCACGTCCGTGCCGCCGTCCTCGTTCTCGTCCATGTCCACGAAGCGGGCGAGGAAGCCCGTCGGCTTGTAGGCCTTCGCAATCGTGTCCGTGCTGTCGATCCGGGCGTAGGCCACCGCCTCGCGCGGTTCGAGCGGCACGACGACGCCCGCGCGGGCCAGCACCGTGTCCGCCGCCACCGCTGCCGAGTCCACGACCGAGCCCTCGTCGGAATCGAAGAGGGAGTCCGGAACGGCGACGTTGACGGCATAATCGGTCAGCCGTGCGACGACGGCGAAGCGCATCTCCGGGAACTGGAGGCCGACCATGCCGAACTTGCCCCGCCCTTCGAGCCGGAAGTCGACCGGGAGCCAGACGGCCTCGCCCGCCACCTCCTGCCCGAACGATGAGAACTGCTGCCCGAACTCGAGGTCGAACGCCGTCACGAGCGGAATGCGGACAGTCTCGTTCGGCCGGAGCGCCACGTCGATGAGGGCGTAGACGCCGCCGAGCACGGAGACGCGGCCGACGAAGCCGGGCTGCAATCGGCTCTTCGGCTTGAGCGCGATATCGTAGACGATCTCGTCGTCGAGATAGCGGGTGCCTTCGAGCGTGAACGTGTAAAAGTCGAGCGCGGCCGGCGAGGTCGGCCCCATGAGGTCGTAGCCGACGAACTCGATCTCGTCGTCGTAGAAGTTGAGGATGGCGTCGGCAGCGCTGACGAACTCCGCATTGAAGTCCTGCATGTTCTCCGTGCGCCGGACGCCGCGGACGACCTCGCGGACGCCGTCGCCGCGCCGCCAGTACGCCTCCGTCACGCCCTCGACGATCCCGACGATGCTGGTGTCCCGGCCGAGCACCTGCCGGGCGTAGGCGTCGGCCCGCCACGAGTCCAGCCCGGCCTGCCAGACCTGCTTCCGCTCGATCACCCGGCGCATGATGTTGATCGCCGGGTTCTCCCCCGTCACGACGACCTCGGGCGATTGGAGCGTGACGGGAGCCAGCGTCACATCCACCCGTGCAGCCGGGGGTTGGGCGATGGTGTGGCGTTTCGTCTCGTACCCGATGAACCGGACGACGAGGACAGCGGGCAGCGCGTCCACGCGCAGTTCGTACGCCCCCACGCCGTTCGTGATCGTGCCGGTGTAGGTGCCTTCGACCTGCACGGTGGCGGCGGGGAGTGCCTCGCCGGTCTGTGCATCCGTAACCCAACCGGAGAGGACGACCTGCGCCTGCACCGGCGCGACGCAGAGCAGGAGCAGGACGAGCGGCGCGAAGCGGACGGCGGGCATAGCAGAGTGGGGTTGGGCGGTGGCGCTGCGTACGGCAGCGCTCGGGAGGCTGTTACACCGAAGGCCGCGCCGACGGGCCACCGCGTAACGCCCTGCATGATGCGTGACGCGTGATGCGTGAGTCCGGGTTCAATAGCAGCGCTTGATCTCACGCATCAACCCCGATCCGGCTAAACGTCCGAGGTTGAAAGCCGACCTTTACACTCGTCATCCCCGCACAGGCGGAGACCCGCAGAGATTGCTGGCCGGTGGCTCCCCGATCGAGTCGGGGATGACTGCTACTCAAGCGTAGATGCACATCGGATCGGGTTATCACACATCACGTATCCCCCTCCCGCATCCGCCGCATCCCGGCGATGACCATCACGGCCCCGTACGCCGCCATGCACTGCGCCCCAAAGGCGATCCCCATCAGCTCGACGGTGAGAGAATCCGGGCGGAACAGGATGCCCCGGTGGAGTCCCAGCCCGAGGTACCACAGCCCCACGCCGAGCGCCGACGCTCCGCCCATCGCGAGCATGTACCACCGCACGCGGAGCCACCGCGTCTCCCGGTAGAACGTGAACGCCGCGAGCACCAGCAGGATCGGCGCACCGAGCACTTCGTAGAGCCCGAGCGAGCCGGCCCATTCGCCCACCCGCACGTCGGCAATCCAGAAGGGAAGGGCGATGAGCGGCGGCCCGGCGGTGAACACCGCGCTCCGCAGGAACAGCCGCCGGGTGCCGGCCTCGGCCATCGCTAGCGCACCGTCACGCGTAGCGGCTCCAACTCGGTCCCGTCGTCGGCCGAGGCCGTGGCCTCCAGCACGTCGCCGGACTGCACGGGGCCGACGCCCTCGGGCGTGCCCGTATAGATGAGGTCGCCCGGTTCGAGGGTGAAGATGCGCGAGAGGTAGGCGACCACGAAGGCGACGGGGAAGATCATGTCGCGGGTGTGCCCGGCTTGCCGGACCTCGCCGTTGACGGCAAGCTGGAGGTGCAGCGCCTGAGGGTCCGCAATTTCATCGGCGTCGGTGAGGGGGCCGAGCGGGGCGAATGTGTCGAACCCCTTCGCTACAGACCACGGCGCGCGCATCTCCTTCGCCTTCCGCTGGACATCGCGCGCCGTCATGTCCAACCCGAGCGCGTATGCGCCGACGTGCTCCAGGGCCTGCGCCTCGGGGATGTCCTTCCCACCCCGCCCGACCACGGCCACGATCTCGACCTCGTGGTGGACGTCCTGCGACTGCGGCGGGATCACGATCTCCTCGCCAGAACGCACGAGTGCCGTAGCCGGCTTCAGAAAGACGACGGGCTCTGTGGGCAGATCCGCCACGTCACCCATCTCGCGGACGTGCTCGGCGTAGTTGCGGCCGATGCAGAGGAGCTTGCCGGGCTTGAGCGTGAGGCCGGAAGGCGGCAGGGTGACGAACATGGCGGAGAGAGGCTGCGGAGCGGATGGGGAGCCGAAGGGTACGGCAGCCCCGACTTTCTGCGGGCGTCCCGCCACGTCAAGCCTGTTTGAATTCCTCGCCTTGCGCTTCGCGAGGGGCGGATGCGCTAGCGCTAGCGCGGTCCGGTTCGTAGCTTAGCAAGTCTTTGCCCACCGCGCTCCTCTGCAGGCCGGCTGCCCCGCTCATGGGGCTTGGCCCGTCGCGCAGGGGGTCCCTCAAGCCCGCATCCGTATGTACGCCATCGTCGATATCTCCGGCAAGCAGTTCAAAGTCCAGCCCGACACCAAGCTCTACGTCCCCCGCCAGCAGGCGGAGGTCGGCGACACCCTCACCTTCGACCGCGTCCTGCTCGTCTCCGGCGACGACATCCAGGTCGGCGCTCCCACCGTCGGCGGCGCGTCCGTCACGGCGAAGGTGCTCGGCCACGTCAAAGGCGACAAGGTGATCGTCTTCAAGAAGAAGCGCCGCAAGGGCTACCGCGTCAAGAACGGCCACCGCCAGCCCTACACGCAGATCTCCATCGACGCCCTCAACGTCGAGGGCAAGAAGAAAAAGAAGCAGAACGCCGAGGCGTAACGCCCGAGCCCCCCTTCCGACTACGACAGCATTTAGACCCCCCGACTCATGGCACACAAGAAAGGCGTAGGCTCCTCCCGAAACGGTCGCGACTCGAACCCGCAGATGCTCGGCGTCAAGGCGTTCGGCGGCCAGAACGTCACCGCCGGCTCGATCATCGTCCGCCAGCGCGGCACGAAGTTCCACCCCGGCACGAACGTCGGCCGTGGCAACGACGACACGCTCTTCGCGAAGGCCGCCGGCACCGTCCGCTTCACGCGCGGCCAGCGCGACCGCAGAGTGGTCCACATCGATCCCGCCGAAGCGTAGATCGACGCGTCCTGCAGCGACTCCCGAAGCCGCGCCGGTTCTGTCCGGCGCGGCTTCTTTGTTGGCGCACGGTAGATTCCCCTCCTCTCCCGCCCACCCCCGACGCCCACTCCGATGAACCTCCGCGACCACTTCTTCCTGCCCGACGCCGCCGTCGAGTTCCGCGCCTTCACCCACGGCCTCATGCCGAAGACGGTGCCGGCGATGATGGAGGGCTTCGTGGAGGACTGGAAGACGCGCGGCGTCGACGCGTGGAACGAAGTCCCGAACCGCTGGCGACCCGGCTCCGGCGACCGCGTGGGGTGGTGGACGCTCCCCGAGTACCTCGGCGACGAGTTCGTCGCCCCACTCCTCGGAGCGCCACGGGGCAGTTGCATCATGCAACCGCACGTGCACTGGACCGTGCAGTGCCTGCTCTCGTGCCCCGAACCATTCGCCCACGGCCGCGAGGTGGTGGTAACCGAAAACGAGTTCCCCTCCGTGCTGCACTCGGTCCAGCAGTGGGCCGGGTTGCGCGACCCTTCGGCAAGCTCAGGGCAGGCTCTCGCACCCCGGATCGTCCCGGCGAACAGGGAGGGGTTCGTCGACCGCGAAGCCGTCCTGGACGCCATCGGTCCGGCGACGGCGCTCGTGTTCGTGAGCCATGTCGGGTTCACGACGGGCGAGCGGCTCGACCACGTTTTCCTCCGCGCCGTCGCCGACAAGGCGCACGCGCACGACGCCCTCTTCGCCATCGACGGCTACAACGCCGCCTCGACGATGCCGGTAGACGTGAGCGGGACCGGCTGCGACGTCTACTTCGGCGGCCTGCTCAAAGAGGCGTGCGGCTCGGCCGGCAACAGCTACCTCTACGTTCGTCCCGGCCTCGCCCTCACCCCGCGCCTTGCCGGCTGGTTCGCCGACGCCGACCCGTTCGGGTTCAACGTCGCGCCGGAGCCGCACCCCGACGTGCGCCGCCGCTTCCTCGGGGGAACGACGGCAGTGGCCTCGCTCTACCACGCCGTCGAGGGCGTCCGCGTGCTGCTGGACGCGGGGCTCGATGCCGTACGCGCGCACTCGCTCGCCCTCACCGAACAGAGCGTTCGACGGGCCGAGGCCGCCGGGCTCGTGCTCCGCTCGCCCCGCGCAGCCGAACGCCGGGGCGCGATGGTCATCGTGGAGGCCCAACGCGCTGACCTATTGTCGGCCTGGCTAAAGAGTCGGGACATCTTTACCGATAGTCGTCAGCAGCGCTTCCTCCGCCTCGCTCCTTTCGTGTGGAACACGGCCGAAGAGGTAGACCGCGCCTTCGACCTGATCGACGAGGGCGTGCGACGGGGAGCCTACCTCCAGTACGAAGCACCCGTCGAAGCTGGGCCGGTAACGTAAAGTCCTAAAACTTAAGAGATACCGAGCGGAAGGGGATCACTCCCCGGTCCGCTCGCTTTGTTTCGTCGGCCCTAGCCCCGTTTCCTTAACTACCGAATCGGTTACGATTGGAACCGGATTGCTGTGCGAGACCTAGCCGCGTGTCGGGGAGTCGCAGTCTTTTTTCGGCGGCGCACTTAAGGAGGGCTGGTTTCAGCTTTCGCATATGGAAAGCGGCTCAGGCGTTTGTCAGGCCCGTTTAAGCCAGCGTCCCGTCTCCTGCACGCCTCGGTCACGGGCGAGCCGAGCGAGGAGATAAGGGAGGGGTCTGGAAAGAGTGGCATTCAAGTTGTCGAAGGGGTACGCAGTCATCACCGAGCCTCCCTCAGCCCCCGACTCCCATGCGTGACTTCTTCGCCCACTACGCTCTGCTCGCCGGCATCCTCTTCTTCGTCGGCCGCCTGCACGTTTTCCCATCGCTCGTGGAGGCCTTCGTCGCCGGCCTCTTGGCGACCGGCACGGTGGCGATCGCGCTGCTCGCCTTCGACGCAGTGCTGAGCACGACCTCTACGGCCCGGCCCACCTTCGGGCAGCACGCTGCGAAATCCTCCTCGCACAGCCACGACGCGTAACCGCTCGCCTCTCCGTCTCTCCACTACCACGGCCGGACCACCACCGCGCCGCAGCCCACCACTCCCTATGGCTTACGAGCTACAGCCCGCCGCCGAACGCTACGCCGCCGACCCCACGCCCCAGCACCGGCAGGCCGTTGCTGTTGCGTCCCTCCCCCTCGTCCGATCCATCGCCCGGCGCATCACTCTCCCCGACCACCCCCTCGCCACCCGCGAGGACCTCGTCAACGCAGGGATGCTCGGGATGCTGCAGGCGCTCGACAGCTACGATGCGGAGCGCGGGACGGCGTTCGCTTCGTTCGCCTACGCCCGCATTCGGGGTGCCTTCATCGACTTCCTCCGCTCGATCGACCTGCTGAGCCGGGACCGCCGCCGCCGCGTGGCCGAGGCCCAGCACGCCGCCGACCAGCTCCAGCAACAGTTCGGGGCGGAGCCGCGCGCCCAGCAGGTGGCCGATCACCTCGGCCTCAGCGTAGAGGACTACCACGGGCTGCTCTCCGACGCGCAGCGCCGCTTCACCCTCTCGCTCCACGCCGAGCACCGGAGCGAGAGCGGACGCGGCGTCGCCCCGCTCGACACGATCCCACACCCGGCCGCAGCCGAGGAACACGAGCGCTTCGAGCGCCACTCCCTCTACGAGTACGTTGCCAAGCTGATCGAAAACTTCCCCGAGCGCGAGCAGCGAATCGTGGAGCTCTACTACTTCGAGAACCTCACGCTCCGCGAGATCGCCGGCCAGCTCAGCCTGACGGAGGCGCGCATCTCGCAGATCCTCTCGAAGATGCTCAGCACCCTCCGTGGTTGCCTCGTCGAGGCGCGGACCGCCGCCTGAGAGAGCTCTTCGCCCCCACCACCCGGAGCCGAGGTGCGCCATCGCCGAGCGATGTGCGCACCTCGCTTTGTTTGTGGGACCCGAACCCGTCTTCTTGGTGCCATGCCAGCGTGAGGTTTAGATCCACCGACAGCGGCTATCTTAGGGCTCTCGCCCACTCGCCCCCGCCGTCCGTGACCGAGATCAACCTCGCTATCGCCCTCGTCGGCGGCCTCGTGCTCGCGCTCGGGCTCGTCTCGGACTGGCTGAAGCAGCACGGCATCTCGGACGTGCTGGTCGCCCTCCTGCTCGGCATCGCGGTCGGACCGGTGGGGCTGGGCCTGCTGGACCCGATGGCGTGGGGCAACGGCCCGCTCGTACTGGAAGAGGCGGCTCGGCTCACGATCGGGGTCGGGCTGATGGGCGCGGCGCTGCGGCTTCCCGGCGGCTACTTCGAAGCGACGTGGCGCTCGCACGCCGTGCTCCTGCTCGGCGCGATGGCGGGGATGTGGCTCGTCGGTAGCCTGCTCGTCTGGTGGATACTGGGCCTGCCCGTCTGGACCGCGCTCCTCATCGGCGCGATTGTCACGCCGACGGACCCGGTGGTGGCGTCGAGCATCGTGACGGGTACGGTGGCCGAGCGGAATCTGCCCGGCCGCATCCCGTGCCTGATGACGGCCGAGGCGGGGCTGAACGACGGTCTCGCCCTCCCTATCGTCGTGCTCGGCATCGCCCTCGTCGGCGGGGCGGCGCACGAGACCGGGCTCGTCTCCTTCCTCACGCACGACGTGCTCTGGGAGGTGGGCGGAGCCATCGTGCTCGGCTTCTTCCTCGGCGCGGCGACCGCACATCTCCTCAAGCTCGCCGAGCACCACATGCTGATCGAGCGGGCCGCGTACCTCGCCATCGTGATCGCCCTCGCCCTGCTCACGCTCGGGCTCGTCCGCCTGCTCGGGAGCGACGGCCTGCTCGCCGTGTTCGTCGCCGGCGTGGCCTTCGACCGGGGCGTGCCGATGGCCGAGCGGGAGGACGCGGGTGAGGTCGCCGCTACGTTCGACCGCTTCTTCTCGCTGCCGATCTTCGCGCTGATCGGGGCCGTGCTGCCCTGGACGGCGTGGGCCGACCTCGGGTGGCGCGGCCCGGCCCTCGTCGCGGCCGTGCTCCTCCTCCGCCGCCTCCCCGTCGTGCTCGCAGTCCACCGATGGGTCGAGCCGCTCCGCAGCCTCGGCGACGCCCTCTTCGTCGGGTGGTTCGGGCCGATCGGCATCGCGGCGACGTTCTACGCGGCGATGGCGTTCCGCGAGACGGGCCTCGAATCGGTGTTCGCGGTGAGCCTGCTGCTCGTGTGCGCCTCCGTCGTGGTGCAGGGCCTCACTGCGACGCCCCTCACCCGCCTCTACGGCCGCGCCTGCGATACCGCGAAGCAGAACGACGACGACCCCCAGATGCTCCTCGCCCAGCCCGGCCACCGCGCGCTCGGGGACGACACCGGACCCGACGGGTGAGAGCCGTTCACCCCTACCAGCGCTCCGACCCCGGCGCCCCCTTGAACGGACCGACCACCTCCGGCGTGATCCACCCGCCGTAGTAGGCACCGGGCTGCGGCACCACGCGGTGCGGGCCGACGAAGCAGGCATCCATCCGGCTCGCGTTGAAGGCGACGTACTCGCGGATGGCCTCGTAGCCGTCCCACGGCTCCGGGTAGCTCCACGCCGCGTCCTCAGCCGTCCGGTCTCCCACCCGCACCGACCAGTAGCGCGCGGGGCCTTTCCACTCGCAGAGCGTCGTGCGCTCGCTCGGCGTCAGATACTCCGTACGCACGTCGTCCGGCGGCAGGTAATAGGCGGGCGGCCCGGCGGTTTCGAGTACGCGCAGGGCGCACTCGCTCTCCGCCACGACGACCCCGCCGAACGCCACCCGCACCGGCCGCGCCTCCGGCTCGACGCGCGGCGGACGCGGGTAGGCCCACACGGACTCTTGCCCCGGACCGGGCGGCTCGATCAGCGGCGGGCGCTCGCGGTCCAGGCTTCGCAGCCGCTCGACCTTCGCTCGCAGTTCCGGGGGGATCTCGCTCATGGATCGTATACCTTCGCGTTTCGCATGCAGGGGCAGGATGATACGCCCACCCGTGCTCGTTCTCCCAACAGAGCGACGCCGCGCGCCAGAGTAACATCCGGCACGCAGCGTCGCGTAGCAGCAGGTCAGTACGATCCCGATCAGAAGGCCGCGATGCCCTCCACCGTCTCGGCAGGCAACCCCCCAGCTCCGAAGTTGCGAAGGTTCGTGAGGCCGCCCTGATTGCGGATGCGGAATGCGCTCACGCCCCCCTCCCCAGCCGTCAGCACGTACAGGAATCTCCCGCTGATCGCCATGCCGAGCGGAACGCTCCCGTCGCCGATGTCGGCCGTGATCCCGTCGCCCGGGTCGAGCGAGGTGAGCGAGCCGTTCGCGCCGAGGCGGAAGCCGGTGATGGTGCCGCTGGCGGTGTTGGTCGTGTAGACATACCGGTCGTCCGGCGTAATCTGAATCCAGCACGGGGCGGACTCTTCGGTGGGCACCTCCCCGCTGATGACGTTGAGCGTGCCGGTCGTGGCGGTCAGCGAGTACGACGACACCGAGCCGCCGTCGGGCACCGGCGTGCGCGGCGCGGTGGCGTTCGTCTCGGAGACGATGTAGAAACCCCGGCTGTCGAAGTCCGCGCCGAACGGCGTGCGGCCGACGGACGGCTGCACGTTCGGCGGACCGGGCCGCCCGTCGCTCCCGACCACGTAGACGTCGATCAGGCTGGTCGCCTTCTCGGTCACGGCCAACAGGCCGCCGTCCGGGCTGAACCGGATCGAGGCCGGAGCCACGGTATTGTCCGGGAGCGGGGTGTCGGTGCCGCTGAGCGGCTGCGTCGATCCCGAGAGCGGTCTCAGCGCGCCGTCGGCAGCCACCGTGAGCCCGCTGATGTTCCCGCCCCCGCCGCCCGCGTTGACGACGTAGAGCAGCGCGCCGTGCTGGGTGAGGCTGACCGGGCGCACGCCGCCGGAGGAGGCTTTATTGACGAGGGTGAGTGAGAGCCCATCGGCCGCGACACGGAACGACGAGACCTCGTTGCTCCCCGCGTTGACGGCAAAGAGAAAGCGGAGGTCATCGCTCAGAATCAGGGCATCCTGCGAGCCCAGCGGGTCTCGCACGGGCGGCGTCCCACTGCCCTGCCCCCCGGTCGAAAACTCGCCGACGCGAGTCAGCCTGCCGTTCACGGCCCGGCTGTACACGACGACCTCGTTGTCGTCGGCCGCGTTGGTCATCACGAAGACGGCCCCGGAGGCATTCGGGGTGTCGGACGGTTTCCCGCGCGCGTTTTCGCTTTGAGCCGTGCTCGAAGCCGCGTCGTCCGACACGGCATCGCAGCCGCTCACGACGAACGCGAGGAGAAGGAATAGGGCGAATCCTGCTTTTACGTTAGTTTATGGTTGAGCCTTTCATGGTGCTACCTCTGCTCTTTCTAGGCTTCCACCTCGGGCGGCACGCCGATGGCGGCCCTCGAGATGGAGAAATGGAAGCCGAAAAAAGAGGCCGATGACTTGGTAGCCATCGGCCTCTCTTCGACCGTCGTGCCTTCGCCTAGCTGGCGGAGAGGCCGAGGACGCCGGCCTGGTTGACGCCGTTGATGATGCTCGGCGGGTGCGCCTGCACGGACTCGATCTGCGTCAGGCTGCCGTCGTTGCCGATGCGGAAGCCTGTCACCATGCCCGTGAAGGCGTTGATGTTGTAGAGGAACTTGCTATTCCGGCTCAGCGCGAGGTCGGCCGCGCCCTGCTGGACGGTTCCCGCCACGCCCTCGATCAGGCTGAGACCGCCCTGCGGCGTTGCAGCGTAGCTCGATATCCGGGGCGTCGGGTTGAAGAAGCTCGACGTGAAGCCGAACCGGCCGTTGTTGGTGAGCACGAACCAGCAGGTGTCCGTCCCGCCGTTGCCGATGGAGCCGGCCGTAGACGTGAGGCTGCCGTCGCTGTTCACGGTGTAGGCGGTCGCCGCGCCGAGCGTCGGGCCGGCGGGGCCGTCGAACTGCTCGGTGGTGAAGAGATTCCCCTGCTTGGAGAAGGTGAACCCGAACGGCCCCTGGCCGGTCGCGTCGATGAGCCGCTTGTTGCTGAGCGTCCCGTCGCCGTTGACCTGGAAGGTCACGATCAGGCCCTCATCACCGGGCGGAGCCTGGTTGTTGTCGGACGGCGGATCGACCGCGAACCGCTCCGTCACGACGAGCACGTCGCCGTCGGGGCTGAACGATACCTGGGCGCAGCCCGAGTAGGGGTCTTCGCTGAGCGACCGCGTGGAGCCGGGGATCGGCGTGAGCTGTCCGCTGTTGCTGACGCGGAAGCCGGTGATCGACGGCAG
>JBBSMX010000051.1:0-25586 GCA_038232935.1 Rhodothermales bacterium | reverse complement strand
GCGTGAGCCACTTCGAGGCGAAGTGCCGGGTGGTCCGCGGGGCGATGCGGTCGTTCTTGGAGAACCCTATGCTCGCTCATCTGCCAACTGCGTAAGTCCTATGTCATAGGACTTACGCAGTTGAGGAACTCCTCCCCCCGGGGAGGTGGCCCCGTAGGGGGCGGAGGGGGTTGGCCGAGCCCTGTAGACCCCCCCAGTCGCTGCGCGCCAGCCCCCCGAGGGGGGCAGGGGGCCAACTGCGTAACTCCTATGTCATCCCCTCTCCTTCACCCGTCTTCCTCCCTGTACACTCCCGTCGCACCCGGCTCCTCGCACGACTCCGTAGTCGCTCGACCCTAATGACGCAGCAGCAGGTCACCGCCCGCTCCGGCAGCTATTTGCACGCACTACTATATTGATGGAGCCAAACCTTCGGGAGTTACAGACTAAATCCCTCGCGTGTCTATGGAGGCACCCTCCATCCGCCTTCCCCATGCCGTTGCCTGATCGCACTCGTCTGCCGCGCGCCGGCCTCACTGCCGCCGAACGGATCCACCGCCTGATCGAGTGGCTCCGCTCCGGCCAACCGCTGACGACGCCCCTCGCTGCCACGACGCTCGGCGTCTCGCGCCGGACGATCACCCGTGATCTCACGTACCTGCGCGAGTCGCTCAACCTCGACGTACAGTTCGAACCTTCTCAGAACTCCTACGTGCTGGCCGAAGAGCACACTGCGCTGCCTTTCCTCCCCTTCCCCAGTCTCGCCCCGGTCCTCCTCAACGCGCACTTCAAGAACGTTCCCGCTCAAAGCGAGGCGGAAGGGACACCCATCAGCGTGCGGTTTTCGGCTTCTGCTGTACGGGCATACCTCGCCCGAGGGGGGGATATCCCCGAGGGTACCTCGAACGAAGACGGCACGCTCGACGTCAGCTTCTGCCCCCAGAACGCCGATGAGTTCATGAGCTACGTGCTCTCCAGAGGGCAACACATCGAGGTGATCGCCCCCCCGGACTTCCGCCGCCGCGTCCACATGGAGATCAAGCGAATGCTGGCGTTCTACGAGGACGAGGGCGCGCCGGGTGCTTGACAGCAGGCCCGGCGACGCCGTACTTTCGGGACCCTCACGCGGAACTAGCTCAGCTGGTAGAGCGCAACCTTGCCAAGGTTGAGGTCGCGGGTTCGAGTCCCGTGTTCCGCTCCATACGAAAGCCCCTCAGCATCTATCTGAGGGGCTTTTTTGCTTTCTGCCCTTCCCCCCACTGAACCCGTCCCGTCGAAGCGTGTCGGACACACGAACCTGAAGGCGCGGGTGGCGGAGGGGAGAAGCCAAGGGTTCGAAGGGCCATGCGTGGAACAGCATAGGGCCATGCGTGGAACAGCATGAGGTAGCCCGACCGAGGAGTCGATTGCGACCCCGGAAGCACGAAACTCCTCCGTCAGGCACAGATCTTAACACGCTCTTGACACGGAGAGGCGAGAAGGTTATACTGGTCAGTGTAACCGGTTACACCGCTGGTTATCTCATCTTGGGCCCGGAGTCTACGCTCGGCTGCCGATCCCGCTGGAAGCACTTCACATGGGCAGGAACACCATGTACGACGTAGCCCGAAAGGCCGGCGTGTCCGTCGCTACCGTCTCCCGTTGCTTCAACGACAGCGGGCCGGTGGGTGAGCAGACGCGGCTGCGCATCGAGCGCGTGGCCGAAGAGCTGCGCTTCGTACCGAACCGGGCGGCCCAGAGCCTCCGGGCCGTGCGGACACACACGCTCGGCGTCGTCGTGCCGGACCTCCACGGGGCGTTCTTCTCCGAATTGCTGCGGGGGCTGGACCAAGCCGCACGTGCGCACCGCTACCACCTGCTCGTCGCCGGCTCGCACGGCTCGAAAGACGAGATCCGGGCGGCGCTCCGCTCGATGAGCGGGCGCGTCGACGGACTCGTCGTCATGAACCCCGACGTAAGTGCCTTCACGATTGAGGCAAACCTGCCCCCCCGCCTGCCGGTGGTCCTGCTCGGCGAGCGGGACCGACCGGCGTCCGAGAACCTCGACACCCTCGGTATCGACAACGCGGCTGGGGCCGCGGCGATGACCCGGCACCTCCTCGGCCTGGGGCACCAGCGCATCGCCCACCTCGCCGGCACCGCCTCGAACCACGACGCCGCCGAGCGCCTGCGCGCCTACCGCGAAACGATGGCAGCGGCGGGCCTCTCGACCGACGGGCTCGTCTTCGAAGGCGACTTCACCGAAGAGGCAGGCTACCGGGCCGGGGAACGGCTGGCAGGACTGGACGCTCGGCCGACAGCCGTTTTCGCCGCCAACGACGCGATGGCCGTCGGTGCGATCAGCGCCCTCCGTGCCCACGGCCTCCGCATCCCCAATGATGTTGCCGTGGGCGGGTTCGATGACATCCCCCTCGCCCGTTATCTCAGCCCGCCGCTGACCTCCGTACACGTCCCCATCGACGAGCTGGGCGCGCGCGCGGTGGAGCGGCTGGGAGTTGCCATCGAAGCCGACACCCCACTCCCCTCCCGGCAAGTGACCCTGCCGACGACTCTCGTCGTCCGCGCTTCGTGCGGGGCACCCGCTTGACTTTACCCCCGGACCTCGGGACCCCCGGACCTCGGGGACGCCTTTCATCGGAAGCGCTTCCCCCCGGCCCACTCTCTCACGCCCAATCATCACCAAAAGAGGTTACGCCATGAAACGCATCGCTACACTTACCCTAATGCTCACGTTGATAGGCTGGGGCCTCACCGCCACCGCCCAGCCAGTTCGCAACGGCGAAGACGTGATCGTGGCCCGCGACATCGGCAATGCCATAATTACGCTTAACGGTATGCTCGACGAAGACGTCTGGGACAACGCCGAGACGATCCCGCTCATCTGGAACGGCAACCACCCGCTTCCCGGCGGCGGCCAGTTCGTCGAAGGCGAGTTTCCGCTCGCCGAGCCATCGGACCCCGTCAACGCCACGGCCCGGTTTCTCCGTGAGGGGAACAAATTGTGGATCGGTGTCGAGGTCGCTGACGCTTCCATCGGCGG
The DNA here is from genome assembly GCA_038232935.1 of Rhodothermales bacterium. Taxonomy (GTDB): domain Bacteria; phylum Bacteroidota; class Rhodothermia; order Rhodothermales; family JANQRZ01; genus JBBSMX01. The sequence goes on along the minus strand of JBBSMX010000051.1, from coordinate 22,567 downwards.
TAGCCGCGACCTGTGGAACCTCGACGGGATCATCATGAGCATGGTGGACCGCTCGAAACGCCCGGCCGACTTCGAGGCGCTAGCTGATCCGAATTACTTCGGAGGCACGGCGGATGGCAACGTCCGTTCCGAGTTCATCTACGGCTGGTGGAACCGGGACGACACCACGGCCACCGGCGATCCGCTCCCCGGCATCGAGCCCGTCGGGTTCAGCAGCAGCTTTGGCCCTTGCGGCGGCTGCGGCGTCGATGCCGAGTACGACTCGGATGCCTGGGATTTCGTTACGACGGTGAATGGCATCGCCAACGACGACAACAACGGCACGGGATCGCCGACGCCGGACGAAGGCTACGTTATGGAGTTGTTCATCGACATGGCGCGGATGGGGTACGACTTCAACCAGACGGGTGGGGACAAAGCCCCCTTCTCGATTGCCGTGGATGACAGCGACTACCGCTGGCCGCTGGACAAGGACAACTTCTTCCTGTCCCGGGTCTACTGGCAGTTCGCCTACGCGAACAACTACAACACCGGGGTCGGCTACATCGTCGGCTCTCCGGGCGTGACCGTAGACTCCGGGGACTTGGAGGTGACGGAGCCCGAATACGTTATCGCGGATGCCTCCGACGAGCCGGAAATAACGCTGGACGGTGTCCTTGACGAGGCGGCCTGGGACGCGGTACCCTACACCTTCTACATGCAGTACAAGCCCCAGAACACCACACTCCTCGATGCGAATCCGGGGCCTCTGGTTCCGTATTACTCGTTCTATTTCCGCCCTGACATCAACGGAGACGGTAACCTTGCCGAGGTAGTAGACAAGACCGTCGGCCAATTCAAGGTGCTCCACCAGGGCAGCACGCTCTACATCGGCCTTGACACCGACGACCAAGCCATCAGCGGCGTATTCGCAGAGAATGGTCGGGACGGGTTCCGCCTCTCCCTCCGCAACCTCGACACCCTCAACACGTCGGGTGAGTTGCGCCCATACGCGCTCGATTTTCAGATCGACTCGATGGGTGTGATGACGTTCGACAGGGACGCGGTTGCCTATATGGAGCAGGCTCCGGGATCTATTCAGGGCGCTGTGAGCCTGAAGGGCAACTCGACGGTCGCCGACCCGAGCGACGTGGACGAGGGCTATCAGATGGAGGTCGCCATCGACCTGACGGCTTTCGGCTACTCGGAGACCCTCAGCGACGAGCGCCGGGTGTGGACGCACCTTGCCTTCTTCGATGGGGATTACCTCGATGTAGCTGCAAACAGCTATGCCACGCGTGTCTGGCAGCTCGGTGAGCGCCCCGAGGGAGCCAGCCTCTACGGCTACCTCGATCCCGGTATGACCGTTGCCAACGAAGACGGGGCGACCACGCCGGGTGAGCTCCGCCTCGTCGGGAACTACCCGAACCCGTTCGCTTCGCGCACGCAGATCCGCTACGAGCTCCCGCAGAGCGGCGAGGTGAGCGTAGCGGTCTACGACCTCCTCGGACGGCGCGTGGCTGAGGTCAAGCCCGGCCTCCAGGCGGCCGGCTCCAACGCCGTCACCATCGACGCTTCCGAGATGGCCTCCGGTGTCTACTTCTACCGCGTGCAGCTCGACGACGCACAGGTGAGTGTGACCGGCCGGATGGTCGTTGTGAAATAAATCCCACCCCGTGGTCGGCAGAGCAGCACGCTCGCTCTGCCGACCACCCCTTGGGGGGTAGGTTCTTCTGTAGCCGTTCGCCCTGCCGGCCCAGGCCGGGGACGGCCTGCTTGCTCCAGGCCTCCTACATCCACCACGTGTCGTACGAACTGATGACTAGTCCGAACCCCACCGGGCCAAGTCCACGGCGGCTGGAGTTCCAACTCGCTGCCCGTGCGCTGGCGCTGATCTTCCTTCTTTTCGTCGTTGCTGCCCCGGCTGCGTTCGCCCAGACCGGCAAGCTTTCCGGCAAGATCGTCGACGACACGGGCGAGTCCCTCATCGGCGCGACGGCGGTGATCGTCGGCACGCAGCTCGGTGCCGCGGCCGACTTAGAGGGCGACTACGCAATCCTCCAGATTCCGGTCGGGACGTACAGCGTCCGGTTCTCCAGCGTCGGCTACCAGACGCAGATCGTCGAGGGCATCCTCATCAAGTCCAACCAGACGACGACGATCGACGTGACGCTCGGCGAGGAGATCTTCGAGGGCGAGACGATCACCGTGACGGCGGAGCGCCCGCTCGTGGACATCTCGCAGACGAGCGCGATGTCCACCATCTCGAAGGAGGAGATCGACGTGCTGCCGGTGCAGGAACTCGCCGACCTCGTCAACCTCCAGGCGGGCGTCGTGGACGGGCACTTCCGGGGCGGGCGCATCGGCGAGGTGCAGTATCAGGTCGATGGCGTCTCGGTCAACAATCCCTACGACAACTCCTCGAGCGTGACGCTCGACCGCTCGGTGTTGCAGGAGGTCCAGGTCATCAGCGGGACCTTCGACGCCGAGTATGGGCAAGCGCTCTCCGGCGTCGTCAACGCCGTCCTCCGCTCGGGCGACTCCGACCGCTACGAGTTCTCCTTTGAGACCTACATCGGCGATTACCTCAGCCCCGGCAACGACTCGACGACCATCCAGACCCGCCTCGGCCAGGCACGAGTCCCCCTTTTCCCGTACGTGGAAGACATCGATCCGCTCTCGCTCCAGAACTACCAGGCCAGCGTGAGCGGGCCGGTCCCACTCGTGCCGAGCACGACGTTCCTGCTCAACGGGCAGCGGCTCACCGACGCGGGATACGTCTACGGCGAGCGCATTTTCGTACCGACGGACTCCTCAGGCCGGGACGAGAACGGCAACTTCATCTTCCAGCCCAGCGGCAATGGTTCCCTGGTACCCCTCGCCCCGCGAGAGCGGTGGTCTTGGCTCGGCAAGCTCAGCAACCGATCACTCAGGACGATCCAGCTCGACTATCAGGTGCTCGGCAGCTACGAAGAAACGAGTGGGGGCTTGAACGACAACTATGTCTATCGCCTCAATCCCGACGGGTTCACGACGCGGCGGCAGCTCTCATTCGTCCACGGCATAGACATCACGCACACCCTCTCGGACCGGGTGTTCTACGAACTCAGCCTACGCCAGAACTACTTCGACTTCAAAGACATGAAGTACGATGACGTTCGGGACCCGCGCTACTTCGAGGCGGGCCAGCCCCTGACGCCGCCGGCGGAGGGATTCTCCAACTTCCCGTTCGTGCAGGGCGTCGAGCTAGGCCGCTTCATTCAGAAGACGAATGCCTACGTGGCAAAGGGGACCGTGACGGCGCAAGCGACGAAGGTCCACCTCCTCAAGGCCGGAGCAGAGGTCCAGGTCTCCGACCTCGACTTCGGCGCGCCGGGCCGAGTGGACCAAGTGATCGATGAGGTGACGGGCGTCCAGAGCCTCGGTGTCGTGGAGGACACGCTCGGGGCGGTCGTCCTCAACTTCAAACCGGTACAAGCCGCGACGTTCGTGCAGGACCGCGTCGAGTGGGGCGACCTCCGCGTCCGGGCCGGGCTCCGGCTGGAGTACTTCGACGCGAACGCGACAATCCCCAGCGACCTCCAGAACCCGGCCAATAGCATCGACGGCGCACCCGAGTCTCGCCTCGAAGACACGACGGTGAAGCTCGTGCTCGCCCCGCGCCTCGGCGTCTCGTTCCCGATCCTCGCGCGCGCCTCCCTCTTCTTCTCGTACGGGCACTTCTACCAGATGCCCGGCCTCAATAACCTCTTCAACAACGCGGATTACTCGGTCCTAGAAGACCTTCAAGACACCAGCGACTCGGCCGGGCAGAAGGGCATCCTCGGCAACCCCGACCTCAAGCCCGAGTTCACGGCGCAGTACGAGTTCGGCTTCAAGAGCGAGGTGACGGACTGGCTCGGCGTGGACGTGAGCCTCTTCTACAAAGACATCCGCGACCTCCTCGGCGTCGCGTTCGTGCAGACCTACACGGCGGCCTCCTACGGCCGCTTCACAAACGTGGACTTCGGCGGCGTCCGCGGCTTTACCCTCGCCCTCGACCAGCGCGGCCTCGGGCCCATCTCGACGACGCTCGACTACACGTACCAGATCGCCACGGGCAATGCCAGCGACCCGCGCGAGACGTTCAACCGCGCCCAGGCGGGCGATGACGCGCGGCCCCGCCAGATCCCCTTCAACTGGGACCAGCGTCACACGCTCAACGCGACCGCCGTCTGGTTCCAACCCGACAACTTCTCCGTCACCGGGATCCTCAAGTTCGGCTCGGGCCAACCTTACACACCCGAACTAGACTCCAACTTCGGAGCGGACCTCGAGGCTAACTCGGGCCGGAAGGACACGTTTGCGACCGTGGACCTCCGCGCCGAGAAGTCCTTCACCTTCGGCGGCCTCGACTTGACGGGCTTCGCACGCGTGTTCAACCTGTTCGACACCCACTTCACGAACGGGTTCGTCTACTCGGATACGGGGAGCCCGTTCTACACGCTCAACACGCAGAACCAATTCAACCCGAACCCCGGTCGGCTGGCGCAGCCGCGCCGGATCGAGATCGGCGTTTCGTTCCGCGGCGTGATCGAGCGCTAGACCTACGCTCTCCCCCATTCCACCTCCCATTTTGAAAGCAACCCCGATGATGCGGCGACCCTCCAATCCACAGTGGACCGCGTGGGCCTTCGCGGCCTGTGGCTGGCTCCTGCTGGCAGCACTTCTGTCCCCGGCGCAGGCGCAGCAGCCCATCCCGACGACCCCGACGGAGTGGCGGAGCTCGATCAACGCCGAGCGTAGCGGCACCCACGATGCCAACCGGATGCGCACGCTGTTCTATAACTACGGGATGGTCGGCGACTTCCAGACCAACCCCGACCTCAGCATCTTCCACTCCGTCGAGGTGCCCAAGGGCATCGGGCTGAACTACTCGGACGGCATCACGCCCTACGTGCTGGCGAAGGTCACGCTCGAGAGCGGGCGCGAGTCCTACATCATGCTGACCGGTTTCCGCGAGCGGCAGGCGACGAGCCCCTTCTCCGGCCGGACGATGCGCTTCGAGCCGCGCCCCGGCTTCGTCGAGACCGACCCCGCCATCAACCAGGGCCGCGCCATCGCGATCTCGAACGACCCCCGCACGTGGCCCGGTGCCGCCGACGCCATGGGCAACATCTCGCCCGACACGGACCCGCTCCAGTGCTGGTACGACAAGCGCGACGTCGTGGACGATCCGGGCTGGTGCGGCTCGTGGAACGGCTTCTTCGGCAAGCGCCCCAACGCCGACCAGGAGTCCTACTTCGTCATGGACGACAACTTTTACGACGCCTTCAGCTTCTACCCCGACGCCCGCGACCGGACCCGGCGCGGCCTCGGCCTGCGCGTCGAAGTCCGGGGCTTCCAGTGGGCGAACCCGCAGGCGCAGAACGTCATCTTCTGGCACTACGACATCGTCAACGAGGGCACCGTCCGCTACGACGACATCATCTTCGGGCTCTACATGGACTCCGGCGTCGGCGGCTCCGGCACGTCCTGCGACGGCGTGTCAGAGAGCGACGACGACAACGCCCGCTACGTCAACGACCTCCTCGGGTCGGACTCGGAGGTGGACCTCGTCTACACGTGGGACGAGGGCGGCCACGGCGTCAGCCTCCGCTCCAACTGCGAGGAGACCGGCTATCTCGGCTACGCCTACCTCGAAACCCCCGGCGACGCCACCGACGGCATCGACAACGACGGCGACGGTATCACCGACGAGCGGCGCGACAGCGGCCCCGGCCAGCGCATCGAGGGTCAGGAGGCGATCCGCAACGAGATGCTCGCCCGTGGCTACGACCTCGCCCTCTTCCAGGACGAATACGGCCCCCTCGAAGACCGCCCCGCCTACGTCGTCGGCGTGTGGTGGACGGGGGACGAAGACCTCGACTGGACCGCCGACTTCAGCGACACCGGGGCCGACGGCATCTACGCCGACACCACCCGTGGGGAGGAGCCAGACACCGGCGAGAACGACGGCATGCCCACCGAGGGCGAGCCGAACTTCGACCGTACCGACATCACCGAGTCGGACCAGATCGGGCTGACGGGCTTCAAGCTCAACCGCATCCGGGGCAACGGCCCCACCGACGGCATCGTCTTCTTCACGAGCGAGCAGGAGTGGCCGCGACGGCTCTACGAGCAGTTCAGCTCGCCGGACCCCAACGTCCGCTTCGACCCCACCATCGTCAACAACTACAACGTCGGCTTCCTCTTCGCGAGCGGCCCGTTCCCCCTCGATATCGGGCGGCGCGAGCGCTTCAGCCTCGCCCTCGCCTACGGCGAAGACCTTCTCGACCTCACCGATAACGTCGAGATCGTCCAGTCGATTTACAACGCCAACTACCAGTTCGCCACGCCGCCGCCCGCCCCGAACGTCCAGGCGTTCAGCGGCGTCAAAGCCAACGGCACCCCGTTCGTGACCCTCACGTGGAACAACGCCGCCGAGCGCTCCATCGACCCGGTCACGAACGTCAACGACTTCGAGGGCTACCGGATCTATCGCTCGACCGACCCCAACTTCCTCGACCCGCAGACGATCCTCGACGGGCGCGGCGGCGGGCCGCTCGGCAACGGCCGCCCGGAGGTGCAGTTCGACCTCGACAACGGGGTCAAGGGGTTCTCGGACCTCGCCGTCGCGGGCGTGCAGTACTACCTCGGCAACGATACCGGGCTCACCCACACGTGGACCGACTCGTCCGTCGTCGCCGGGCAGACCTATTACTACGGCGTTACGGCCTACGACCGCGGAGCACCGGAATTCAGCTTCTATCCGTCCGAGAACACGCTCGCCGTCTCGCGTACTGCGCGCGGCGGGACCATCCTGCCGCCCAACGTGGTGCAGGTCCGGCCGAACGATCAGGTGCCCGGCTACGTCGGGGCGAGCATCGAAGAGGTCGAACACGTATCCGGAGACGGCACCGGCAAGCTCGACATCCGGGTGCTCAACTCGTCGCTCGTCCCGGACGGGCAGCGGTACCGGCTGGAATTCACCGGGTCGGCGGACAGCGTCCGGGCCGAGGGCTACGAACTCACGAACCTGACGACGGGGGGGGTCGTCTTCGAGGGCGGCGAGGACTTCTTCGGCGAGGGGAACGGCCCCGTCGGGCAGGGCCTCCAGCCGGTCCTCGACACGCCCGCGACGGTCGAGGTGGACTCTACCTCCGGTTTCACGAGCGGCAGCTCGACCGACGCCGTCCTGCAAACGGCCTACACCGACGCCCTCTCGATCAACGCGGTGCGGCCCGGCTTCCCCGAAGACCTCATCATCACCTTCGCCGACGTCCCGCTCGACACGTCGCGCGCAGCGATCGGGACGCCGGCGATTCCTTCCCACTTCAAAATCGTCACGGCCGAGACCGGAATGCAGCTCGACTTCCGCTTCCGCGACGTGGACGGCGACCAGACGCTGAGCGAGTCCAGCGAGTTCATCACCGTCCTCACACCTGTCGAAGAAGGGTCGAACTCACTGCGCCCGACGTGGCAGATCTCGCTCGACACGACGGCCGCGGGCGAACCCAGCAATCCGCCGGGCCAGGGCGACGAGTACCGCCTCGTGATCAACGAGCCCTTCGGATCCGACGACGTGTTCGAGTTCACGGCGCGGGGCGAATACGTCGACCCGGACCGAGCGAAGGCGGCCTTCGGCGCGGAGGACCCCTACGTGGTGCCCAACCCGTACGTGGCGGCGTCCAGCTTCGAGCCGGAGCGCTTCGCCACGGGTGGACGCGGTGAGCGGCGGTTGGAGTTCCGCGCGATCCCGGCCGGAGCCACGATCCGGATCTACACCGTCCGCGGGCAGCTCGTCCAGACGCTCCACCAGGACGGCTCGACGGTGGGCATGGTCCCGTGGGACCTCCGTTCGAAGGACAACCTCGAGATCGCCCCCGGCCTCTACCTCTTCCACGTAGACGCCAACGGCACGGACGTAGGCGACATCGGAACGTTCATCGGCAAGTTCGCCGTCATCAAGTAATAGTCATTTGTCCACTCGAATCCGATGACCACCGCAACGAGGACTCTTATCCTGCTGCTCGGGAGCCTGCTCGCCGGCACCCCCGCGCTCAGCCAGTCGAAGGCCGGGACGACGATCGGCAACTTCTTGATGATCGAACCGAGCGCCCAGGTTGCGGCGATGGGGAACGCGGGCGCTACGGCCCTGGACGGCGCGATGGCGGCCTACTACAACCCCGGTGCCCTCGGCCGCCTTCCGCAGTCGAGCGCGCAGTTCACCCACAGCCCGTGGCTGGCGGACATCCAGTACAACTACGCCGCCATCGCCGTCAAGCTGGGACCGAACGCGCTGCTGCTCTCCGTGACGGCCCTGGACTCCGGCGACATGGACGTCCGCACCGTGGACCAGCCGGGGGGCACGGGCGAGCAGTTCTCGGTGAACGACCTCTCGCTCGGGCTCGGCTACGGCCGCCAGATCACGGATCGGTTCTCGGCCGGCGTGCAGGTGAAGTACATCCAAGAGACTATCTGGCACAGCCAGCTCTCCGCCGTCGGCCTCGATGTCGGCGTGATCTACGAGCTGCCGTTCCGCGCCTACCTCGGGGCCAGCATCTCCAACTTCGGTTCACGCGGCAGCTACGACGGGCGTGACCTCCGCATCCGCTTCGATCAGAACACGGGCACGTTCGGGGACAACAGCAACCTCCCGGCAGCACTCGAAACGGAGGACTACCCGCTCCCGATCTTCTTCCGCGTCGGCGTCGGCGTGCCGGTGCAGATCGGGGCCGACAGCCGCGTGATGGTGGTGGCCGATGCGTACCAGCCGAGCGACAACACCAACAGCGTCAGCTTGGGGGCCGAGTGGTCCTACGCGGACCTGCTGTTCCTGCGCGGCGGCTACGAGAACCTCTTCCAGGAGGACGCCGAGGGCGGACTCACGCTCGGCGGCGGCCTCCGCTACAAGCTCAGCGGCTTCGGGCTCGGCTTCGACTACGCCTGGGGCGACCACGGCCTCCTCGGCTCGACGCAACGCTTCACGCTCGGCTTCGGTTTTTGAGTCGTGGGGGGTTGGGGTGAGGGGGTGTGGGCGGGATGACGCATCGCCCAACGCTCCCGTCCTCCACCCTCCTGCACTCCCCTACCCTGCTTATGCCCCGTCTCCTCGCTCTGCTCTTCTTCTTCGGTCTTGCGGCGGCAAGCAGCGCACAGGAAGCCACCGTCATCTTCGATGAAGACGACGCGGCGGGAGCGGATTATTACGACGCCTCGGAAGGGGTCGCCACCGGAGGCGACGCGCTCGATCTCACGGGACCGGGCGGCACCCGGATGCCGATTGTAACGGACGCGGCGTTCAGCGGAAGCGAGAGCGGACGCATCGCCTACGAGCACGTCGTGGGCGGGTCGTGGAGCCTGCTCGTCGGGGACGAGGGGTTCGTACCCCAGAATCTTTCGGACGCCGACAGCCTCATCGTCTACCTCAACGGCCCGGTCGGCATCCCCGACTCCGAATTGCCGCGCATCGGGCTCGAAGACGGGAGCGGCTTCCAGACCACGCTCCTTCCGCTCGATCCCGCCGGAACCATCGGGTACGACGCCGGGCGGAGCGGCTTCCTCCCCGGCAGCGACACCGACGCGACGTTCTCGGTGAGCTACCTCTCCTCGCTCCCCGCCACGCTCACACGACCGGGCTATCCCGAAGACCTCACCTTCACCTTCGCCGACGTGCCGCTCGACACCTCGACGGCGACCGTCGGTGTCCCGGCCGTCCCAGCGAACTTCCGCATCGACGCTGCTTCCGGGCTGCAACTGGACTTCCGGTTTCGGGATACGGACGGCGACGGCACACTCAGCAGCCCCGACGAATACATCACCGTGCTGACGCCGGACCCGGCGAGCGGCGGCCTCCGTCCGACGTGGCAGGTGGAGTTGAGCGGGGCCGCTCCCCAGAGCCCGCCCGACGACGGCGACCGCTACCTCCTCGCCGTCAACAACGGCGGCGTCGACGGCGACCCCGATACGTGGCAGCGCCTCGCCGTGGCGATCTCCGCCTTCGGCCCGCTCGGCAGCCTCGACCTCGCGGCGGTGCGCGGCGTGCGTTTCACCAATGGCGGCACCACCTTCGGGCAGCGCACGCTCTGGATCGATTACGTCGCCGGGCTGACGTACGAGGGCGCGCCGGTCGGGCCAGCGCCGCCTGACGACATCGACGTGCGCGAGGGCGAGGGGTCCGTCGTGCTGCGCTGGGAGCGTGTGCCCGGCGCGAGCAGCTACCACGTCTACCGTCAGGCCGCTCCCGACCTTCCCTTCGAGCGCCTCACGGCAGTGCCGACGCAGGTGCGCAACTACGCCGACCTCCGCGCTGAGAACGGCGCGACCTACACCTACGTCCTCCGCTCCCTCGGCCCCGGCAACGTGCCCGGCCCCGACTCCGCACCCCTCGCCGCCGGCGCGCAAGCGGGCGTGTTCGACCCCTACCTCGACCTCGTAGCCGAAAAGGCGTTCGACTACTTCTGGGAGGAAGCGAACCCGGCCAACGGCCTCATCAAAGACCGGAGCACATCGGGCTCGGCCTCCAGCATCGCCGCCGTCGGGATGGGGCTTTCGGCCATCACCGTCGGCATCGACCGGGGGTGGATCACGCGCGAGGAAGGGCGGGAGCGCGTCCGGACAGCGCTCAACTTTTTCTGGACCTGTCCGCAGAGCACCGCCGCCACGAACGTCTGCGGCTACAAAGGCTTCTTTTACCACTTTCTCAACATGCAGACCGGCCACCGTGCCGGCACTACCGAGCTATCGACGATTGACACGGCGCTGCTTCTCGGGGGCGTGCTTCACGCGAAGGAATACTTCACCGGCGACGACACCGATGAATCGACGATCCGCGCGCTCGCCGACTCGATCTACTACCGCGTGGATTGGCCGTGGGCCTCGCCGCGTGCGCCGCTCGTCTCCCACGGCTGGCGCCCCGAAAGCGGCTACATCGGAAATGACTGGAACGGCTACAACGAGGCGATGATCGTCTACCTCCTCGGCCTGGGCTCGCCGACGTTCCCGCTCGCGAGCGCCGCGTGGGACGCGTGGACGGACGGCTACGACAACCAGTGGGGCACGTTTTACGGCTACACCTTCCTCTCTTTCCCTCCCCTCTTCGGCCACCAGTACTCGCACCTCTGGTTCGACTTCCGGGGGATTCAGGACGACTACATGCGCGAGCGAGGGATCGACTACTTCGAGAACTCCCGCCGCGCCACCCTCGCCAACCGGGCCTACTGCGCTGCCAACCCCGGCAACTTCCCGAACTATTCGGCGAACGAGTGGGGGCTGACGGCCTCCGACGATCCCTTCGGCTACCGCGCGCACGGTGCCCCGCCCGCTCAGAGCGACAACGGCACGATCACGCCGACGGCCCCCGGCGGCTCCATCGCCTTTACGCCCGAGGAGTCCCGCGAGGCGCTCCGCACCTTCTACCTCAACTACCGCCCCCGGCTGTGGGCGGCGTACGGGCTGCTCGACGCCTACAACATCCGCGAGAACTGGTTCGGCGACGACTTCCTCGGGATCGACCAGGGACCGATCGTGATGATGATCGAGAACCTCCGCACCGAAAGCATCTGGGACGCCTTTATGGCGAACCAGGACGTGCAGCGCGGGCTGGAGCGGGCGGGGTTCGAGGAAACCATCGTCGGGGTCGAAGACGATGGCGTCCTGCTCGAACTGGCCCTCGACGCGTTTCCCAACCCGTTCGCGCGCCGCGCCACGATCCGCTTTACCACCCCCGCGTCCGGCGCGGTGCGACTCACGGTCTACGACCTCCTCGGCCGCCGCATCGCCACCCTCGCCGACGGCGAGCTCCCGGCCGGCACCCACCCGGTCGAATGGCGCACAGGCGGCCTCGCCAGCGGGATCTACGTCCTCCGGCTGGAAGCCGACGGCGCGGTGCGGACCCGCCGCATCACCCTCGTCCGCTGATCGCCCCGCTCTCCCCTGCTCACCCACGACCTCGCCTTTCGCGTTTTGAGAGCCCATCGCCCCTCGTGCGCTGCCCTCGTGGGCGGTCTCGTGCTCTGCCTGTTCGCGCCGCGCCTCCACGCGCAGCCCGCCGCCGTGGCCGATGCCCGCGCCGCCGAGACCGCGTTCGTCGACTTGCTGCTCGCGCTGATGACCGTCGAGGAGAAGCTGGGCCAGCTCACCCAGTACAGCGGGCGCTGGTCCGTCACCGGCCCGACCGTCCCGCAAGGCGGAGAGGAAGAGGTTGCCGCCGGTCGCGTCGGCTCGTTCCTCAACCTCATCGGGGCCGAGCCGACGCGGGCAGCCCAGCGGATTGCCGTCGAGGAGAGCCGGCTCGGCATCCCGCTGCTCTTCGGGCACGACGTGATCCACGGCTTCCGAACGATCTTCCCGACGCCGCTCGCCGAAACGGCGTCGTGGAACCTGGAGACGGCCGAGCAGACGGCGCGCATCGCCGCGCGCGAGGCATCGGCGTCGGGCGTGCACTGGACGTTTGCGCCGATGGTGGACGTCGCCCGCGACGCCCGGTGGGGGCGGATTGTCGAGGGGAGCGGGGAGGATCCCTACCTCGGCAGCCGCTTTGCCGAGGCCCGCGTGCGCGGCTTTCAGGGCGGACCCGGCGGAGCCAACCTCGCCGCCGACTCGACCGTCCTCGCCACGGCCAAGCACTTCGCCGCCTACGGAGCCGCCGAGGCGGGACGCGACTACAACACGACGGACATGTCGGAGCGGACGCTCCGCGAGGTCTACCTCCCCCCGTTCCACGCCGCCGTCGACGCGGGCGTGGCGACGCTGATGAGCGCCTTCAACGAGATCGGCGGCGTCCCCGCAACGGGCAACCGCCGGATCATGACCGAGATCCTCCGCGACGAGTGGGGCTTCGACGGATTCGTCATCGCCGATTACACGGCGGTGTGGGAGCTGCTCTATCACGGCATCGCCACGGACAGCGCGGCGGCCGGCGCGATCGCGCTCGGAGCGGGCGTGGACATGAGCATGGTGGACGGCATCTACATGAAGAACCTCCCCGCGCTCGTCGAAGATGGGCGGCTCGACGAGGATGTCGTAGACGAGGCCGTGCGCCGCGTGCTCCGGGCGAAGGTCCGCGCCGGGCTGTTCGAGGACCCGTACCGTTACAGCGACCCGGCGCGGGAGACGGCGATGCTACTCGCCCCTGCGCACCGCGCCTTCGCTCGCGAGGCGGCCCGGCAGTCCATCGTCCTGCTCAAGAACGACAGCGGGCCGAACGGCCCCGTGCTCCCGCTTTCGAAAGACATCGGCACGCTCGCCGTGATCGGTGGGCTCGCCGGCGACTCGCTCTCGGCGCTCGGGTCGTGGGCCGGTGCCGGGCGAAAGGAGGAAGCGATCCCCATCCTTGCCGGGCTCCGCGACGCCTTTCCCGAGATGGACATCCGCTACGCGCCGGGCTACCCCGAGGCGCGCGGCAGCTTCTTCGACATCGTGGACGCGATGCTGAGCGAGGACACGTCCGGCCACGACGAGGCCGTGCAGCTCGCCCGACAGGCCGACGCTGTCGTGCTCGTCCTCGGCGAGCACCGCGACCTCTCGGGCGAGGCCGCGAGCCGGAGCGACATCGGGCTGCCGGGGGCGCAGGAGGAGCTCGCCCGCCGCGTGCTCGAAGCGGCCGGCGACAAACCCGTCGTGGTGGTGCTGACAAACGGACGGCCACTCGCGATCCCGTATCTCGCCGAAGCGGCGCCCGCAATCCTCGAAGTCTGGCACCTCGGGAGCGAGATGGGACCGGCCGTCGCCGATGTGCTCTTCGGCGATCACACGCCCGGCGGCAAGCTACCCGTCTCGTTCCCCTACGCGACGGGACAGGAGCCGCTCTACTACAACCGCAAGCGCACCGGCCGCCCGCACGACGTGCCCGGCGCGAACGCCAAGTACGTCTCGCGCTACATCGACGCGCCCGTCGAGCCGCTCTTCCCCTTCGGCCACGGGCTCAGCTATACGACCTTCGCCTACGACGGCCTCTGCCTTCAACCCGGCAACACCTCTACGATTGACGGTGAGGAGGTCCTTTTCTTTCCCGACATGTGCCGAAGCGAGCCAGAGGTCAGCATGGGGGGCGGGCTCCTCGTCTCGGTGAAGGTGACAAACACGGGCGACCGTGCCGGCGCTGAAGTCGTGCAGCTCTACGTCCACGACGAGGTGGCGAGTGTGACGCGGCCGGTGCAAGAGCTGAAGGGCTTCGAGCGGATCGAGCTCGCGCCCGGCGAAACCCGGACCGTCACGTTCACGCTCCGCCCCGACGACCTCCAATTCTGGGGGACGGACAGCGCGTGGACCGTCGAGCCCGGCTGGTTCATCGTCATGGTCGGCACATCGTCGGCCGACACCGTTTCCGCCCGCTTCGAACTCGTAGCCGAATGACCGTCGCTTCCCTGCTCCGCGCTGTGCTCGTACTCGTGCTGACGGCGTCCGCCGCGCAGGCGCAACCGAAGAACGTCGTCCTCATCGTCTCGGACGACCACCGCTTCGACTTCATGGGGTTCCACCCCGACGCGCCGGACTTCTTGCAGACGCCGAACCTCGACCGGATGGCAGCCGAGGGCGCGCACGTCGCCAACGCCTTCGTCACGACGAGCCTGTGCTCGCCGAGCCGCGCGTCGATCCTCACGGGGCGCTACGCGCACAACCACGGGATCGTCGACAACACGAGCCCGATCCCACCCGGCACGCGGTTCTTCCCGCAGGACCTGCAGGCGGCGGGCGTAGCGACTGCCTTCATCGGGAAGTGGCACATGGGCGAGGCCGACGACGAGCCGCAGCCCGGCTTCGACCGATGGGTCAGCTTTCGGGGGCAGGGCGCGTACTTCGACCCGCTCCTCAACATCGACGGCGAGCAGGTCCCGCACGAGGGCTACACGACGGACATCCTCACCGACTACGCGCTCGACTGGCTCCGCGAGCGGGACGGCGCGCAGCCGTTCTTCCTCGAGCTCTCGCACAAAGCCATCCACGCCGAGTTCCTCCCCGCTCCGCGCCACGCCGGGGCCTACGCCGACATCACGATCCCGTACCCCGCGACGATGCCGCTCACCGAGTCCAACTACGCGGGCAAGCCGCACTGGGTGCGGGCGCAGCGCGGGAGCTGGCACGGCGTCGATTTCATGTTCCACGGCGACCTCGGGCCGGGGATGACCGGCTTCGACAACTTCTACCGCCGCTACACCGAGACGCTGCTTGCCCTCGACGAAAGCGTCGGCCGCGTGCTCGACTACCTCGAAGAGAGCGGGCTCGCCGAGAACACCCTCGTGCTCTACCTCGGTGACAACGGGTTCCTCCTCGGCGAGCACGGGCTGATCGACAAGCGGAACGCCTACGAGGAGTCGATCCGGATTCCGATGCTCGCGTGGGCACCGGGCACCATCGCGCCGGGCAGCCGGGTCGAGGGGCTCGTCCGCAACATCGACATCGCCCCGACCTTCCTCGACCTGATGGGCGTCGAGGCGGAAGCACCGATAGACGGCGAGTCGTTCCTCCCACTCCTCACCGGCGACGAGGCGGGCGGCGGGCGCGACTTCATCTACGAGTATTACTGGGAGTACGCCTTCCCCCACACGCCGACGACGTTCGCCCTGCGCGGCGATAAGTACAAGTTCATCTACTACCACGGTGTGTGGGACACCGAGGAGTTGTACGACCTCGAAAACGACCCCAAGGAGCAGGTCAACCTCGTCGCCGTGCCCGGCCTCCGCGACATCGTGAACGACATGCGGAAGCAGCTCTTCGACCGGCTCGAAGCCGAGGACGCGATGCGCGTGCCGATGCGGCGCGGCAACTGGAAGGCAGGCGAGCGGCTGCTCTACGATTGATGCGTCGCATTCTCCCCATAGTCCTTCTCTTCTCGGTCGCCGGCTGCCGGCAGCCCGACGCACCGCCCGAAGTGCAGCCCCCTGTCGTCGAAGCCGCCGTCGATGCACCGGAAGGGATGGTCTGCGTCCGCGGCGGCACCACGCGCATCGGCAGCGATGACGGGCCGGAGCACGAGCGCCCGCGCTTCGACGCAACCATCGCGCCGTTCCTCCTCGACCGCTCACCTACGACGGTCGCGCAGTTTCGTGCCTTCGCCGAGGCCACCGGCTACGAAACCGAGGCGGAGCGCTTCGGCAATGCTGGTGTGCTCGTGGGCGAGCAGTGGCGGATGGTGGACGGCGCAACGTGGGCGCATCCGCTCGGCCCGAGCGCGTCCGCTGCCCCGGACGATCACCCCGTCACGCAGGTCTCGTGGAACGACGCCGTCGCCTTCTGCGCCTGGGCCGGCAAGCACCTCCCGACCGAGGTCGAGTGGGAGCACGCCGCACGCGGGGCGACGAACGCGCCGGGCCGCTACGCCTGGGGCGACAGCCTCGAAGACGCCGACGGCGTCCACGCCAACACGTGGACCGGCACCTTCCCCGTCCGCAACACCGCCGCTGACGGATTCCGCCTCACCTCACCCGTCGGGCACTTCGGCGCGACGCCGCTCGGGCTGACCGACATGGGCGGCAACGTCTGGGAGTGGACGGCCGACTGGTACCGCTCCTACGCCGACCACGACGCGCCTTTTACCCCGACTGCCGCAAGCGAGCGCGTGCAGCGCGGCGGCTCGTTCCTCTGCCACGAGAGCTACTGCCACGGCTACCGCGTCTCGGCGCGCAGCCACTCGACGCCCGAGACGAGCCTGTTCCACGTCGGCTTCCGCTGCGCCAAAGACGCGGGGACGTGATGCGGACGGCGATGATCACCCTCCTCCTCTCAATCGGCGCGAGCGCGCAAGCCCAGCGCATGCAGACGTCGCTCGACGACGGCTGGCGCTACGCCGACGGCCCGCAGCCGGGGGCCGAGGCCGCCACGTTCGCGGACGGCGTGTGGCAACGCGTCACGCTCCCGCACACGTGGAACACCGAGGATGCGCTCGATAAAACGGAGGGCTACCGGCAGGGTGTCGGCTGGTACCGCCGTGCACTCGGTGTACCGGATGCGTGGCGGGGCCGACAGCTGTTCCTCTATTTCGAAGGGGCAAATCAGGTCGCCGAGGTGTTCGTCAACGGGGAGCGGCAGGGCGCGCACGTCGGCGGCTACACCGCGTTCGCCTTCGACATCACCGACGCCGTCCGCTTCGACGCGCCGAACGTGATCGCCGTCCGCGTCGACAACAGTCCCGACGACGATATCCCGCCGCTGAATGCCGACTTCACCTTCTACGGCGGCATCTACCGCGACGTGTGGCTCATCGCCACCGCCCCGGTTCATATCGATCTCCTCGATCACGCCGGGCCGGGCGTCTACCTCGACACACCGAATCTCGCCGACGGCGATCCGACCGTCCGCCTCCGCACCCCCGTCACGAACAACGGCGGGGAGCAGGCCGAAGTCGAGATCGCTCACCGGCTGCTCGGTGCCAACGGAGAGGAGGTGGCGCGGACGAGCGAAGCGGTCACCATACCCGCCGGGGAGACCGTCGAAAGCGTGCAGACGGCAGCAGTGGAGGCGCCGCAGTGGTGGTCGCCCGACGATCCATATCGCTACCGCGTCGTCACCGACATCGGGCGCGGCGGTGACACGGTGGATGCCGTAATGAACCCGCTCGGCTTCCGCTGGATCGAGGCGGATGGCGACGGCTTCCGCCTCAACGGCGAGCCGCTCGCGCTCTACGGCACGAACCGGCACCAGGATTTCCCGGGCCTCGGCAACGCGCTGCCGGACAGCTACCACCGCCGCGATGTGCGCCTCGTCAAGGATACCGGGTTCAACTTCCTCCGCCTCGCCCACTACCCGCAGGACCCCGCCGTGCTGGAAGCGACGGACGATCTCGGTCTCGCGGTGTGGGAGGAGATCCCCGTAGTCAACCTTATCACGATGTCCGAAACGTTCGCTGCGAACGCAGAGCGGATGCTCGTCGAGATGATCCGGCAGCACTACAACCACCCGTCGGTCGTAATGTGGGGGTACATGAACGAGGTGCTGCTGCGGATGCCGGACCCGGTGCCGGCGGGCTATGTCGCCGCCGTGCGCAATCTCGCCGAGCGGCTGGAGCACGTCGTAAAGCGCGAGGACCCGCACCGGCTGACGGCGATGGCGTTCTCGAACGGCGAGGTCGTCATGGACTCCGGCTTGCAGGACGTGGCCAACGTGTTCGGGATGAACCTCTACTTCGGCTGGTACTACGACGACTTCGCCACGCTCGGCACGTTCCTCGACAGCCTCCACACGGCCCACCCGGACCGGCCGCTGATGGTGAGTGAGTACGGCGCGGGCACCGACGAGCGCGTCCACAGCGCCGCGCCGCGCGCCTTCGACTTCTCCGTCGAGCACGGCGCGGCGTTCCACCGGGCGAGCTTCGAGCAGATCCGCGCCCGCCCGTGGCTCGTCGGCAGCGCCGTGTGGAATCAGTTCGACTTCGGCTCGAACCACCGGCAGGACACGAAGAACGCGATCAACCAGAAAGGACTGTATTTCTTCGACCGCGCGCCGAAGGACATCGCGCTCTGGTATCGCGCCGTGCTGACCGACACGCCTGTACTCCACGTCGAGCGCGAGCACCAATACCGCGCGTCGAGCGATCTCAGCGGGGCGATGCAGCCCGTCACGATCTATTCCAACGCCGCGCTCGTCACGCTCCGCGCGAACGGGGAGCCGGTCGGAGAGGCCGTGCCCGACGACGGCGTGGCGGTTTTCGACGTGCCGATCACCGACGGGCCGAACGCCATCGAGGCGATGGGGACGTGGGACGGCGGCGCGACGCGTACCGACGCCGTGACGATCCACTTCGACGACCGTGACGCATGCTTCGACGGTGTTGGGCCCTGTGAGGCTGCTGTCAACGTCGGTGGCCGATACAGCGTGACCGATCCTACCGGGCTCGTCTACCAAGCTGATCCCAGCACTCTTGCCGATGATCCGGTGCTGCATCGCACCCATCACCGCATCTCCGGCACCGATCTCGACCCGCTCTTCCAATCCTATCGTACGATTGGACCCGATGACTGGGACTCATCGTCGCGGTTCGAGCCTGGCGTCTACGACCTTACGTTCGGGTTCATGGAGCCCGAGCACGACACGCCCGGTCAGCGGGTCTTCTCTATCCTCATCGACGGCACCCCCATCATCGCCGATCTCGACCTCGCCGCTGAGGCCGGGCGGTGGGCGGCCGTCGAGCGGACCGTCCGTTTCACTGTCGCCGAGCCGCGCACCGTCTCCATCGAGTTGGTCCCGACCGTCGGCGTTCCCGTGCTGAGTTCGCTCGTGATCCGCCGCCACTAATCCTCTCTCGCCGCCATGCGCCGTTTCCTCTTCCTCCTCGTGATCGTCCCACTGCTCGCCGGCTGCGCGCGCGAGCGTAGTCTGGTCCAGCCCATCGTCGAGCCGGAGCCGGTCGAGGGGCTGGCGCAGTCCGTGTTCCTAGACACGTTGCAGGAGCGGACGTTCGACTGGTTCTGGGAGACGACGAACGCGGAGAACGGCCTCGTCCCGGACCGTTGGCCGACCGAGGCGTTCTCCAGCATCGCCGCCGTCGGATTCGGGCTGACGAGCTACGGCGTCGGGGCCGAGCGCGGCTACGTCACCCGTGACGAGGCGGCCGAGCGCACGCTGACCACGCTCCGCTTTTTTTGGGAGGCCCCACAGGGCACGAGTCAGACCGGCATGACCGGCTACAAGGGCTTCTTCTACCACTTCCTCAACCAGGACACCGGCGAGCGCTACCGCGGCGTCGAGCTCTCGACGATCGACACGGCATTGCTGATGGGCGGCATCCTCTTCGCCCGCGAGTACTTCGACGGCGAAGACCCCGACGAGGCCGCGATCCGCGCCTACGCCGACTCGCTCTACCAACGCGTCGAGTGGGACTGGTACCAGAGGCAGTCGCCGCTTACGACGATGGCGTGGCATCCCGAGATCGGCTACGGCAAGGCCGAGTACAAAGGCTACGACGAGGCCATGCTGCTCTATATCCTCTCCCTCGGCTCGCCCACCTTCCCTTCCGAGGGCGACGTGTGGAGCGCGTTCACGAGCACGTACACGTGGGCCGATTTCTACGGCTACAAGCACGTCAACTTCAGCCCGCTCTTCGGCCACCAGTACAGTCACATCTGGGTCGACTTCCGCGGCATTCAGGATGACTACATGCGCGGCAAGGGGATCGACTACTTCGAAAACTCCCGCCGCGCCACGCTCAGCCAGCAGGCCTATGCCGTCGACAACCCCGGCGGCTGGAGGGATTACAGCGGCGACATCTGGGGCCTGACCGCCTGCGACGGCCCGGCCGACGGCCCCCGGATGTACAACGGCGAGGAGCGCGTCTTCCGCACGTACTCCGCGCGCGGCGCGAGCGCCGAATACATCGGGGACGACGGCACGATTGCGCCGACGGCGACGGGCGGGTCGATCCCCTTCGCTCCAGAGATTACGATCCCCGCGCTCATGGCGATGCGCGACCGCTACGGCGACCGGCTCTTCACCGAGTACGGCTTCCGCGACGCCTTCAACCCCTCGTTCACCTTCGCCGACTCCCCCATCAAGCAGAACTCCGAAGTCAACGAGATGGGCTGGTTCGACCACGACTTCCTCGGCATCGACCAGGGACCGATCCTGCTGATGGCGGAGAACTACCGGAGCGAGCTCGTGTGGGAGACGATGCGGAAGAGCCCGTACATCGTGCGCGGCCTCAAGCGCGCGGGCTTCACCGGCGGCTGGCTCGACAGCCTCGCCATGCCCGAGGTCGCCGCCGTGATTGACGGACGGCAGCCGGAGCCGGGCGCGGTCGGCGCGGGCGACCGGCTCGTCGTCGTGCTCGGCTCCTCGACGGCGGAGGGCGCGGGGCCGAAGAACGAGGCCAACACATGGGCCAACCGCTTTCGCGCATGGCTTAAATCGGAGGACCCGGACCTCGACGTGCTGAACCTCGCGCGCGGCGGCTATACGACCTATCAGCTCCTCCCGACCGGTTCGGCTGCTGTCGAAGAGCGTCCGGCTCCCGACACGCTGCGGAACATCACCGCGGCGCTCAAACGGAATCCGGCGGCCATCGTCCTCAACCTCGCCTCGAACGACACGGCGTACGGCTACGACGCGGAGGAGCAGCGCCGGAACTACGCCGCCATCGTCGCGGCGGCCGAGGCGGCGGGCATTCCGATCTGGATTACGACCACGCAGCCGCGCAGCCTCGACGACGCCGGCCGGCAGACGCAGGCCGCCCTCCGCGACTGGATTCTGACCACCTACGGCGACCGCGCCATCGACTTCTGGACCGGCTTCGCCGACGCCGATGGCGGGCAAAACCCACACTACGACGCCGGCGACGGACTCCACTACAACGACGAGGCCCACGCCCTCTTCTTCGAGCGCGTCCGCGACGCCGGCGTGCTCGACGCCGTCGAGGCCGAATCCATGATGGACGATGCGAACTAGTTGGTGGTCCTTCGTCCCTTGTCCCTTGTCTTGCCCGATGCCTCGTTTGCTGCCCATCCTGCTTCTCGTATCGCTCCTGCTCGGCGGGTGTGGGCGAGCTGTGGACGACGGCGTCGTGACGATCGAGTTCTGGGCGATGGGGCGCGAGGGCGAGGTCGTGCAAGAGCTGATGCCGGAGTTCGAGCGCGAGCACCCCGGCATCCGCGTCGAGGTGCAGCAGCTTCCGTGGACCTCGGCGCACGAGAAGTTGTTGACGGCCTTCGCCGGCCGCTCGACCCCCGATCTCTGCCAGCTCGGCAACACATGGGTCCCGGAGATGCAGGCCCTCGGGGCACTCGTAGACCTCGGCCCCTGGCTCGCTCGGTCGAGCATCGTCGAGCAGCCCGACTATTTCCAAGGCGTCTGGGATACGAACGTGATCGACGGCGCGACCTACGGCATTCCGTGGTACGTCGACACGCGCCTGCTCTTTTACCGGACGGACATCCTCCGGGAGGCGGGCTACGAGACGGTGCCCGAGGACTGGGCCGGCTGGCTGGAGGCGATGCGCGCCGTGAAGCGGAACGCGGGGCCGAACCAGTACGCCGTGCTCCTCCCGCTCAACGAGTTCGAGCCGCCGCTCATCCTCGGCCTGCAAGCGGGCGACCTGCTGCGCGACGGCAACCGCTACGGCGCGTTCCGCGAGCCGGGCTTCCGGCGAGCGTTCACGTTCTACGTGGACCTCTTCAAAGAAGGCCTCGCGCCCCCCGTCACCGGCGCACAGATCTCGAACGTGTGGCAGGAGTTCGAGAACGGCTATTTCGCGTTCTACATCACCGGGCCGTGGAACATCGGCGAGTTCACGCGGCGGCTCTCGCCCGAGATGGAAGGCCGGTGGATGACCGCCCCGCTGCCGGGGCCGGACGGGCCGGGCATTTCTATGGCCGGCGGCTCCAGCCTCGCCCTGTTCGAGCGGTCCGAACACAAAGCTGAAGCGTGGGCACTCGTCGAATACCTCTCGCGGCCCGACGTGCAAGTCCGCTTCCACGAGCTCACCGGCGACCTCCCCGCCCGCGAGTCGGCGTGGGAGGACCCGGTGCTGGCAGAGAACGAGTACGCCGATGCCTTCCGCGAGCAGCTCCGCCGCGTCCGTCCGACGCCGAAGGTCCCCGAGCAGGAGCGCATCGCCCAACGGATCCGCGAGGCCACCGAG
>JBBSMX010000050.1:0-25689 GCA_038232935.1 Rhodothermales bacterium | reverse complement strand
GCGGGTGGCCTGGTCGAGTACATTGCTGGTCATCGGGTTGGCGGGGTTGCTGGTGCGAGGGGAGTGGTCAACTCCACCCTACGCACGACGCAGCGACTTGCCAACCCGTTCTCTACTTCAACCCGCGACTGACGTTGAGCAACCCTAGGCCCGTCCCGCTCCTCTAATCCTGCAGGCACTGTGAAGCGATCCGTTATTGCAATTCTTATTCTCCTCGTCGCCGGACCCGCCGCCGCCCAGCTCGCCGTGCGCGGGGAGCGGGTGTACACGATGGAGGGCGCGCCCCTCCAGAACGGCGTCGTGCTCGTCCGCGACGGGAAGATCGAGCGCGTCGGCCCGGCCGCGAGCGTGGCGATCCCCGACGGCTACCGGGTGCTCGACGCGGCCGTGGTGACGCCGGGGCTCGTGGACGCGCGTGCGACGGTCGGCCTCTCAGGCATCCTCAACCAGCCGGGGGATCAGGACCACCTCGACACGTCCGACCCGATCCAGCCCGAGCTCCGCGCCATCGACGCGTACGATCCGACCGAAGACCTCGTAGCGTGGGTGCTCGGCTTCGGCGTGACGACGGTGCAGGTCGGCCCGTCGCCCGGCGCGCCGGTGGGGGGGCAGACGGCGATCTTCAAGACCCACGCCCGCACCGTGGACGAAGGGATCGTCGCCGACGCGCCGATGGTGGCGTTCGTGCTCGGTACGGGCATCCGGGGCAACTTCGAGTCGCCGGGGACGCGCTCGAAGGAGATCGCGATGCTGCGCGGGGCGCTCATGGAGGCGCAGCGCTACGCCGAGGACCTGAAGAAGGAGGACGAGGACAAGCATCCCGCGCGCGACCTGCGGAAAGAGGCGCTCGCCCGCGTGCTCTCGGGCGAGGCCGCCGCGCTCATCACCGCGCACCGCGCCCACGACATCCTCACCGCCCTCCGCCTCGCCGACGAGTTTGACCTGCGGATGGTACTCGACGGCGGGGCCGAGGCCTACCTCGTGATCGACCAGCTCAAGGCGGCGGGTGTGCCGGTGATCCTGCACCCGACGATGGTCCGCGCCGGCGGCGAGATGCAGAGCGTGAGCTTCGAGACGGCCAAGACGCTGCACGACGCCGGCCTCCTCGTCGCGATCCAGAGTGGCTACGAGGCCTACGTCCCCAAGACTCGCGTCGTCCTCTTCGAAGCAGCCATCGCCGCGGCGAACGGGCTCGGGATGGAGGACGCCCTCCGCACCATCACCATCGACGCCGCCCAGATCCTCGGCATCGACGACCGCGTCGGCTCCCTCGCCCCCGGCAAAGACGCCGACCTCGTCCTCTTCGACGGCGACCCGTTCGAGTACACCTCCCACGTCTGCACCGTCATCGCCGGCGGCGAAGTAGCCGTGGACGAATGCCACTGAGCTTCAAGTGACAAAGCGTTTCATTCTTAGCGAGATCAGGCGGACTGCCGAGGAGAATGGTGGCTCTCCTCTAGGCAAACAACGATTCCTCGGTGTGACAGGAATTAAGGAGTCGGATTGGTACGGGAAGTTCTGGGCTCGGTGGAGTGATGCGATCAAAGAAGCAGGATTCACGCCTAATGTGTTGCAGCAGGCCTACGATGAAAATTGGCTTATAGAACGACTCATCGATCTTATCCGAGAGCTTGAACACTTCCCTACCTCCGGTGACTTGCGGATTAAGGCGAGAAACGACGAGGAATTCCCGAGCCATAACACGTTCCGTCGATTCGGCCGAAAAGCCGAGGTAGCCGTTCGGGTCATGAATTACTGCAACCAATTCGAGGTTTATGACGATGTCATTCAGATTTGCTCACCACTGGCCGCCAAAGCTCCAAGTTATGAGGTAAAGGGAGAAGGAGGCTCTGAAGAGGATTATGGATACGTTTACCTGCTAAAATCAGGGCGGTATTACAAGATCGGGAGAAGCAGCTCTGTTGGCCGCCGCGAGCGAGAACTTGCAATACAGCTTCCTGATAAGGCGGAAATCGTCCATTCGATTCGGACCGACGATCCTGTTGGAATCGAGGGGTACTGGCACAAGCGCTTCGCTGACAAGCGGAAGAATGGGGAGTGGTTTGAATTGAATAGTGGCGATGTCAAGACATTCAGGCGACGATCGTTCATGTAGCTCCACTAAAGGCTAGGTCGCTGATTGCTGCAAGTTGTTATCATTTGGCGTCCACTCGTTACCCTCATCCCTCACTCGATGAAAGCCCTCCTCCTCACCCAAACCGACGACGGCGTCCGCGCCGCCATCGAGACCGTCGCCGAGCGCGACCTCCCCGATGGGGACGTGCTGATCGACGTGGCCTATTCCAGCCTCAACTACAAAGACGGGCTCGCGGTCACGGGCAAGGGCAAGATCGTCCGGGGCGACTTTCCGTTCGTGCCGGGGATCGACCTCGCGGGGACCGTCGCGGAGTCCGAGAGCGAGCGGTTTCAGCCCGGCGACGAGGTGATCCTGACGGGGTGGGGGACGGGCGAGGACCGTTGGGGCGGCTTCGCGGAATACGCTCGCGCGTCGTCCGAGCACCTCGTCGCGCTGCCCGGCGGGATGACGCTGAAGGAGGCGATGATCGTCGGCACCGCCGGGTTTACGGCGATGCTGGCGGTGATGGCGCTGGAGGAGCACGGCGTGACCCCGGAGAAGGGCGAGGTCGCCGTGACCGGCGCGTCGGGCGGGGCGGGGAGCATGGCCGTCGCGATCCTCCACGCACTCGGCTACGATGCCGTCGCGTCGACCGGGACCGACGGCGCACACGACTATCTCCGCAGCCTCGGCGCGGCCCGCGTGATCGGCCGCGACGAGCTCAGCGCGGGACCGAAGCACCCGATGGAAAAGGCCCGATGGGCCGGGGCGGTCGATGCCGTCGGCGGCCCAACGCTCGCCACGCTCATCGCGCAGACCGCGCGACACGGCAGCGTCGCCTCCTACGGCCTCGCCCAGAGCCACGAGCTGAACACGACGGTCTTCCCGTTCATCCTGCGCGGCGTCAACCTCCTCGGCATCGACTCGAACACGTGCCCGCCGGAGCGCCGCCGCACCGCGTGGCAACGGCTCGACGACGTGCTGCCGAGCAGCGCGCTCGAAGCCATCCAGCAGACGATCACGCTCGGCGACGTGATCGCCTACAGCGAGAAGATCACGCGTGGCGAGACGCAGGGGCGCATCGTCGTGGACGTGAACGTGTGATGTGCGAGCGGCGGAGGTTGATATGACGCGGACGTACTCGCCCTGGCAGCAGCCGCTTCCGCCCGCGTCGTGCGACGTGGCGGTCGTCGGCGGCGGAATCATGGGCGCGGCGACGGCCTTCTGGCTGCACCGGCTCGACCCGTCGCTGCGCATTGTGCTCGTGGAGGCAGAGACGCTGGCGCATGGCGCGAGCGGACGGAACGCGGGCTTTCTCCTGCTCGGCACGCACACCGACTACGCCTCGGCCGTGCACACGTACGGACGGGATGCGGCCCGGCGACTCTGGCACTTCACCGCCGACAACGCTCGCCTCACGCGGGAGCAGGACGCCGACGCGTTCGACCTCGCGCTCACCGGCAGCGTGATCGCGGCCGGGAGTGAAGAGGAAGCCGAGCGGCTGCAGGAATCGGCTGTGCTGCTCGCGGAAGATGGGGTGGAGGCCGCCTACCTCCGGGCCGAGGCGGCGAACGCACGGATGCACGCCGAGGGATTCGCGGGAGCGCTCGCCGTGCCGGACGGCGGCACGCTGCACCCGGCGAAGCTGGTCCACTATCTCGCTGCCCGGAGTGGGGCGACAACGCTGGAAGGCTGGCCGGTGACGGCGCTGGAAAGCGGTCCATCCGGCATACGTCTCACGAGCGAACGGGGAGCGCTCGATGCCGAGCGGGTCGTCCTCACGCTCAACGCGTTCCTGCCGCGCCTCGTCCCCGAGGTCGCGCGGTTCGTCCGGCCGGTCCGCGCGCAGATGCTCGCCACCGCGCCCGTCGCGCCGTTGCTGGACGTGCCGGTCTATTCGCACGAAGGGTTTTTCTATCTCCGCCAACTCGCCGACGGACGGCTCTACCTCGGCGGTGCCCGCCACCTCCACGCCGACGAAGAGGTCGGCTACGACGACGCGACGACGGAGGGCCTGCAAGCCAATCTCGAAGCCTACCTCCGCACCCACTTCCCAGCGGCCGGCACGCCGACCGTCGAGCGGCGCTGGAGCGGGACGATGGGGTTCTCGCCAGACGGCCTTCCCGTCGTCGGACCGATGCGGGACGTATCGGGGGCGATCTGGGCGGCCGGATTCACGGGGCACGGCATGGGCTTCGGCCTCCGGTTCGGTCTGCTGCTCGCCCGCCTCGTGCTCGGCCGCGACGACGAAGCCGCCGACCTGTTCGACGCGGCCCGATTCGCAGAGTAGCAGGGAGTTACCCCTTGGTCCACGCCGACCTTGCCCGTGCGAGGAGTTGGTCGTCTTCTTCGCGCGTAACCTCGTGCTGTAGTAAAACGCTGCCGTTGTCGTTTTCAGCGGGGGCGCAAGCAGATCGTATCGTATCGCCGTAGACGCTCTCGGCGCGAAACTGCACGTCGAGGCGGCAGGGACGATGGCCTTCGCTGACGGCGTCGGGCACGGCTTCGAGTGCCCATTCGACGTAAAGGACGTTATTGACGTGGCGGTTGAGGTCGAGGTCGCTGCGGCGCACGCTGAACAGCCGCTCGTGCTCGGGCACTTCGAGTTTTTCTAGAGGTGCACGGTCGGGAGTGAGCGCGTTGGGTCGGTCGGGCCGCTCGATGGCGCGGACGGCGGCGGGGAGACGGATGGGTCGCCGCTGTGCCACGTCCATCACGATCCACTGGCTCGTCGCTCGCGCGATCTCGGCGTCGTCCGCGTCGGTGACGGAGAAGTCGCGCTGGGCGTAGAGTCCATCGAACGCGCTCGGCCACGTCTCGACGGCGATATCCTCGCGCCACGCCGGGAAGCGGTCGATTTCGAGTTGGAGACGGATGAGGACCCAGGCCCGTCCGCCCGCGAGCAGTTGGTCGGTCGCGAGGTCGGAGGCGGTGGCGTGGTTGCCGGCGTTCTCCTGGAGATAGTTGCAGAGAGTGGGGAGCGTGAGCAGCCCGTCGGGGGCGATCTCATAGGAGCGCACGCGGAAAGAGTCGAGCCAGGCTGTAGGCACAGGCAGGGCTATTGGTGGGAATGCGTCTCGTAGTGCCGACGCAGAAGGTCGTCGCCGAAGTCGTTTGTCGGGTCGCGCCAGACGGTGTGGACGTGGTTCGGCTGGGTCTCGTCGTACTCGATGAGCAGGGCCGGGCTGTAGATGCGGTAGTAGTGGCGCTCGCCGGGACGGGTGCCGCCGGCCCACGCGAAGTGCAGGCTGTCGAGGCCGGTCGCCCGCAGCCGCGCGGTATAGACCGCCGCCAGGTCCGGCCGCAGGGTGTGCGTGTAGGCTTCGACGAGGCGCATCAGCGCGGCCCGCTGCGCCTCGTCCATCGCCGCGGCGGGTAGCCCCTCGAACCGATCCAGCTGGACGGTCCGATGCGCGGCCGTGAGAATGTCACTGGGCGCGGTTGGAGCGATGAGGGCGCGCTCGCGCTGGGCGGCGTCGAGCAGGGCGAGCAGGCGGCGGGCGAGGTCTTCCTCGTCGGCGAGAACGCGCCGGCCGGCCTGGTCGCCGGAGGGGACCTCCGCCGGATTCGCTCCCAGAAACGCCGGCGTCGCGGCAACGAGGGTGTCGGTGACCGACGAGACGTTCAGCGAGAGGTGGTGGCCCTCGAAGCGCCAGCCCCACGGCGCGTCGGTCGAGGGCGTGCCGAAGATCGTCAGGTAGTAGTTCTCCGGGTCACGGAAGGACGGGCGGTCGCTGAGCTGGCCGAGGATGCCCTCGAGCTCGACGATACCCCATACCTTTTCATAGCCCGGCCGGCTCAGGGCGCTCTGAAGCAGGGCGTGGACAGCCTCGCGCTGCGCTTCGGTCATCGCCTCGAGCGGGAGGCCGTTGCGCGCGCGTGGGACGTAGTGCCAGTTCGTGCGCTCGCCGCTCTCGAACGGGAGGTGCATCCGGTCGCGCTGCCGTCCGTCGAGGCGTCCGAGCACGGTCTGCGCGGCCTCGGCCATCGCGCCATCCACCGTCGCGCCGTCCACCGTCGCTTGGGCGGGCGACGAGGACCGAGCCGGCTCGTGGACGGCGAGCACCGCGCCGGCCAGCACGACGACGGAGGCGGCAGTCCAGGCAGGGGTTCGGGCGCGCATCGTGAGGGCGGGCAGGGGTTATCAGCACGGGGCTGCGGCAAGGAGGGAACGAGAGGGCGGTGAATCGGTTCTGCGTGCAACAGCGTCCGGCGCAAGTTGCGCATACGCGTACATCCCTCCAGCTTTCCTCTCTCGATGGATACCTACGGTCTTTCTACTCCCGTCGCCGCCGCCGGTACCGATGCCCGCGCGGACTTCATCACGCGGACGTACCTCCACCTCTTCGGCGCGATCCTCCTGTTCGTCGGGATTGAGGTCGCGCTCTTCCAGAGCGGGCTCGCCGAGCAGATCGCGGGCGCGCTTCTCGGCGTCAACTGGCTGATCGTGCTGGGCGGATTCGTGCTCGTGAGCTGGTTCGCGAGCCGGACAGCGTACAGCACGGCGTCGCGTCCGGCGCAGTACGCGGCGCTCGGCGGGTTCGTCCTCGCCGAAGCGATCATCTTCGTGCCGCTCCTGTACGTGGCGGCTTTGTACTCCGGGCCGGGCGTGATCCGCAGCGCGGCGTGGGTGACGCTCCTCGGCTTTACGGGACTCACGGCCGTCGCTGTGATCTCGCGCAAGGACTTCTCGTTCCTCGGCGCGCTCCTCAAATGGGGCTTCGTTGTCGCGGTCGTGCTGATCGTGGCGAGCGTGCTCTTCGGGCTCGAGCTCGGGACGTTCTTCTCCGTCGCGATGATCGCGCTGGCGGGGGCGTCGATCCTCTACGATACGTCGAAGATCATGCGGGACTTCCCCGTGGACCGGCACGTGGCGGCGGCGCTCCAGCTCTTCTCGTCCGTCGCGCTGATGTTCTGGTACGTGCTCCGGCTGATGATGAACCGGAACTAGCGGTTGGGAGTGTGGGTGGGCGTTGCGTTAAGCCTCGACGCTGAGTTCCTTTCGTCTTCGCAATCGAGTTGTAGCCACGCGTGGCTACAAGGCTCCATGCCTCTGCCTAGTCTGAGCTACTCATGGATTCCATCACGGCCAAGAAGCGCGGGTGATCGCGGAGGGGATTCATGTCCGGGTCGTGCTCGAGCCACCGACGATCGGCGATGCCGAGCGCGACGGCGCGTTCGAGGTGGTCGAGGGCGGCCTCCGGCTCGCCGGCTCGGGACAAGTTGCAGGCCGTATTCCAGGCGACGATGGGGTCCTCCGGTGCCATGGCCGCCGCGCGCCGCGTCCACTCCAGCCCGCGCTTCTGCTGGCCCATCATCAAGAGCCCGGCCGCCCCGAGGCTGATGGCCCGCACGTCGTTGGGGTTCAATTCCAGGTGTCGCTGGGCTCGTTCGAAGCCCGTCCGGTACTGGGCCTGGGCAGCCTCGGCGTGCCCCATAGCCTCGTAGACCTGCGCCAGCAGGCACGCCGCTTGGTACTCGCTCGGGTCCAGTGCGGCAGCGCGCTCGAACAGCCGGGCCGTCTGCTCGATCTCCCCCTGCTGGAAGCAGAGGCGGCCGTAGAAATAATGCGCGTCGTAGCTCCGGTTGTCGAGCCGGAGCGCGGCTTCCATCGCCTGTTCGGCCTCTTCGAACCGCTCGTCCAGCGTCAGGGCGAGACCGAGCGCCACGTGCGATTCCGCCAGGTACGGGGCGAGCTCGACCGCCCGCCGGCTCGCCTGCCGGGCCGCCTCGCGGTCGGCCTCCGACTCCCTCGACCACAGGTAGAGGTAGTAGCTGCAGGAGGCGATCCCCGCGTAGGCCGGCGCGTAGGCGGGGTCCACCTCGGCGGCCCGCTCGAACAGACGCCGAGCGTTCTGCAAGCTCGTCCGGTTCCCCTGCGGGAGGAACTGCCGCCCCTGCAGGTAATAGTCGTACGCCTCGATCTCGGCGGAGGGTGCCCTCTGAATGGCCTCACGGTCCTCTTCGGTCAGCACGCCTCGGAGCGCGCGGACGGTGTTCTCGGCAATCTCGTCCTGCACGGCGAAGATGTCGGCGGCGTTGCCGTCGTAGCGCTCCGCCCAGCGGTGGTAGCCGCCGCCAGCGTCGATGAGCTGGACGCTCACGCGCAGGTGGTTGCCGGCCCGGCGCACGCTGCCCTCCAGCACGCTCCCCACCCCCAGCCGCCGACCGATCTCCCGGACGTCCGTCAAGCGCTCTTTGAAAGCGAACGAGGAGGTGCGCGATGCGACGCGCAGGCCCTCGACGCGGGTGAGCGCGTTGATCAGCTCCTCGGCGATCCCCTCGCAGAAGTAGGCCTGGTCCCGGCCCGGGCTCATGTCGGCGAAGGGGAGCACGGCGATGGAGGCGGTCTCGCGCTTTGTCTCTCCTATGCTAGCTCCTTGGATAGCGGTGCAGCTCGGGGGAGAGCGCAGGGCGTCTGCCGTCTCGCTGGCGTGTTGGAAGCGGGCGTTCGGGTCCTTCGCCAGCAGCCGGTGAACGACGTGTTGGAGGCCGGCGGGCACGTCGGGCTGCAGCGAGCCGAGCGGCGCGGGCTCGTCGTTGAGGACGGCGTAGACGACGGCTTGATCCGTCCCGCCTCGGAAGGGTCGCACGCCAGTGAGCAGCTCGTAGAGGACCACGCCGAGGCTCCACAGGTCGGTCCGGTGATCCACGGCGTCGCCGCGCGTCTGCTCGGGGCTCATGTAGGCGACGGTCCCTATCGTCGCCCCGGCCTTCGTCACGTCGGAGCCGGTCACTCTGGCGATCCCGAAGTCGAGCAGCTTGATGCCGCCGCGTTCGGTAACCATGACGTTGGCGGGCTTCACGTCGCGGTGGACGATCCCGGCCTCGTGGGCGCGCCCGAGGCCCTCCGCGATCTGGACGGCGTAGCCCACGGCCTCGGCGACGGGGAGAAACCCCCGCTCGATCTTGTCGCGGAGCGTCTCGCCCTCGTAGCACGCCATCGCGATGAAGAGCCGCCCGGCGGCGGTCTCGACGACGTCGTGGATCGTGCAGATGTTGGGATGGTCAAGCGCGGAGGCCGTCTTGGCTTCGCGGATGAACCGTCGCTTGACCTCGTCGTGGTAGCGGAGGTGTGGGGGGAGGAACTTGAGCGCGACGGTGCGGTCGAGCCGGGTGTCGAGGGCGCGGTAAACGACGCCCATCCCGCCGCCGCCGAGCCGCTTTCCGATGCGGTAGTGGGCGACGGTCGTCCCCTCGATGAGGTCGCGGCGTATGGACTCGGCCACGGCGTCCTCCAGGAGGGTGCCGGGCGGGGCAGCGAGGAAGGCCCCGCCCGTCGCCTCGGCGTCGGCGGCGAGGAGGCTCTCGACCTCGGCGCGGAGGGCAGGGTCGCCGATGCCGTCGAGCACGGCACGGCGTTCGTCGGGAGGCGCGGCGAGGGCGCGTTCGAACAGGGCACTCAGGGTCCCCTGCCCGGCCGGGTCGGACGCGCGGCGGGGAGCGGTGTCTACGCCCAGAAACGCGCGCACCTCGGCGAGGAAGCGCGGCCACGCCGGCTCGTGCTCCAGCAAGACGTGGTTATTGCCTTCGAGCGGGACGAACCGGGCGTCGGGGAGGGCCTCGGCGAGGCGCTGGCCGGCGCTGAAGGGAACGGTGGCGTCGCCGCGCGCGTGCAGCACGAGGGTCGGGGCTTGCACCTGCGGGAGGAGGTCGCACACGTCGATCTGACTGCAGGCCCACTCGAACCGCTCGGCGATCTCGGGAGAGGTCGTCACGCGCTGGAGGTCGTCGAACCAGCGGGCCTGCTCCGGCGTCCCGTCCGGGATGAAGAGCGCGGTAAAGACCTGCCGGAAGGCCGGGTTGTCCTGAGCCCAGCCGTGTCGGATCAGTGTTGCCAGGCCCTCCCACTGCATCCCCGTGCTTGCCTCGGGCCGTCTCCCCCACCCGATGTCGTAGGTGCCGTAGAGGATGAGGTGGCTGACGCGCTCGGGGTGGCGCACCGCATAGGCGACGGCGACCGGGCCACCCTGCGAGAGTCCGAGAAGCGGAAAGCGCTCCAGTTCCAGCGCATCGACCACGATCTCGAGGTCGCGCACCCACGCCTCGAGTGAGATGTCCTTGACCTCCCAGTCGGAGAGGCCGCAGCCACGCTCGTCGTAGCGGACAAGGGTGTGATTGCGCGAGAGCTCGCGGAGCCAGTGCCGCCACACCGGGCTCTGCCACTCGTACTGGAGGTGGCCCAGCCAGTTAGCCGCCTTGACGAGGGGCGGCCCCTCGCCCACCGTCGCGTAGGCGAGGCGGACGCCGTCGTCAGCGGTGCAGAAGCGGATATGTTGGTCGGAGGCGCTCATCGTGGGCAGTGCTCAGTCGGCGAGCTCGCGCTTGAGCCACGCCCGCGCGAGGTGCCAGTCGTTCGAGACCGTGCCGTGCGAGAGGCCGAGCGCCTCGGCGGTCTCCTCAATGCTGAGCCCGGCGAAGTAGCGGCATTCGACGACCTGCACCCAGCGCGGGCGCTCCTCAGCGAGGCGATGCAGCGCGTCGTCGATGTCGAGGAGGTCGTGCCCCGGCTCGTCGGCGGGCTCGTTGTCTGTGACGATCGTGACGTGCTCGCCCCGGCGCTTGTCGGTGAGCTTGGCGCGGGCGTGGTCCACGAGGATGCGCCGCATGGTCTGGGCCGCCGCGCCGAAGAAGTGCGCCCGCCCGTCCCATTCCACGTCCTGATAGCGGACGAGCCGGAGGTAGGCTTCGTGGACGAGGCCGGTCGGGTTGAGGGTGTGTCCGTCGCGCTGGTCGCGCATCTTCGCGCGGGCCATCTGGCGGAGCGCCGGATAGACGGCTGCGAGGAGGCGGTCGAAAGCGGCGCGGTCGCCGTCCTCCAGCTCCCGCAGCAGCTGCGTGACGTCGGGATCGTGCATGGAAAGAGGATTGACTCCCTCTATGATACGCAACGGAAACCCCGTTCCATCCTCACTTGGATAGGTCAGATCGGGGTGTAGGCGGGGCTTGGAAAGAGGGGCGGCACCTCGGTACACAACGAGACCCTCTTCTCGTCATCCCGAGCGCAGCCTCCCAGGGGCGTAGCCGAGGAACCCCACAGGGCTCGGCGCAGCCCATCTCCCCCAGTGCAGCATGTCACAACGTGGGAGATCTCTCCACTCGCCCTAGCTCCGGGGCTCGGTCGAGAGGACGATTCTCTTTTTTGTCTAGAGAATCGGCACAGAAAAAGAGCACCGGATTAGGGACTTCGCCCGGTTTCCGCGTCACTGTAATCGGAGACCGTCTGGCTCCGCACTCCTACCCTCACCAACCCCCCTCGACCATGACCACGCAGGAAGCACCCCTCATGCCGATGCTCGATGAGCAGGCCCTCCACGAACTCCTCGGCCGCGTCGTCACGGACGCGGGCGCGGTCTGCTTCGCCCCGCTCGTGCTGATCGGCCGCGAGCTCGGCCTCTACGAAGCGCTCGCCGGCGCCGAGCCCCTCACCACGGCCGAACTCGCGAGCCGCACGAACACCGCCGAGCGCTACGTCCGCGAGTGGCTGCGCACGCACGCCGCTGGCGGCTACGTGAACTATGACGCCGCAACCGACCGCTACAACATGACGATGGAGCAGGCGCTCCTCTTCGCCAACCCCGACAGTCCGGCCTACGTCGTTGGCTTCTTCGAGACCGCGTTCGCCGCCGGGCGCATCCTGCCGAAGCTGACCGAGGCGTTCCGCACGGGCGAGGGCGTCGGCTGGGGCGAGCACGACCACGCGCTCTTCCACGGCGTCGAGCAGGCGTTCCGGCCGGGCTACTTCAACCACCTCGTGCAGGACTGGATTCCCGCACTCGACGGGGTGAAGGAAAAGCTCGAAGCAGGCATCCGCGTCGCCGACGTGGGCTGTGGGTTCGGAGCCTCGACCATCATCATGGCGCAGGCCTACCCGAACAGCACGTTCGTCGGGATCGACGCGCACGAGCCGTCCATCGAGACCGCCCGCGCTCGGGCTGAGGCTGCCGGTGTGACGAACGTCCGCTTCGAGGTCGCCACGTCGAAGAGCTTCAACAGCGCGCCCTACGACTTCGTGACCACGTTCGACTGCCTGCACGACATGGGCGATCCCGTCGGCGGGGCCGCACACGTCTACCAATCGCTCAAACCGGACGGGACGTGGCTCATCGTCGAGCCGCGCGCCGAGGACCGGGTCGAGGACAACCTCAACCCCGTCGGTCGCTTCTACTACGGCGCTTCGACGCTGATCTGCACCCCGTGCTCGCTCGATCAGGAGGTCGGGCTGGCGCTCGGAGCGCAGGCCGGCGAGGCCCGGCTGGGCGAGGTCGTCCGCGAGGGCGGGTTCACCCGCTTCCGCCGCGCGACCGAGACGCCGTTCAACATCGTGCTCGAAGCGCGTCCGTAGTGGGCCGGAGGAGGGGGCGGGACGAACCGCCCCCTCTCCGCTTCCACGTCCGCCCTCCCGATCCATGACCGATCCCCGCATGTCTGTTCCGACGCTCGGTCCCATGCCCTCCGCGTGGGACCGGCTCGGCGTGCTGCTCTCCGGGCTCTGCGCCGTGCACTGCCTGCTGATGCCGCTGCTGTTGGTGGCCTTGCCGCTCTGGCACGGGGCGCACGCGCTGCACGAGGTCTGGCACCCGGTGACGGCCGTCCTCCTCGTGCCCGTCACGCTCCGTGCCGCGCACCGGGGAGCCAGCCCGAGCAGTTCCCGCCTGCTCCGAAGCGGGCTCGTATTTGTCTGGCTCGGAGTCGGTGCCCACGCCTTCCTCGGTGAGACGGCAGGCGTCGGCCTCACGCTCGTCGGGAGTGCGTTCCTCCTCACCGGACACGGCTGGAACCTCCGCTGTTCGTGCGTCCACGCCGCGCCCGACCCCGTCGAGCAGACAGGGCGCGCCGCCACGCCTCGGCCCAGCTTTCCAGCTTCGTCAGGTCCGCCTCATCTCCCACGTCTCGACCGTCACCTCGTCCAGGTACGCCTCGTCGATTTCGGCCCCGCTGCCCGGCGTGGTGGGCACGGTGAGCGTGCTGTTCGGGTTGAGGGTGAAGGGGTTCGTGACGATGTCGCGCGCGTAGTAGCGCGCGTTCTCGCTGATGTCGCCCGGCAGCGTGAAGCCCGGCAGGCTGGCCAGCGAGACGTTGGCCGCGCGGCCGATGCCCGTCTCCAGCATGCCGCCGTGCCAGAGGGGCAGGCCCGCTGCCTGCGCCAGGTCGTGGATCTGGACGGCGGCGACGAACCCGCCCACGCGCGACGGCTTGATGTTGATGATGTCACACGCGCCTATCTCGATGGCCCAGCGTGCGTGCTCCGCTGAGACGATGCTCTCGTCGAGGCAGAGCGGCGTCTGGAGGTGCGGCTTGAGCCGGGCGTGGTCGAACAGGTCGTCGTGCCCGAGCGGCTGCTCGATCAGCAGGAGGTCGAACGCGTCGAGCCGGGCGAGGTGCGCGGCGTCGCGGAGGTGGTAGATGCTGTTCGCGTCGACCTGCATCAGGAGGTCCGGCCACGTCTCGCGGACGGCCCGGACCGGCTCGATGTCCCAGCCGGGCTTGATCTTGAGCTTGACGCGGCGGTAGCCGTCGTCGAGGTACCCGCTCACCGTGGCCAGCAGCGCGTCGATGTCGGGCTGGATGCCCACGCTCACGCCCACCGGCACCTCGTCGCGTGTTCCCCCGAGCATCGTTTGGAGGCTCTGGCCGGTCGTGTGGCCGAAGAGGTCCCACACGGCGAATTCCACCCCCGCCTTGGCTATGCGGTTGCCACGCACCCTCGCGTACACGGCCGGCGTGTCGTGCGGGCTCCCGAGGTCGCTGTCGAGCAGTAGGGGGACCAGGTACTTCTGCTGAATGATCCAGCAGGTGTCCGCGTTCTCTTCGCTGTAGAACGGGTCGCGCCCCACGGGCGCTTCGCCCCAGCCCGTCGCGCCGTCGGCGTCCACGCGAACGATGACGGCGTCGAGCCCCCGCTCAATCCAGCCGCTGGTCTCGAACGGCGTACGGTAGGGCAGGGACACCCGGCGGAGCTCGATACGGTCCAGTCGCATAAGGGGTAGGTCCTGTCGAATCAGGGAAGGCCAGACCCTCCACCACCGTATCGGGGACGCAGTTCCGGGTAGCGCTTCTTTCGAGGGGTGGCTCGTCCTCTGCGTTTAAGCGGCCAGTTCGCCTTCGATCTGGGCGATGGAGTCCCGCAGTTCGGCGGCTTTTTCGAACTCGAGGTTCTCGGCGGCCGTCTCCATCTCGCGCGTGAGCTGGGCGACGAGGTCGCGCTTCTGGTCGTCGGTGAGGTACTTCACCACGGGGTCGGCGACGCGGGGGAGCTGGTCGGGGCCGGCGTAGTAGTGGACCTCGCGCTTCTCGTCGTGGGCGGCTTTGTGGTCGGCGATGGCGGTGCCGCGGCGGATCTGGTCGGTCGACTTCGTGACGGTCGTCGGGGTGATCCCGTGCTCCTCGTTGTAGGCCTGCTGGACCGCGCGGCGGCGCTCGGTCTCGTCCATCATCCGCTGCATCGAGTCCGTGACTTTGTTGGCGTACATGATGACGCGCGAGTTCGCGTTGCGCGCTGCGCGGCCCGCCGTCTGAATCAGCGAGCGCTCGCTCCGGAGGAAGCCCTCTTTGTCGGCATCGAGGATGGCGACGAGCGAGACCTCGGGCAGGTCGAGCCCCTCGCGGAGGAGGTTGACACCGATCAGCACGTCGAACTCGCCGAGCCGGAGGTCGCGGAGGATGTCGACGCGGGCGAGCGCGTCGATGTCGGAGTGGAGGTACTGGACGCGGACGCCGAAGCTGTCGAGGTAGTCGGTCAGGTCCTCGCTCATCCGCTTCGTAAGGGTGGTCACGAGCACGCGCTCGTTGCGGCTCACCCGCGTGCGGATCTCGTCGAGCAGGTCGTCGATCTGGTTCTCGACAGGGCGGACGTCGACTTCGGGATCGAGGATGCCGGTCGGGCGGATGATCTGCTCGACGACGACGCCCTCGCTCTGCTCCAACTCGTAGTCGGCGGGCGTGGCGCTGACGAAGAGGACCTGGTTGTGGAACGCCTCGAACTCCTCGAACGTGAGCGGCCGGTTGTCGAGCGCGGAGGGGAGGCGGAAGCCGTGCTCGACGAGGTTGAGCTTGCGGGCGCGATCGCCGTTGTACATCCCTCGGACCTGCGGGATCGTGGCGTGGCTCTCGTCGATCACCATCAGGTAATCGTCGGGGAAGTAGTCGAGGAGGCAGTGCGGGCGGGTGCCAGGGTCGCGGCCGTCCATATGGCGCGAGTAATTCTCGATGCCCGAGCAGTAGCCGACCTCCTTGATCATTTCGAGGTCGAAGATGGTGCGCTGTTCGAGCCGCTGCGCTTCCAGCATCTTGCCCTCGTTGCGGAGCACGGCGAGTCGCCACCGCAGCTCTTCCTCGATGGAGGCAATCGCGGCTTCGAGCCGGTCCTTCGGGGTGACGAAGTGTTTCGCGGGGTAGATCGTGAGCAGGTCTTCCTTCGCTGTCTCCTGCCCCGTCAGCGGGTCGAACGAGCTGATGGCCTCGACCTCGTCGCCCCAGAACGCGATGCGGTACGCCACGTCTTCGAGGTAGGCCGGGAAGACCTCGACGATGTCGCCGCGCACGCGGAACATACCGGGCTCGAATTCGACATCGTTGCGGGAATAGAAGATGTTGACCAGCTTCCGCAGCAGCTCGTCGCGCGGGACGACCGTGCCGGGCTGGACCTGCACGATCTGCGCTTTGTACTCCTTCGGGTCGCCGAGGCCGTAGAGGCACGAGACGCTCGCCACGATAATCACGTCCTTGCGCCCGGAGACGAGCGCGCTCGTCGCCCGCAGCCGGAGCCGGTCGATCTCCTCGTTGACCGCCATGTCCTTCTCGATGTACGTGTCGGATGAGACGATGTAGGCCTCGGGCTGGTAGTAGTCGTAGTACGAGATGAAGAACTCGACGGCGTTGTTCGGGAAGAATGACCGGAACTCGGCGTAGAGCTGGGCCGCGAGCGTCTTGTTGTGCGAGAAGACGAGGGTCGGCTTGCCGGCGTTCTGGAGGACGTGGCTGATGCTGAACGTCTTGCCGGTGCCCGTCGCGCCGAGGAGCGTCTGGTAGGTATCGCCGCGGAAGACGCCCTCGGTCAGTTCGGCGATGGCGGCGGGCTGGTCGCCCATCGGCCGGAACGGGGCTTCGAGGCGGTACGGCGTGTCGATTCGGGTGATAGCCATCGGAGGGGTGGGCGAAAGGGGGAGGGGCGAACACGGCAACCTACGCGCGGCCGGTGCCAACGCTGTGGCACCTCGTTGTAAGAACCACGGCGCGCGGGCGTTCCGGTCGGCCCGAGGCCCAAAAGCAACCCCCGCCCCGGCGGTGGCCGAGGCGGGGCGTTGCAACGCAGGGCGTGCGGACTGGGGGCAGCTTACGGCGTGTCCGGGCCTACGTCCTGAGGATCGCCATCGAGCAGGCTTCTCGTCCAGTCGTTCAGCGCGACCCCGGCGGAGGTGCCGAAGTAGGTGGCGTCGGCACCGATGAACGTGTGCGCAGCCCCGGAGGCGTAGTACGTGCCCCAGCTATCGGGGAGCATGGACCGGATATCCGTGAGGCCGGCCGCGAACTCCGGGCCGGTGATGGTGCCGTCGGGCTGGCCGAACCCGAAGAAGTAGCGGATCGTCTGGTCTTCGGTGTGCGAAGCGAGGCCGAACGTGGCGTCCGGGTACGCGCCGTCGAGGTAGGAATAGATGTTCTGGAGCCCGTCCGGCTGGAAGAGCACGGTGGCCGCCGGCAGCGTAGCCTCAAAGCCGAACTGCTGGATGAATCCGCCGCCGAGCTGCGGGCTGAGCACGTCGTCGGCGAAGAAGATCGGGCCGGAGTCGTCGAGGAGGGTGAGGTCCGAGCGGTTGAACCGGTCGGCGACCTGCGGGAAGTTGACGAGGGAGCCGAAGCCGCCTGCGCTCGCGCCGGTCAGGAGTACCTTGTCCGGGTCGCCAAGGGCCGGCTTGAGGATGTCGAGGTAGAGGTCGATGTTCACGGCCCCAACGAACTGCTGTGGGCCGAGGTTGGGGGCTTGCAGGACGGTCGCGTCCGGGTTGGTTCCGCCGTGGACGTCGCCGGTGCAGTAGGGGACGTACACCATGTTCCAGTCGCCGACTGGGTTGGCCGAGGTGATGCTGAAGATGCCGGCGTTCCCGCGCTGGGCGGCGAGTGCGTTGAACTCGGCCGCGCCGAAGCTCGACGGGTTACCCGAGCACGTGGCCTCGTTGAAGCAGGCCCCGCCGCCTTCGAGGTAGATCATGAGGTCATTGGTACCTTCCTGGAGCCGGACGCCGAAGCCGGTCGCGGATCCGTCGCGGCACGTTGCGCCTTCAGTCTCGATGAAGTACCACGTGCCGGGGTTGGCCGCCGCTTCAGCGAGCGGGCCGTCGATGATATCGTCGACGGAGTCGCAGGCGGGGAGGGTGAAGAGAGAGGCGCTGAGGCAGAGCACAGCGAGGAAGCGAGAGCGGAGCATGGGCGTGGTAGAGGAGGAAGGGGCTAGAGGGCAAGGCGCCATGTTAACACGGTTAAGCGCGAACGCCTACGAATAAGCGGCGAGTGTCCGATCCGCTCATGATGCCGACAGGAGACGGTGGGACGTCAGCGGTCCCTTGCAACAGTGCGGCGGGGGCGCTACCATAACCCCGTCCGCAGAATACCCCCACCACCAGCCCCCACATCCGATGCGCACGCTGTTACTGCTCTGCACGCTGCTGTTCTGTTTCCACGAAGTCCACGCCCAACACGACGTATCGGGGCGCGTGACCGACGAGGCGAACGAGCCCCTCATCGGCGTCAATATCTCCGAGAAGGGCACGCTCAACGGCACCACGAGCGACGCCCAGGGGGCGTACCGACTCGACGTGCTCTCGCCCGAAGCCACCCTCGTCTTCAGCTACATCGGGTACGAGCGTCAGGAGGTCGGCGTCGGCGGTCGGAGTGTGCTCGACGTGACCCTCGTCGAGGGCGTGGCGCTCGGCGAGGTGCAGATCGTCGGTTCGCGCAGCTACAACCGCTCGGCCACGGACTCGCCGGTCGCCGTCGACGTCATCGACGTGGCCGACCTCGCCTCGACGACGGGGAAGATCGAGATCAACCAGATCCTCCAGTACGCCGCGCCGTCGTTCAACGCCACCAAGCAGTCGGGCTCCGACGGGGCCGACCACATCGACCCCGCCTCGCTCCGCGGCCTGGGGCCGGATCAGACCCTCGTCCTCGTCAACGGCAAGCGCCGCCACCAGTCCTCCCTCGTCAACATCTTCGGGACACGCGGGCGCGGGAACACCGGGACCGACCTCAACGCGATCCCGGCCAGCGCCATCAAGCGCATCGAGATCCTCCGCGACGGCGCGGCGGCGCAGTACGGCTCCGACGCGATCGCCGGCGTCATCAACATCGTGCTCAAGGACGGGTCCGACGGGCTCACGGCGGGCGTGACGCGGGGCGCCTACAGCACGGCCGTCGGCGCGGGCTACGCCGACGAGACCGGCGAGACGATCTTCAACGCCGAGGGCGAGAACCGGCTCGATGGCGACAACCGCGCCTTCGACGGGACGACGACCCGCGTCGACCTCAACTACGGCGTGGCGCTCGGCAACGATGGCGGGTTCGCGAACGTGACGGCGGAGTACCTCACCCGGGACCGGACCCTGCGGCCGGGCTTCCCGTGGCGCCAGGGCTACGGCACCGCCGCCGCCGACGGGTTCAACTTCGTCGCCAACTCGGCGCTTCCCCTCGGCGAGGACACGGAGCTCTACCTCTTCGGCGGGCGGAGCTTCCGCGACACCGACGCCTTCGCGTTCTCC
Organism: Rhodothermales bacterium; assembly: GCA_038232935.1. Lineage (GTDB taxonomy): Bacteria > Bacteroidota > Rhodothermia > Rhodothermales > JANQRZ01 > JBBSMX01. Next base: position 6,858 of record JBBSMX010000050.1, on the reverse strand, counting down.
CGCGACGGCTTCGCCGACGGCGACAACCGCGCCGTGCCGGAGCTCTATCCCAACGGGTTCACGCCCCGGATTACCTCGAACATCGAGGACCTCTCCGTCTCGGGCGGCGTCCGCCACGGCCTCGCGAACGGCGTCCGGACTGACGTCAGCCACACCTTCGGCCAGAACGACTTCCACTACTTCGTCCGTGGGTCGAACAACGCCTCACTCGGCGCCGCCTCCCCGACCGACTTCGACGCGGGCGGCCACCGCCTCACGATGAACGTCACCGGGCTCGATGTCAGCAAGTTCTTCGACGATGTCATGGGCGGGCTCAACCTCGCGGGCGGGATCGAGTACCGCACGGAGAACTTCCAGATCTTAGCCGGTGAGGAGGCGTCGTACGCGATCTACGACTCGGCGGGCGTCGCCATCACGAATCCCGCCGTACAATCGCCGGCCGTCGACGCCAACGGCGACGTGCTCCCCGGCGGGGCGCAGGGCTTCCCCGGCTATGGCCCGGCCAACGAGGTGGATCGGACGCGCACGAACCTCGGCGTCTACGCCGATGCCGAACTCAACGTCACCCCGGCTTTCCTCGTCGGCGGGGCCGTCCGCTACGAGAACTACAGCGACTTCGGGGAGACCGTCAACGTCAAGCTCGCCAGCCGGTACAAGGTGCACCCGACGCTCGCCCTCCGCGGCTCGGTCTCGACCGGGTTCCGGGCGCCGTCGCTGGCGCAGATCCACTACAACCTCGTCTTCAACAACATCGTCTCGGGGCGGTCGCTCCGGACGCTCCTCGCCTCGAACACGAGCACTGTCACGCGGGCCTTCGGCATCCAGCCGCTCAAGGAGGAGACCGCCGTCAACGGCAGCGCCGGCTTCACGTTCGAAGCCGCCGGCTTCTCGGCTACGGTCGACGCGTACCTCATCGACGTCGACGACCGGATCATCCTCACTGACAACTTCGACGCGACGAGCCTGAACATCGGCGTCGAGGCCGCGCAGTTCTTCGCCAACGGTGTGGATACGCGGACGCGGGGCCTCGACGTCGTTCTCGGCTACCAGCGGCGCCTCGGCCCCGGCCGCGTGACGGTCGGGCTCGCCGGCAACGTCAACGACCTCGAGATCCAGCAGATCAACAGCGGCGACCTCAATCCGTTCACCTTCTTCGGCCCGTTCTCGCAGGCCTACCTCAAGGCGGCCGCGCCGGACTACAAGCTCGGGATGAACCTCGCCTACGCCGTGGCCGGGTTCGACGTCCAGGTGAACCTCACGCACTTCAGCGAGGTCATCCTCCAGGACTTCCAGTGGATCGACACGCCGGCCACGAACCAGGCCGAGGCCGACGCCCTCTTCCCGGTCGCCACGGACGTCTACGAGGCCGCCACCACGGTCGACCTCAGCGCCAGCTACACCGTCACACCGAACGTGCGGCTGACGCTCGGGGCTAACAACGTGCTCAACACCTACCCGACGCCGCAGTTCGACACCTGGACCGACCAGGGCGGGCTGAACGACTCGGTGCAGATGGGCTCGGACGGCGCCTACATCTTCGGCCGCCTGGGCGTTCACTTCTAGCGGGGCAGGGGAGGGGGCGGAGGCTGCACGCCCTCGGCCCCCTGCCGAGCCCGGGGAGGCGCGCGTGAAGCGTCCCCCCGGGCTCGCCTATCTTCCGACGCCGTACCGGGCGCTTCTCCCGAAAGCCTCTCCCCTCCTCATCGCCCGATGACCTACTGGCTCTGGTCCATCCCCCCTGACAACTTTCCAGCTTACGACCGGGCTGGGACATTCGCTGTGCGTCGCGTGGGGCGGGCGGCGATGCAGGCGATCCGGCCGGGCGACCGCATCGTAGCCTATCTGCCGGGCCGCCGCGTGATCGCCGGGCTGTACGAGGCGACGAGCGGCGCGTTCGAGGACAGCACGGCGCTCGTGCCGGGCGGCCACTACCCGCACCGCGTCCGCGTCCGTCCGCTTGTTCGGCTGAGCGAGGAAGCGTGGGTGGCCTACGAGGCCTTCGCCGGCAAGCTCACCGTCCTCGACGAGTACGCCGACCTCGACGATGCAGACCGGCAGTTCCGGGCCGTCGCGCAGCGCGTTGTCCACCCGCTCCCGAACATCGACGGGAAAGTGCTGGAGTTCCTGATTCGTGCCCGCGAGGGGAGCAGCTTCGACGAGGTGATGGCGGCGTTCGAGCGGCTGCGGCGGGCGCAGGAGGGGGAGGAGGAGCCGGCGGCCTCGGTCGTCCGCGAGCCGGCCGGCGATTTTGGGCCGGAAGCGCTGGAGCCGTGGGACCGGGCGGCGGCGCTGGAGCGACTGATCGAAGGGGTCGAAGCGCGCGGCTTCGTCTATCAGCCGTGGCAGATCGCGGCCTACGTCACGGCGCTGCGGACGAAACCGTTCGTGATCCTCGCCGGGGTGACGGGCGTCGGGAAGAGCCGGCTGCCGGTGCTGGTGGCCGAAGCGACGGGCAGCGCGGTGCGTCTCATCCCCGTGCGCCCCGACTGGACCGACAGCGCCGAAGTCCTCGGCTACGTCGATTTGCAGGGCGACTTCCGGCCCGGCGCGCTCCTCGCCGCCGCGCGCGACGCAGCCGAGCACGCGGGCTACACCGTCGCCGTCCTCGACGAGATGAACCTCGCCCGGCCGGAGCACTACCTCGCCGAAATCCTCAGCCGGATCGAAGGGCGGCGGCCGGCTGAGGGCGGCGGATTCGAGAGCGCGTCCCTCCTCGCCGACCGCGACGTGCGGCTGCCGCCGAATCTCGGGCTCGTCGGCACAGTCAACATGGACGAGAGCGCGTACGGGTTCAGCCGGAAGGTGCTGGACCGGGCGTTCACGCTCGAACTCTCCGACGTGGACCTCGGGCGGTGGCGGGAGGCCACGCCGGAACCGACGGCAACGGAGCGCTGGCCCGTCGCAGCGTGGTGGCCGCGCGCCCTCACCCTCGGCGGGCTCGCAGACCTGTCGAAGGCGGAAACGGCGTCGGTGGAGCGCGTCGTGACCGTGCTGACGGAGGCGAACGCGCTGCTTGCTCCGGCCGGGCTCGGGGTCGGCTATCGGATGCGCGACGAGGCGGCGCTCTTCGTCCTGCACGGGGCCGAATCGCCAGACGCTTTTCGCATGCGCGACGGCACGCCAGTGGACCCGCTCGACCTCGCGCTGTTTATGAAACTCTTGCCGCGCATCGCCGGCGGAAGCCGCAGCGTCCGGCAGGCACTGTTCGACCTGCTTGGCTGGGTGCTCGCGGGCACGCCGCTTCGCTCGGAAGACGACGTGCGCGAGGCGCTGGAGGAGTGGGATCGACGGGGCCGCCCGTCCGCGATCTCCGCCGCGCGCTACCCGCGCACTGCCGCCCGGCTCGCCCTCATGACCGACCGGCTGCTGGCGGACGGGTTCGCGTCGTTCTGGGAGTAGACGACGCCCGCGCCCACTCGGCTTCGACGGTGCGGAGCACGCGCTTGAACGCCTCGCCTTCGGGCGTCGAGGGAAGGTCGTCGGTGTCGGCGACGACGGGGAGGTCGACGATGACCTGTCCCTCCTCGACCTGGACCACCCCGCCGATCGCTCGCAGCCGCTCGACGAGGCCCCGGTTGTGGGCCATCACGACGGCGCGGAACGTCGTCACACCGCGGGGGCGAGCGAGGCAGTAGAGGACGCCGAGCAAGAGGCTCCCGAGCCCGTGCCCGTGCGCCTCGTCGATGACGGCGAGGGCGACTTCGGCGACGTGGGGCTCGGACGGGAGCCGGGCAAAGCGTCCGATGCCCAGCCCGAGGACCTCCTGCGAGGAGAGGTCGAGCGCACCCCATGCGACGTGTCCCACTTGGTCGACCTGAGTGAGGTAATCGAGCTGGTCGTCAGAGAGGTGGGACACCGGAGAGAAGAAGCGCGAGAGGCGGGACTCGACGGACAGGCGCGCCAGCCCCCGCTGGATCAGCGGGGCATCCTCCGGGAGGATAGGCCGGAGGAGGACGGGCGTGCCGTCGTCCAGCGTGAGGCGCAGGGACGGCACGGGGGCATCCGCTGGATCGGGGAGGTCGGGCATGAGGGGAGGGGCAAAGCGAGGAGTGCTGGTGTGCGGGTCGGTGGCTCGTTCGTTAGCCCCTCACCCTGTCCCTCTCCCCGGAGGGGCGAGGGGACGTGATCTGGGACCGAGTGGCGGGAGGACAAGCACAGTGCTCCCATTTTACGTTCTCGCCCCCATCGGGGGAGCGGTGCCCAGCGGCAGGGCAGAGAGGGGGCGCGCTCGGCGGCAGTGTATAGTCGATCCACCCCACCGCTAGGTACGGACGCTCGCGCTTCGGTGCAACCGACGCCGCCGACGGGTGGTTGAGGAGGAGACCCCGCCTCGCTCCGCCCTGCTCGTATCCCCCGTGCTGCCGCTGTTTTCCATCACCACCGAGCGCCTCCGACTGACGTGGACCGGTCCCGCCGCGCCGGCCGATGTCACGGCCCCGCCGGGCTGCCTCTCGGTCGAGCCGCTTCGGGCGACCTCGGAACCTCAGATCGAAGTGTGGGGCGAGCCCGCCGCGTCCGGTGTGCCGATGCGGCTGGCGGAGCAGACCGCGTACCGCCTGTTCGTCACGAGTCGGGACGGGGCAGCGGTCGAGGTCCGGCACCGCGATCCTGTGGTGACGGGCGGGCTGGCGAGCGGAGACGGCGGACGCGTCGTTGCGGGAGTCCTGGACTTTGCGGGGCAAGTCGGACGCAGCGCATTCGTCGTCGCTGTCGGCGGAGTGGAGGAGGTCGGATTCGAGGTAGACGTATTCCCGACGAAGGTGACGTTCGCCGAGGCGGAGACGATGCGGGCCGAAGTGGACGAAGCGCTCGCGGGCCTCGCGTTCGACTATCTCCGCGCGACGCACTCGCCCTCCGCCGAAGCCTTCGCGCCGCCGCGCCGGGCGACGTGGCTGACGCTCGTGCGCCGCTCGCTCCCCGCACTCGAAGCCGCGCTCGACCGCGTCGCCGCGCATCCCCACCGCGACCTGCTGCGCGAGCCCGTGCTCGTCCGCGCCGAGCGGGTGCAGCGGCCCGATGCGTCGCTGCGGCAGGCCGTCCGGCAGGGGAGCGGGGCCGGGCCGATGCAGGTCCTTCGCTCGGGCGTCCCCGTCCACGCCCGCCTCTCCGAGCGCCGCGCCCACGTCACCCTCGACACGGCGGAGCACCGCTGGCTCCGCGCTCGTCTCGACGCCGCACGCCGTACGCTCGCCGATCTCCACGCTTCCGAAGCCCACCGGCCGCGCTCCGCCCGCCGTCGCAGCCTGCTCGCCGACTTAGCCGATGTCGAGAGCCGCCTCGCCCGACTGTTGCGCCTCGCGCCGCTCGCCGCCGCCTCGCCCGGTCCGCCGCCCGCGCCGACGCCGCGCCTGCTGGCTGCGTCCGGCTACGCCGAGGCCCACGCCGCCTGCCAGTCGCTCGCCCTCGGCCTGCGGATCGCGGGCGGCCCCGTCCCCCACGCGACGAAAGACCTGTGGGTGCTCTACGAGATGTGGGCCTACCTCACGCTCGTCTGCACGGTATCGCGCGTGCTGGACCGGTCGGTCCCGGCGCACGCCTTCTTCCGCGCCGAGCACCGGGGCGTCCGCTTTCTGCTGCGGCGCGGGCGGCGGCACGGGGTCGCGTTCGAGCGGGACGGGCTGCGGGTGACGGTGGTGTACAACCCGCGCTTCTCCGCCCGCACCGGCCTCCTCGCGCAGCGGCCGGACCTCCTGCTGACCGTCCGGCGGGGCCGCACCGTGCGCCGCTTCATCCTCGACGCCAAGTACCGCCGCGACGACAGCGCCGGGTACCTCCGGCGCTACGGCGCGCCCGGCCCGCCCGAGGCCGCGCTCGGTGATCTCCACCGCTACCGCGACGCCATCGTGGGGAAGGCAGGCGAGCGGTCCGTCGAGCAGGCGCTCGCCCTTTTCCCTTACCGCGAGCCGGAGCCCGGCGCGTTCGCCGCGAGCAAGCTGTGGACGGCCGTCGCGTCCATCGGCGTCGGCGCGATCCCCCTGCTGCCGGGCGAGACGGACTATCTCGAACACTGGCTGCGGCGTGTGCTCGTCTAGTTGTCAAGGGCGCACGCTATGCGGAACGATTCGGCATAGCACCGGAAGAGGCGGTGGACGGAGGGGCCGCAGGGCGGTGGGTGCTGGAGGAGACGGCAGATTACTAGATCCGTCGGTTAGTATGCCGTAACTTCACGGAGCGCTATGCGGAACGAGTCCGCTTTCCCGCTGCACACTATGCCGACTCGTTCCGCCTACTCAATGGTTAGGCCTATAACGGCCACCATCACTGGAGAAACCTGATATGCATATCCAAATAAATACAGACAAGAATATCTCTGGAAACGAGGCCATGACTCAAAGTGCCGAAGAAATTCTTGGCCGCGTTCTATCGCGCTTCGCTGGCCAAATCACAAGGCTGGAAGTGCACCTTAGTGACGAGAACAGCACCTCTAAGTCAGGCGTTATTGACAAGCGATGCATGCTTGAGGCGCGACTTGCAGGTCGCGAACCGACATCAGTAAGCGACTTGGCACTCACGATAGAGCAAGCGGTAACCGGTGCTGCTCGTAAGATGGTGAGCCTACTGGAAACCGAACTAGGCAAGCTCGGCAAGCATTAGTTGGCTTGTCGGTCATAGGCCTAACAATTCGTTCAAGCCGACCCCATGTCGTGGCAGCAGCCACGTGCATACGCTACGCTAGCACGCGTCCGCTGCCCCGCCACGGGGCGGCTTAACTCAGGCGTTATGAGGCCTCGGCGACGGCGTGCTTGATCCGGTGGAGGACGGCACCGAGGCCGCGCTGCCGCGTCATCCCGAGCGTCTGCGCGATGCCGAGCTGCTGCAACAGGTCGTCCGGCACGGCGGCGACTTCGGCGGGCGGTG
>JBBSMX010000049.1:0-25751 GCA_038232935.1 Rhodothermales bacterium | reverse complement strand
GGCGCGTCCTGGGAGCAGCAGTGCGAGGGCCTCCCAGGTGCGGTCGGAGATGGCGTAGCGTTCCATATCGGCAGTCAGGTGTGAATGCCGAGAGATCGTCCGAAACGGGAAGCGACTTTACCATTGTCCACACGCCCTAGTGTGCGGGTCGGTGGCTCGTGGGCTCCGCTCACCCTGTCCCTCTCCCCGGAGGGGCGAGGGGACGTAGTCTGAAACGGCGTGATGAGACGAGTGGCGCGGCGTCTCATGCTTGCGTTCTCGCCCCCTTGGGGGAGAAATGACCGGCAGGGCAGAGAGGGGCCACGCTCGGCGACGGCTCACACACCATCGACCGCAACCTCACCGAGGCCGCAGCGTCACGACGGGCAGGATCACCTCTTCGAGGGCGGCCCCGCCGTGCTGAAACGTGTCCTTGTAGTGGTTGAGGTAGCGGTGGTAGTTGGTCGGGTAGACGAAGTAGTAGTCCTCCTTCGCGAAGATGTAGTTCTCGTTGATGCCGGTGCGCGGGAGGCCGTACGTCTCCGGCTCCTTGACGAAGATGGCGTGCCGCTCGTCGCACTTGAGGTTGCGGCCGTGCTTGTAGCGGAGACTCGTCGAGGTCTCGCGGTCGCCGATGACTTTGGTGGCGTGGAGGCTGCGGATGGCCCCGTGGTCAGTCGTGATGACGATGGTGACGTCCTGCTGGGCGAGCTCTTCGAAGGCGCGGTAGAGCCACGAGTGCTCGAACCACGTCCGCGTGAGGGCGCGGTAGGCCCGCTCGTCCGGAGCGATCTCCTTGAGCACGTTCGAGTCCGAGCGGCTGTGCGCGAGGATGTCCACGAAGTTGACGACGACCGCGGCGAGGTCGTGCTGCGCGAGGTCGGTGATGCTGGCGGCCATCGTGGCCCCGTCCTCGGCATTCGTGATCTTCTCGTAGCGGACGCGGGCGTCGCGCTTGTGCTTCCGCTTGAGCAGCTCGGCGAGGAACTCCGCCTCGAACTGGTTGAGCGAGTGCTCGTCGCCGTTGTCGTGCTGCCAGTACTGCGGGTAGCGCGTGGCGAGGTCGATGGGCAGCATCCCGCCGAAGATAGCGTTGCGGGAGTACGGCGTCGCCGTCGGGAGGAGCGAGTAGTGCCAGTCCTTCTCGACGTTGAAGAGCGGGTAGAGCAGGCGCTCGAACTCGAGCCACTGGTCGAAGCGCATGCAGTCGATGAGGAAGAAGATCACGGGCTTCCCGCCGTCGAGGTGGGGGATCACCCACCGTCCCATCACCTCGTGCGAGAGCGCGGGCCGGTCCTTCGTATCGCCCGCGCGGGAGGCCTCGATCCAGCCGGGGTACTCGGTCTCGATGAACCGGCCGAACTCGCGGTTGGCGTCGCGGTGCTGGTCGTCGAGGATCTGGCGCGCGGCGTCGTCGGCGTCGAGTTCGAGGCCGTAGCGCACGAGTTCGCTGTAGACCTCGGTCCAGCCCTGCCAGTCGAGCCCGCTGTTGATCTCGGAAGAGAGCTGGCCGAAGGACTGGAGGTAGTTCTGCGACGCCTTCTCCTCCCGCAACCGGCCGCCTTCGAGGAGCCGCTTGCAGGTGAGGAGGATCTGCTTCGGGTTGACGGGCTTGATGAGGTAGTCGGCGATCTGCTGCCCGATGGCGTCCTCCATGATGTGCTCCTCCTCGCTCTTCGTGATCATCACGACGGGCGTCTCGGGCGAGACCTCCTTGATCTCGCCGAGGGCGTCGAGCCCGCCCATCCCCGGCATCTGCTCGTCGAGGAACACCACGTCGAAGCGCTGCTCGCGCACCTGCTCGACGGCGTCGGCCCCGTTCGTGACGCTCGTGACATCGAACCCTTTGGCTTCGAGGAAGAGGATGTGAGGGCGGAGGAGGTCGATCTCGTCGTCGGCCCAGAGGATGCGGCGGGAATCTGCCATCAATGCGTGCGGAAGTGTTGGAGAGGGGAGGAGGGCTGGAACCCACCGGCGCGGCGGGTTGATCCGCCGAGATAACGCGGCCGGACCGCCGAGATTGCGTACCGCGCGCATCCGTAACAGCGCGTTCCCGTTTGACGTAGGGGCTTCCTATACTTCAGATCTCCTCTACCGCCCCAACCCCACGCTACCATGAACCTCCTCTACCGCTGCGCGCTCCTGCTTGCGCTCGCCGCTACCGTCCGGACCGCCGCTGCGCAGCTCCCGCCCCTCATCGACCGTGCGGTCTTCTTCGGGGACCCCGAAATCGCGGGGAGCCAGCTCTCGCCCGACGGACAGTACCTCACGTTCCTCAAGCCCTACCACGACGTGATGAACGTCTGGGTCAAGGGCCTCGACGAGCCGTTCGATGCGGCCCGCCCGCTGACGGCCGACGACCGCCCCGTGCCCGGCTACTTCTGGAGCGAGGACGGCCGCTACGTCCTCTACGTCCAGGACAAGGGCGGCGACGAGAATTACCACATCTACGCCGTCAACCCCTCCGCGGACCCGGCGACCGGCGTGCCGCCCGCCCGCGACCTCACGCCGCTCGACGGCGTCCGCGCCGGGATCTACGCCGTCCCCAAGAACACCCCGAACGAGATCGTCGTCGGCCTCAACGACCGCGACCCGGCGTGGCACGACGTCTACCGCCTCAACCTCGAAACGGGCGAGCGAGAGCTGCTCATCGAGAACACCGAGCGGATCGCGGGCTGGCAGACGGACCTCAACGGGAACGTCCGCCTCGCCGTGCGGACCACGAACGACGGCTCGACGGAGATCCTCCGCGTCGGCGACGACCTCGCGCTCGACCCGGTGCCGGTCTACACGTGCACCGTCTACGAGGCCTGCGGCCCCACCCGCTACCACAAGGACGGCCGCCGCGTCTACTTCGAGACGAACAAGGGCGACCGCGACCTCACCGAGCTCGTCCTCTTCGACCCGGCGACGGGCGAGGAGACGCTCGTCGAGCGCGACCCCGAGGGGCAGGTGGACTTCGGCGGGGCCGAGTTCTCCGAGGCGACCGACGACCTCATCCTGACCTACTACGTCGGTGACCGCATCCGGCTCTATCCGAAGACGGACGAAACAAAGGCCGACCTCGACTTCCTCCGGGCGCAACTTCCAGATGGCGAGCTCGACCTCGGGGGGAGCACGAACGACGACCGCCTCGTGAAGGTGACGGTCTACCGCGACGTGGACCCCGGCACCGTCTACCTCTTCGACCGCGAGGCGCGAACCGTCGAGAAGCTCTACACCTCGCGACCCGAGGTACCCGTCGAGCACATGGCGCCCATGCAGGCGATCCGCTACCCCGCCCGCGATGGGATGGAGATCCCGGCCTACCTCACCCTCCCGAAGGGCGTCGAGCCAAAAAACCTGCCCGTCGTCATCTTCCCGCACGGCGGGCCGTGGGCGCGCGACAATTACGGCTACAACTCGTTCGCGCAGTTCCTCGCCAACCGGGGCTACGCCGTGCTCTCGCCCAACTTCCGCGGCTCGACGGGCTACGGCAAGGCGTTCCTCAACGCCGGCAACAAGGAGTGGGGCACCGGCGCGATGCAGCACGACCTCACCGACGGCGTGCAGTACCTCATCGGCCAGGGCATCGCCGACCCCGAGCGCGTGGCGATCATGGGCGGCTCGTACGGCGGCTACGCCACGCTCGCCGGCGTGACGTTCACGCCCGACCTCTACGCGGCCGCCGTGGACATTGTCGGCCCGAGCAACCTCATCACGCTCCTCGAATCGATCCCGCCGTACTGGGAGGCCGGCCGGGTGATCTTCCACGAGCGGATGGGCGACCCGACCACGCCCGAGGGCCGCGCCCAACTCGACGCCCAGAGCCCGCTGAACTTTGCCGACCGAATCACGACGCCGCTCCTCGTCATCCAAGGTGCGAACGACCCCCGCGTGAAGCAGCGCGAGGCCGACCAGATCGTCGTCGCGCTGCGGGACCGGGACTACCCCGTCGAGTACCTCGTCGCACCGGACGAGGGCCACGGCTTCCGGGGCGAGGAGAACCGGATGGCGATGATGGTGTCCATCGAGGACTTCCTCGCCGAGCACCTCGGCGGGCGCGAGCAGGAAGGCGCACCGCCCGAGATCGAAGCCAAGCTCGAAGCGATCACCGTGGACCCCGCGACGGTCACCGTCACGGACCCGATGGGCGCCGCCGACATGGACGAGATCGCGTTCAACGGAGCAGCGGTGAAGCCCATGAAGATGGAGTACGACATCACAATGAACGTGCAGGGGCAGGAAGTCACCCTAGCGAATCCGACCCGCACCGTCACCCTCGTCGAGTACGAAGGCCAACCCGCGCTCGCAATCGTGGACCGCGCCGCACTTCCGCCGGCGATGGGCAGCGCCGCACTCGTGGACTCCTTCGTCGTCGCGCGGGGCGACCTCACCCCGCTCTACCGCAAGCTGCAGCAGGGACCGGGCTCCATCGAGCTCACGTACAGCGGAGACGAGATCGAAGGCGTGACGTCGCAGAGCGGGCAGTCGATGCCGTTCACGAGCGCGCTCGACCTGCCGATCATCGCCGATAATCAGGCCCTCGAAATCGGGCTGAGCACGCTGCCGCTAGACGTGGGCTATGCGGCGTCGTTCGCCACGTACAACCCGGCCCCCGGCCAGCAGGGGATCTCGACCTACACCCTTTCCGTCACGGGGATGGAAGAGGTCACGGTCCCGGCCGGGACCTATCAGACCTACGTCGTCGAACTCGACAAGGCCGACTCGAACGAGGACACGACGCTCTACCTCGACCAAAAGACGGGGATGACGGTCAAGAACGTCTCGACGCTGCCCGCGCAGATGGGCGGGGGGACGATCACCAGTGAGTTGACCGGCATGGGGATGTAGTCCGTCTCGCCCTTTCGACAAAAACGTGAGCGCCCGGCCTCCGCGATGGAGGCCGGGCGCTCACGTGTACCTAGAGGCTGTCGCCTCGGCGGATCAGTCGGGCGTTCCGGTGATGAAGGGACCGGCGATGGCGAGGACCGTTTCCATGTCCAGCGCCTCGTCGAACGCCTCGGTGATCTGCTCGGCCGTGTACGCCCCACCCAGGGCAGCGACGAGCTCGACCCCGCCCTGGGTCGTGTTCGCCTCCGACGGGAAGGGACCGCCGGGACCGTAGACGGGTGCGATCGGGCCCGGCGCGTCGGGCTGGGCCAGCGGGATCCAACCCTGGCTCCCGCGGACCCGCCGCACGGCCGCCGCGTGCCGCGCCTCCACCGAGTGGATCTGGAGGGCCACCGTGAGGTACGGCGTCTCCTGGATCGCACCGGCCTGTCCCTTGTACGCACGGACACCGGTGTCTTCGAGCCCCTGCGACAGCGTCAGGAATAACTGGTAGTCGGCGAAGACGTCCGCGCCGTTGACTACGTAGGTGAAGTCGTCCTCCTCGTAGATGTCGGGATCGCCCGGCGGGTCGGTCAGTCCCTCGATTGTGGTGCGCAGGAGGTTGACGTGGGCCAACTCGTTGTCGCGGATGCTCTCGAAGAGCGGGAGGTCGGCGGGCGGGATCAGCCCCGCCGTCTCGGTGCCCCGCTTGTAGAAGAAGTACTCGAGGTACTCGAGCGTGAGGGCGTAGTTGAGCACCTCGTGGGCCTGCGGGGCGTAGGCCGCGCTCAGGTTGCTCTTGGCAGCCATCGTCTCGCGGGCCATCGCGTAGAGCGGCGTGACGGCGAGGGCGGCGGCGCCGCCCAGCTTGCTGGCGCGGCGGAGCGCCTCGCGGCGCGAGGTCGTCGCGTTGTCGAGCGCGTCGAGGGAGTTCAGGAAGTCGGAGTTCATGTCGGTTCGGTGCTAGGAATGCTCGGGGAAGTGGGCTGCGGCGCGGGGATCAGGCGTTGATGGCGCTGACCCCGTTCTCGAGGTAAGCCGCGGCCGCGGTCAGCACGGCCGAGGGCGCGAGCGCCCGATCGAGACCGTCGGCGTTGATCACTTCCTCGCCGGCAACCGCGTTGTCCGTGATGAGGCCTGCGATGACGGAGGCGTGGCGGGCCTCGACGGAGACGATCTTGCCGGCGATGAGGAGGTACGTCGGCCCATTCCCCGTCGTGCTGATGAATTTGGCGGCCCCGTTGTAGGCCCCGACGCCGAGATCCTCGAATGTCAGTGCTGTAGCGAGCACGCTCGTCCGGCTGGCGAAGTCGACGGCCGGCACCGGCGGCGTCGCCGTCGGCTTGCCGTCGAAGTCCGGGGTGAGACCGGGCAGGAGCGTCCGAGCAGCGAACGTGCCGCCGGCCCCGACAATCGCGGCCTGGAGGAAGTCGCGGTGGATCCCCTCGTGCGCCGCGATGTCCGTCAGGATAGCCTGCTCGTCGGCGTTGAAGGTGCTCGTGAACATAGGATCGGCAACGACGGCGGCATAGAAGGCCGCTTCGAGTTGCTCGAGGGCATAGGCGTAGTTGAGCACGCCGAAGTCGTTCGAGAAGTCGAGCGTGATATCGCCACCGGGCGTGAGCGAGAAGTTGACGGTCGAGGGGCTCCCCACTCCAACGGTCACGTTCTCCGTCACGTCTTCCGTCACGAAGTTGCTGGTAGCGACTGAGACGGTATACGTACCCACCGGGAGGTTTTCGAAGGTGTACATCCCGTTCGCATCGGTCATCGTAGTCCGCGTCCCCTGGATGCCGGCGTCGGTCGAGGTAGCGTTGACCGTGACACCGGCGACCGGCGTCTGGCCTGGATCGGCATCGGCTGCCACGGTGACGGTACCCATGAGGCTGGTGAAGTCTCCGGGCGTGATGGGATCGGGCGTATTGGAGTCGCAACCGGCGGCAACGAGGACGGCCCCGCCGATGCCGGCGATCTTGAGGAAGGAGCGTCGGCTGGCTCGGGAATCAGGCTGGGCCTCAGTGTGGGAGCGGATCAAGTCAGACATAGGTCCGAGGAATGGTGGCTAGTGGTAAACGGTGAAAGGTGCCGTCTCAGCTCAGGCGGTAGTCGGGCGACGCCGACCTCGGAGGAGCGGGCTATTCGGGCAGCCGGAACGGTCGGTCGTGCGCTGGCTGTGAGGCCAAAATAAGGTGAACAAACACGTTGTGTGATCAATAGTTCGCTTAGAACCCAAAATCCAGGCACGATCAAAGGCCCTCCTCTTCGACCCGCTCTCATGGTAAGGGCGTGTTCTCCGAACGGTTTGTCTCGCTTCGAGGTTCGTGTCCCTTCTTTCGGGCTCATCCCCTCCTTTTTGCCCCGTAGTTCGGGTGGGCTCCTCGGGCAGGGATTTCACGGCCGAGCGCCCAGCCTCCACAAGGGAAGCCGGGCGCTCGGGTGCGGCAACAGAAAGCGGGGAGCAGCATCCTGCCGCTCCCCGCCTGTTCGGGGCACTGCGTTCGGGCCCGGAGGGATAGTCCGGACGCACCCACGAGCGTCCATCCCTACGAAATGCCCCGAGGTTCAACTCGGTCAGGGAAGGAAATCCGCGAACGGAGCGGCGATACCGATCACCGTCTGCATATCCAGCGGTTCGTCGAAGGCCTCAGTGATCTCGGCCATCGTGTAGCTGGAGAGCGCGACCCCGAGGTCTACGCCACCCTGCGTCTCGTTCGCCTCGGAAGGGAACTGCGCCGCCGGGTTGCCCGGCCCGTAGACTGCGGCGATCGGGTCCGGCCCATTATCGTTCGTGATCCAGCCGTTGCTGCCACGGACGCGGCGAACGGCGGCGGCGTGGCGCGCCTCCACCGAGTGGATCTGGAGCGCGACGGTGAGGTACGTTTTGCTCTCGATATTCGCGGCCTGCCCCTTGTACGCGCGGACGCCCGTATCCTCAAAGCCCTGCGAGAGGATCAGGAAGGTCTGATAGTCCGTGAAGGCGGGGAACATGCCCCCGGCCGTGAAATCGAAGTCGCTCGGCTGATACGATACGGGCGTGCCGCCGGCCTGGGTGATGGCCCCGCTGAGGAGCTGCACGTGGGCAGCCTCATCGCGGTTGATCGTCTCGAAGAGCGGTCGGTCCGCCGAAGCGATGACGCCGGAGTCCACACCCATCTGGTAGAAATAGCTCTCCAGGAATTCGAGCGTGAGAGCGTAGTTGAGGATGTCGAAGTCGTCCTCGGGGTTGAAGCCGTAGTTGCTCGCCATCGCCTTCTTCGCCATGCCGTAGAGCGGCAGGACGGAGAGCGCGGCGGCACCGCCGAGGCGGCCAGCTTTGCGAAGCGCATCGCGGCGGGAAGTCGCCGCGTTGTTCAGCGCGGTGTCGAGGTCTTTAAAGAGATCGGTGTTCATGGTCATAGTCTCGCTAGAGGTGCAAAGGGGGGCAACGGTTGGAGCGGCGATTACGTCAGGCTCGGCACGTTGATGGCACGGATGTCCTCGACGATGAAGTCGCCGGCCATGCCGAGTACGACGTCGGGCTCGAGGGCGCGGTCGAGGCCGCTGCTGTTGATGATCCCACTTGCGGCGATCGTGTTGGGCGTGATGAGGCCCGCGATGACGGCGGCGTGACGCCCCTCCACGGAGACGATCTTACCGGCGATCGTGAGGTACCCTCGGCCGGCCTGGCTCGTGCTGATGTACTTCCCCGCGCCGTTGTACGCGGCGACGCCGAGGTCCTCGAACACCTGCGCCGTGCCGAGCACGCTGGACTTGTTGCCGAAGTCGACGGCGTCGAAGTTCGGCGTGAGGCCGGGGATAGCGTTGGTGCCGAGTGCGGCTTTGAGAAACTCGCGGTGGATCTCCTCGTGCTTGCGGATGCTCCGCAGCACGGCCTGCTCGTCTGTGTTGAACGTGGTGCTGAACGAGCTGGACGTTACCACCGTGGCGTAGAACGCGGCTTCGAGCTGCTCGAGGGCATAGGCGTAGTTGAGCACGCCGAAGTCGTTCGAGAAGTCGAGGTTGATGGCATCGGGATTGGGGTTGCCGGAGTCGGAGTCGCACCCGGCGGCAACGAGGACAGCCCCGCCGAGGCCCGCGAGCTTGAGGAAGGAGCGACGGCTGGCCCGAGGGTCGGACACGGGCTCGGCGTGAGAGCGGATAAGGTCAGGCATAAGTCTATACGTCGATGGGTAGGGTAGGGCAGTGAGCGTCGCCTGTCCGTTCGTCCTGAGCAGCGGAGCGACTTGCGTAGCAGCGCAGCACGTGACTCGAAAGAAAAGAGAGGAGGCGCAGAGCGGGCGGATCGGTGAGTAGCGACGGCCCGTCGTGTGATTGCGCGGGGTTCAACCCGAGGTATGAGCGAATGTTCGCAGGATAGCCGCCGATCTGAGCGGGATCGTGACCAACCCGTGCTCAATCGGTGTCCACATCACCGATCTTGACCCGTTCTTAGTGAAAATGCGCGTGTAGGGACGGCTTTGTGCCCTAACAGCGCACGCCGCGAGCGCTCGGTCAGACGGCGAGCTCCCGCTCCCAGAGCACCCCTACCACGTGCTCGATCCCTCGTTTGAGGTAGCGCCGGTATGTGCTGAAGGGCATGTCGAGTTGCTCGGCAGCCTCGGCCTGCGTGCGGGCGGGGTCGAGGTAGGTGGCGTCGAGTGCGAGGTAATAGGGGGCTTCGCGCGGGGTGGCGTTGAGCTCCTCCGCTGCCTCATTCAGCAGGTCACGGAGTACCTGTACCCGGTCTCCATCGCCCGCCCGTTCCGCCACGAGGCGGGAGCGGAGCAGCGGGCTGTGCTCCAGTTCGTGCGGGCGGGCGAAGTCACGGAGAGCGTCGTGGACGGCCTCGGCGAAAGCAGGCTGGCTGAGGACGACGAACCGCTCGGCCTGACCCGGCGGCTCCTCGTCCGGCACGCCCGGCAGGCCCCGCTCGGCGAGACCGTCGAGCCACGCGCCCGGCGGGACGGCGCGCCAGTCGTGCCCGTAGACGCCGTAGGTGTGGCCGCCCACATCGAAATCCGCCTCCACTCGCCGCATCCCGACGAACCCGAAGATGAGCGCCCAGAAGTCGGGATCGGCGCAGGGGAGGAAGGTGAAGGCGAGCCCTTCCGTCTTCAAGTAGTGGCGGACGGTCGCGACGAAGATCAGGCTCTGGACGGCGGAGACACCCTGGTAGGCGTCGCGGTCCATCCAGAAACGGAAGAGGGTGGCGCGTTCGCCCTCGCGGAGCGGCGCGTGGTCCTGGAGATACGTCCACGCCGCGACGGCTCCGGGGTCGGCGGCGCGCTGATCCTCGGTGGTCTCTTCGAGGGCCAGCCTGAGCAGGAAGCCCGTCGGCCGGTCGTCCTCGTCGCGGAACACCTGCACGCGCTCGGGCTGGAGCCGGAACCAGTGCGCGGCGATCTCAGCCGCGGCCTCGCCCTCGTGCTCAGTCACCATCGCGCGCAGCACGTCCCACTCCTCCTCGCGGGGGCGGCCCGAGGTCTGGGGCCGCGCCTGCTGCCACTGCCCACGAAGCTGGGCGAAGATCGGCTGGACCACCGCGTTGTGCCGGTGGAGGAACGTATAGTCCGCGAGGATAGCCTGCTGCTCGCGCTCCGCGTCGGCGAGGGCGAGGCGCCGCGTGTAGTGCGTACGGGCGCAGCGATTGAGCGCGGCGAACCGGTCCGGCCGCCGCCAGCGGAGGTCGGCGGCAAGGACCTCGCGGACGAGGTCGTGGAGAAACAGCCCGTCGCTGGTGGCCTCGACGAAGGAGAGTCCGCGCAGCCATGCGAACGCCTCGGCGGCCTCGTCGCGATCCAGCAGATCCGCCAGCAGCGACTCATAGACGACGCGCACGGCGGCGGCGGCCTCCAGCGCCGTGCACTCCGCCTCGGCGGGAATCTCCTGCATGAACCGCTTCAGGAGGGTGCCGACCACGTCCGGCGAGTCGTCTGGTGCGAACGGCGTGCCGGGGCGGCGGCGGCTGTGATCCGCGATGAGGGCGAGGGCGAGGGGGTGGCCGTGCGTGAACCGCAGGATGGCGGCATGCTCGTCCATCGGCACGCCGTGCTCCTCCAGCAGGGTCTGGCTCTCGTCCGGCGTCAGGTTGCGCAGCGGGAGGAAGTGGACGACCTCCTGCCACCCGAGGTCACTACGCCACGCCGAGGTCGGGGCGTAGCGGCCGGCCAGCACCACGATCAGCTCCTCGGACACCGTCGGCAGAAACGACTCCCGCAGCCAGTCATCGAGCCCGTCGAGCACCTCGTACGTATCGACGAGCAGCACCGCCCGCCCGTCGCCCGGCAGCTCCCGCTCGACGGCCTCGACGAACGCCTCGGGCGTCGGGTCGAGGTTGCGCGCGTCGACGTAGGCCACCGGCACCTCGGCGCGGCGGGCTGCGTGCTGGAACTCGTGCAGCAGCGTTGTTTTACCTACCCCACCCGGACCGTGCAGGTAGAGGATGTGGAACGGGAGGGCGTCGGCCTCCAGCGCCGCTGCGAACAGCGCGCGCTCCTCACTGCGTCCCACGAAACGATGATGCCGCGCCTCGCGCAAGCGATCCTGCAAAGCCATGGGTGGTGGGTCTGTGGAGGCGGTTCGGGGTCGCGACAGGCGCAACACAAAACCGGTTGGGCGAAGCAGCCTCCGCTGTACTGTTACGTCTCGGCAGCGGCAGCGGGCGTGGGTGGATGAAGCGCCGTACGCCCCAGGGGTTGAACAGGTTCACCACGGCAACCGTTCGACTTCGACGAGCGTGCCGGCGGCCGGGTGTTCGAGAGCCTCGGGTAGATGGAGGAGCCCGTCGGCGCGGAGCATGGACGAGTACAGGTTCGAGCCCTGCGCGCCGGTGGGGCGCACGACGAGCCGCCCGCCCTCGTCGTGCTCGAACACGCACCGGACGAAGTGGTGTAGCCCGGCCTGCTTCGTCATGTCTTCTGCCAGTACGGCCGGCATCCGGCGCGAAGGCTCCCGCCGTTCGAGCATCGCCGCGAGCGCGGGGCGGACGTACTGCTCGAAGCATACGGCCGAAGAAACCGGGTTGCCGGGCAGCCCGAAGACGAGCGTGCCGCCAGGCCCACCGCGCACGCCTTCACGCGTGCCGAAGGCGAGCGGCTTGCCCGGCCGCTGCCGCACCTTCCAGAACGCCCACTCGACGCCGAGCACTTCCAGCACCTCACGCACCACGTCGTACGCCCCCATCGAGACGCCGCCGGAGACGACGACCACGTCCGCTTCGAGCGCCTCGCTCAACACGCGGTGTGCGTCAGCTTCGGAATCGCGGGCGTGCAGCGGTCCGAGGATGGTCCCGCCCGCCTGCACGCCCTGCGCCGCGAGTGCCGGCCCGTTCGAGTCACGGATCTGCCCCGGCCCCAACGCCGCTCCCACCGCTACCAGTTCGTCGCCCGTCGACACGATGGCGACGCGGGGCGGTACGCGCACGGCCAGCGTGGGGTACCCCAGCGTCGCCGCCATCCCGATCACGGGCGGCGTGACGAGGCGGCCCGTTGGGACGAGTTCGTCGCCCGGCCGCGCGTCCTGTCCGGCCGGGCGGACGTGCTGCCCCGGCTCCGGCACACGCCCGATCCGCACCCGCGCCCCCTCCGCCTCTGTCCACTCGACGGGCGCGACCGCATCGGCTCCGGCGGGGATCGGTGCGCCGGTCATAATCCGCACGCACGTGCCCGGCCGCACGGTCTCATCCGATACACTCCCGGCTACCGCTTCGCCGATCACCTCCAGCGTCGCCGCCCCCCCGTCGAAATCGTCGGTCCGCACGGCGAAGCCGTCCATCGCGGAGTTATCGAACGGCGGGATCGTGTTGCGGCTCGTCACGGGCTCGGCGAGCGTCCGCCCGAGCGCATCGGCGAGCGGCAGTCGCTCACCGGGCTGTGTGCGCTGCACCGCATCGAGCACGATCCGGCGGGCTTCTTCGACGGAGATGAACTGCTTCATGGAGTCGCCGGGGTCTGAAGCCCCCGGCTCACGGCAGAAGGACGCTGAAGCGCCCTCGTTTGCTTCGTGCACTCAGCCCCGGAGGGGCTTGTACTGTAAGCCCGGTGATTCACCACCGGGCGGAGGCGGCGACACGCGGGCCTTCACCCTCCCATCCTCACCGATCCCCTTCCAGCCGCACATCCTTCGCTTTGAGCTGGAGTTCCGTCCGCCCGTTCCATGTGTTCTCTTCGACGCAGAAAGCCAGCTCCAGCGGCGTGCCGGTGCGGGCGCTCTGCCGGACGGCCGCCAGCCGCTCGGCCAGCCCGAACCCAATCGCCGTGTAGATCCCGCCGTTGCCTTCCCGCTGCGCGACGCGCAGGCGAAGGTGCGACTGGTCTTTCCCGACCGCCTTCGGCTCGCCGACGACGCGGAGGTCATGGCCCCAGAAAACGGGCTTCGGGTTCTCAGGCCCGAACGGGCCGAACTGCCGGAGCACCTGCCAGAACCGCCCGCCGACGCCGTCGGCGACCATCCCGAGGTCGAGGTGCGCGTCGAGCGCGATTTCCGGCTCGAGCTGGTCCGGATCGACGCGCTCGCCGACGGCGGCGCTGAGGGCCTCGCGGAAGGCGGGGAGGTTTTCGAGCGGGAGCGAGACGCCCGCCGCCGCCGCGTGCCCGCCGAAGCCGATCAGCAGGTCCTCGCACTGCGCGAGCGCGTCGTAGATCGAGACGCCATCGATGGAGCGGGCGGAGCCGCGCGCGACGCCGTTGTCGCCCGTGAGCATCACCGTCGGCCGGTAGAACCGCTCGACGATCCGGCTGGCGACGATGCCGATCACGCCGGAGTGCCAGTGCGGCTGGTGGAGCACGAGCGCGAACGGGTCGTGCGCCGCGACGAGCGCCTCGGCCTCGGCGATGGCTTCGGCGAGGGTATGGCGGTCCAGCTCCTGCCGCTCGCGGTTGACGGCGTCGAGCGCAGCGGCGAGAGTGCGGGCGACGGCGGGGTCGTCAGCCATCAGCAGGTCCACGGCGCGGCCGGCATCGCCCATCCGCCCGGCGGCGTTGATGCGTGGGCCGAGGGTGAAGACGACGCGCGACGTCGAGCAATCCCGGAGGTCCACACCCGACACCTCGGCGAGCGCGCGGAGGCCGAGCCGGGGCTCCGTCGCCAGCCGTTGCAGCCCGGCGTGCATCAGCAGCCGGTTCTCGTCGACGAGCGGGACGATGTCCGCGGCGATGGAAACGGCGAGGAGGTCGAGGTACGGGTGGGCGCGCTCGGGCGGGAGGTCGAGCCGCTGGAGCGTGCCCTGCATCAGCTTGTAGCCGACGCCGCAGCCGGAAAGGCCGGTGAACGGATACGTGCAGTCCGGCCGCTTCGGGTCGAGCACGGCGACGGCGTCGGGGATCGTGTCGAGCGCGGTGTGGTGGTCGCAGATGATCAGGTCGAGCCCGAGCACGTCTTTGGCGTAGCGGGCTTCTTCGTGCGCCGTGATCCCACAGTCAATGGCGATGACGAGCCCCGCGCCGCGCTCGACGGCCTCGTCCAATCCGGCGGTACACAGCCCGTAGCCGTGCTCGAAGCGGTTCGGGACGAAGTACGTAGCCTCTACGCCGAGCTCGCGCAGGAACAGCGTCATCATCGCGGCCGACGTGGTGCCATCCACGTCGTAGTCGCCGTAGACCATCACGCGCTCCTTCCGGATGACGGCCTCGGCGACGCGGTCGGCGGCGCGGTCCATGTCCCGCATCAGGAACGGGTCGTGGACGGCGTCGAGCGACGGGCGGAAGAAACTGCGCGCGACGTCGAACGAGTCGACGCCCCGCAGGATGAGGGCGCGGGCGAGCGCGTCGGGGAGGTCGTTGAGTTGCCGTGCGATCTCCGCAACAGCCGCCTCGCTTGTGGTCGGGCGTAAGGTCCACCGGTAGTCCATTCCCGCTCGGTCTAATCCTCGTTTGCATTGGCCCCGCATGTCCTAAGACATCGGGCGGGCGAGAATATAACTGCACTCCCCGCCTGCGTAGACCCTCTGCCCACCTTCGCGGGCGAGCGCGGCAAGCTCAGAATAGCTCCACGAGGTACGCTGCGCCCGGCTGCGTTTCCGACGCGCGTCCGATGATCACCACCCGCCCGGCCTGATCCACGGCACTCCCAAACGCCCACTCGCCCACGTCCATCACCTGCTGCTGCATCCACCCGACCTCCGGTGTGTACGCGAACGCGTAGACCACGCGGTCGATGTTAACCTCCAGCCCGATCTGCTCGCTGTAGCCGACGACGAGCGCGCGGTCGCCGTCGAGCGTGACGGCGGTGCCGAAGGAGCCGTCGCGGTACGGCACGCTGGGCACGAGCGTCGCAATCCGCCGCCACGCCCCACCCCCATTTCGATGATAGAAGACGGCGATACCGGAGCGATTCGGCCCGGCCCGGCTGTGGCCGACGAGCAGCCGGTCGCCGTCGAGATCGGCGTGCACGACGAAGCTCTCGATGCCGCCGATTTGTCCCGTCTCGTTCCAGACGCCCGCGCTGTCGCGCTCGAAGATGTAGACCGTGCCCGTGCCTTTGGGATCGTACGGCGAGGCCGTGACGAGGGCGCGGTCGCCGTCGAGAGCGGCGGTGCTTCCGAATATGCCGGCGGAGGGGCCACCGCTGCCGGTGAAACGCGCGACGCGCTGCCAACGGCCCGCACCGTTGCGTTCGAAAATGTAGGCTGCCCCGCCGTACGCCCGCTGAGCCGGGTCGCCGGACGTGGTGACGAGAGCGCGGTCGCCGTCGAGGGCGACGGCGGTGGCGAACGAGCCTTCGGTGTGACCGGGCTCGGCCGTGAGCTTCGCCGCCTCGCGCCACACGCCTGTGCTGTCGCGCTCGAAGACGTAGGCTGCGTTGGGACGGTGAGGATCGACGACCTCGCCGCCCGCCGCGATGAGCGCCCGTCCGTCGCTGATGGCTACCGCCCTTCCGAAGAAATCGCCCGGCTCGCAGTCCGCCGGCACGAGCTGGGTAGCCTCGACGAACACGTTCGCCGTGTCGCGCTCGAAGACGTACGCCGCCCCGGCGTTCGCCCCGCACGTCGCCTCGCCGGTGGCCCCGACGATCGCCCGGTGCTGCTCCCCGTCGAGCGCCACGGCCGCGCCGAAGAAGTTGCCTACCGTCGTATCCGGATGTGCCAGCGTTCGAATCTGCCCGAAAGCTACGGAGGGCATCCACAGCGCGAGCAGAAGGAGTCGGAGCGGTCGGAGGCGAGCCATAGGGGCAGAATACGGAGGGAAGCAGCGACGGCACCGCGTGCCACGCCTGGACAGCGGAATCGCTGTACCGAGAGGTAACGCGGCGCCCCCCGCCGGTCGTACGCATCTCCACGCCCCTTAACCTCGCGCTCTGCGTATTTTCCGATGGCGCAAAAACGACCGGGGCCGTTAGCTCAACGGTTAGAGCATCCGACTCATAATCGGCAGGCTGCGGGTTCAAATCCCGCACGGCCCACACGTATTCCCCGCCAGGTTTTTTAAGTGCTTGATCGCTCAGGCGGTGACGCTTCGCGCCTCGCTGGGTCTTCCCGACGGCCAGCTGGTCATCTGGCGCTTCGAACGAGCCAAGACAGGCGCAGCGAAAGGCCGGAGAGAGGACCGCAACCCTCACCAGATCTGCACCCGGTCTTTCGGGGCCAGGAACAGCGCTTGGCCCGGCTGCACGGAGAACGCCCGGTACCAAGCGTCGATGTTGCGAACGGTGAGAGCGCGGTAGGGACCGGGCGCGTGCCCGTCGGTGAGCAGGCGCTGCCGGAGCGCCGGTTCACGAAACTTGGCCCGCCAGACTTGAGCGAAGCTGAGGAAGAACTGTTCGTCGCCGGTGAGCCCGGCGACGAGCGGGGCCTCCCGCCCGTCGAGCGACGCCCGCCACGCGTCATATGCGGCGGTGAGCCCCGCGAGGTCGGCGATGTTCTCGGTCAGGGTGAGTTGCCCGTTTACAGCCAGGTCGGGGAAGGGGTAGTAGGCATCGTACTGCTGGGCCAGTTGGGCCGTCGAGGCGTTGAAGTGGGCCAGATCCTCAGCGGTCCACCAGTTCCGGAGTTGCCCGTGGGCGTCGAAGTTGGCCCCAAGGTTGTCGAAGCTGTGGCTGATCTCGTGACCGATCACCGCGCCTATCGCGGCGTAGTTCATCGCAGCGGACCGGTTGGGGTCGAAGAACGGGGGTTGGAGGATCGCCGCCGGAAAGTTCAGGGCATTCATCGCCGGCATGTTCACCGCGTTTACCTCCTGCGGCGTCATCGACCACTCCGTGCGGTCCACCGGCCGGTGCAGCTTCGCCAGGTTGTGCTGGTACTCGAAGCGCTCCACTCGCTCGGCGTTGCCGTAGGCATCGGCCGCCATCACCTCGAGCCCGGCGTAGTCCAGCCACCCGTCGGGGTAGCCCACGCTCACACGCAGGGTCTGGAGCTTCGCTTTTGCTTCCGCCTTGGTGGCGGGTGCCATCCATTCGAGTGCGTCAATCCGCCTGTCGAACGCCTCGACGATGCCGGCCACCATCGCTTCCGCCTGCTGCTTCGCACTGGCTGGGAAGTAGCGCTCCACGTACCGCCGTCCGACGGCGAAGCCGAGCGCTCCGCTCGTGGCCGCCACGGCGCGCTCCTCCCGCGTTTGCTGTTCCGGCGTACCGCTCAGGGTCTGGCCGAAGAAGGCGAACGCCTCGCGGTCGAATGCGGCGGGCAACACGTCTGCGCGGTGCTCGATGGCGTGGTACGTCAGTAGCGCTTTCCAAGACACGAGCGGCTCGCTCGCTACCAGGGCCGAGAGTCCGGTGATTGCGCTCGGCTGCCAGGCAACGAGGGTGTCGAGATCGCCGAGCCCGGCGGCGGAGAAGAACGTATCCCAGTCGAGGCCAGGGGCCTTGGTAGCGAAATCTGCCCGCGACCAGTGGTTGTTTCCCTTGACAACATCCCACGAGTCCTCGCGCTTCCAGTGCGCTTGGGCGATGCGGGTTTCCAACTGGAGGATGGCCTCGGCGTTCTCCACGGGGTTCGAGATCTCCGCTAGCGCCAACATCTTCGCTAAGTGCGCCAGGTACGACGCGCGAATCTCCTCCATCTTCGGGGAGGGATCGAGATAGTAGCTCCGGTCGGGCATCGCCAGGCCGCCCTGCAGCAACGCGGCCGAGTTGCGGGTGGGCTGATCGAAGTCCTGGTCCACCCACAGCCCGAAGAGGTTGTCGGTGCGAAGGTCGCCGTCGTTGATGACGTCGACATCAGCGCGCAGAGTGGCGCCGATGAAGCGAGCCAGCGCCGTGCGGTCGTCGATCGCCGCGATCTGCGCGAGCACCGGCTGGAGCGGGGCCAGACCCGCTGCGTCGATGGCGGTGGTGTCGAGGTAGGCCGTATAGAAGTCGCCGATCTTGCGGAGGTCGGATCCCGCCGGCGCGTCGACCGTCGTGGCCTCACGGGTCAGTTCGGTCAGTTGCTCCTCGGCCCGCTCGGCCGCCACGTTGAACGAACCGTAGGCACTGCGGTCGGTAGGGATCTCCGTCTGCTCGATCCAGAGGCCGTTGGCATAGCGGAAGAAGTCGTCGCCGGGACGGACCGAGCGGTCCATGCCAGCGGCGTCGAGCCCTGACAGGACAGTATCGGGAGCCGCGCGCTGGGCCGCCAGTGGCTCGGCCAGCACGAGCGTAAGGGCGAGTGTCAGTGCGAGCACGAACAGAAGCCGGACGGGAGTGGATCCGAGTAGGGTCGTCATGTGAGGGTTCCGGTAGGCACCAGCCCCATCAGCATCGAAGGACGGGTACCTACGCGTGGGGCGTAAGGGATTAGCGCGGGAGCAGTGTAGCAGAAGCTAACACCCAAGCCAGCTCGTGAAAGCGCCTCCGTCCGCAGGGTCGGTCCACGTAGCATGCTCGACAGCGCAGTCTCAGTCTCGTTTGATCTAGCACGAGTCGCCCTCGAGAGCCTATCGATGTGCTTGTGATCGCGGGCGCTCGGACGTAGACGTTCAACCGTGTGTACAGGGCGGGGCGCTACCGAGCCACGCGGGTCAGTCGGTTACACGGACAGCCTGGTAGGTGCCCCCTCCCATCTCGAACGTTAACCCCGCCGGGTGGCCTGCCCCGTCGAGGTCGAAGGTCAGTTGTCCGGCTGTGTTCGCCAGCTGGAAGAGGGTCGGCGAGAGCGGGATCATGCGGAGCACGCCCGGCCGCCACGGCATCGACATCCCGAGTCTGTCGTCCGTCCGCTCGATGAGGAGAAGGTCCCCGCTTCCGCGGTCGTACGTCCCCACGAGCCGATCCATCTGCTCGTCCGTGAGCGCCGTGGCTTCGAACTGGCTGTAGCCCGTCGGCGGGCCCTCCCGCTCCGGCGTCTCACGCACCCACAGGTTCCGGAAGCGGACGGGGCTCCCGTGATCTTGGAGTTGGATCTTCCCCGTGCGCGAGCGGGGCTCGTAGGGAAGCGATTCCAGCCAGATCGTCCGCCCGGCCAGCAGTTCGTTGTTCTGCACGAGGATGTCGTTCTGGAGGACGGTCAGCCGCGCCGGCTCTTCCAGCGTCCCCTCGTCATCGAAGCGCGGACCTCGGAAAAAGATGTCGTACGCCTGCCACTCGTTCGACGGCCGCAGGGCGTTGGCGAGCGGCGGGAACTGCCCGTAGATCGCGCTGGCCATCCCGTCGGCGTACGTCCTGTTCTCGTACGTGTCAAGGATCTGAACCTCGTAGTCCCCATCGAGGAAGAAGACCCCGCTGTTGCTCCGGTCCTGGTTCGTCTTCTGCGGCTCGTCTGCCGCCATCCACTCAATGTGCAGCTGAAGGTCCCCGAACGACGCCTTCGTCTGGATAGGCCCGGTGCCCGGCGCGATGACTACCGCGCCGTCCGTGACGGTCCACGGGGCCGGGCCGCCGTCTGGGCTCTCCCACGCGTCCAGGCTGCCTCCGTCGGCAGACATGAGGACGGTGGCGTCGGGCGGAACAGGCGTGGGCCACCGTGAGGGCGCCGGCTCGACACGCGGCGGGGCCGGGCGGGTCAGGTCGTGCTGGAGCCACGCGGAGGCGCGCGGTGCCGGAGAAGGCGTGGGGGCCGGCTGGGCTGAGGTCGCCATGGGCGTACACGCGGTGAGGAACAGGGCAATAGAAACGAGAAGGGCGGCGCGGTTCATAGCAGGAGAAGGGATAGTCCGTCAGCAATATAGCCGTGCGTCCGGACTCTACAATCTAGGCCCCTCGCCGCCCTCCCACTTGTCCCCGACCCGCCGTCGGACTCGCGACGCTTCGCGCACTCGTCCCCACAGCATGGGATCCCTGCCTTGACCGGCTGTCGTAGTTTCTGCCGTCTCATTCTCAACTGCAGAGCTTCCCATGTCCCGCATTCTTCCCTTGCCCCAGCCTTCCTTTCTCTGGAAGCCCTTCGCGCTCCTGCTCCTCGGCGTGCTTCCCGTGCTCGCGCAGCCCTCCGCTGCGCAATCCGGCCCGACGGCCGACGATGCCGTCGCGTTCGCCGATTCGGCCGAGGCGGTGCTCTACGACCTCGGCGTGAAGGCGGGCCGTGCGGCGTGGGTGCAGGCCAACTTCATCACGCACGACACCGAGATCCTCGCTGCGGAGGCGAACGAGAACTACGTCGCCGCGCAGGTTGACCTCGCCGGTAAGGCCGCCCAGTTCAACGACCTCGACCTCCCCTACGACACCGAGCGTAAGCTAAACATGCTCCGCACGCGCATGACCATGCCCGCCCCGCACGACGCGGCCAAGACCACCGAGCTTACCCAGATCGCGGCCCGGCTGGAAAGCACGTACGGGCGCGGCGAGTACTGCCCTGAGGGCGAGGCGTGCCGGAGTCTGGGCGACCTCGAAGAGGTGATCGACACCTCGCACGATCCCGAAGCGCTGAAAGAAGCGTGGGCTGGGTGGCGCACGATTTCCCCGCCGATGCGCGCCGACTACGAACGGTTCGTCGAGCTGATGAACGAGGGCGCGCGCGAACTCGGGTACGAGGACACCGGCGCGCTCTGGCGCTCCAACTACGACATGCCCCCCGACGCCGTCGCCGCCGAGCTCGACCGGCTGTGGGGACAGGTCCGCCCGCTCTACGAGAGCCTGCACTGCTACGTCCGCGCCGAACTCGCCGACGCGTACGGCGAAGACGTCGTGGACCCCGACGGGCCGATCCCGGCGCACCTCCTCGGCAACATGTGGGCGCAAGAGTGGGGCAACGTCTACGACCTCGTCGCCTCCGGCGACGCCGACCCTGGCTACGACCTGACCGCCCTCCTCCGAGCCGATGGCTACGACGCCATGAAGATGGTCCGCACCGGCGAGGCGTTCTTCTCCTCGATCGGGCTCGACCCGCTGCCGGACACGTTCTGGGAGCGCTCCCTCTTCACCAAGCCCGCCGACCGCGACGTGGTCTGCCACGCGAGCGCGTGGGACGTGGACGAGGTGAACGACCTCCGCATCAAGATGTGCATCGAGGTCAACGCCGAGGACTTCCAGACTGTCCACCACGAACTCGGCCACAACTACTACCAGCGGGCCTACAACCAGCTCCCCTTCCTCTACCGCAACAGCGCGAACGACGGCTTCCACGAAGCCCTCGGCGACGCCGTGGCGCTCTCGATCACCCCGGCCTACCTCGTCGACATCGGCCTCCTCGACGCCGAGCCGAGCGCCGACAAGGACCTCGGCCTCCTCCTCCGCGACGCGCTCGACAAGATCGCGTTCCTCCCGTTCGGCCTCCTCGTGGACCAGTACCGCTGGAAGGTGTTCTCCGGCGAGATCGGCCCCGACGAATACAACAAGGCGTGGTGGGACCTCCGCGAGCAGTACCAGGGTGTCCAGGCCCCGGTCGAGCGGACTGAGGCCGACTTCGATCCCGGCGCGAAGTACCACGTCCCGGCGAACGTCCCGTACACGCGCTACTTCCTCGCTCGCATCCTCCAGTTCCAGTTCCACCGCGCGCTCTGCGACGTGGCGGGCTACGAAGGCCCGCTCAACCGCTGCTCGATCTTCGGCAACGAAGCGGCGGGCGAGCGGCTCGACGCGATGATGCAGATGGGCGCGAGCCGCCCCTGGCCTGAGGCGCTCGAAGCCCTCACCGGCAGCCCGCAGATGGACGCTACGGCGATCCTCGACTATTTCGCCCCGCTCCAGACCTGGCTCGACGAGCAGAACGAGGGGCGGACCTGCGGCTGGTGACGCGAAACTGCGGGTGATACGAAGCGGGGGCGTGCCGGTGGTCGGCGCGCCCCCGCTCTGCTGATGTCCGGTTCCATCAGGGGATCGCCGGCCACAGGGAGGCTCCAGCTCGTCCGCACCCTGACCGCTCGGCACTACGTCGTAGAAGCCAGATGTGACCCCGGCGAACTATTTGTTTGCGAGCGACCTAGGGAGGCTTGAATGAGAGAATTAATCAGCTACTATTCTGGATACTTAAAGACGACAGCCCCTGCGCTGCGTCGCCCTTCCTCCCTTTCTCCTCCCCTATCATGCTGCACTCCATGCTACGCTCCCGCACGGGCCGATTATCGGCCGTGATGGCCCTGGCCCTCCTCACAAGCCTTTCTTTCGCTCAACCCGTCATCGACGTAGTCAGAGACGGGCTCACCAGCCCCTTCGGCGTCGCAGTCGGTCCCGGAGGGAACGTCTTCATCGTCGAGCAGGGCACGGGGGCCGACGACGCGCAGGTCTCCATCGTCACGCCAGGCGGCGACGTGTTTCCCTTCCTCGTAGGCCTTCAGTCCGTCGGGGAGGGTGAAATTGCAGGAACGTGGAATCTCGTCTTCAACGGCGACGACCTCTGGATCACGCAGGGCGTCGGCGAGCCCATCTTCGAGAGCCACCTCCTCCGCATCAGCACGACCGGCTTCACGCCCGGCGCCCCGCCCCTCACCACGGCCGACCTCGACATCAACCAGGACGTCGGCGCGTTCGTGATCGGGGAGGGCTTCGATGACACGAACCTCTTCAACCTCACCTTCGGCCCCGGCGGCGACGCGTTCCTCGTCGACTCGGGCGCGAATGCCATCATCCGCCGCGACGCTGCTACCGGCGACCTCAGCGTGTTCGCGGTCTTCCCGTCGCTCCCGAACCCCACCGCCATCGGCCCGCCGTTCATCGACCCGGTCCCGACGGGGATCGTGTTCACGGGCGACGGTTTCCTCGTGAGCGCGCTGACGGGGTTCCCCTTCCTGCCCGGCTTCTCGCGGGTCTTCCGCGTCGACCTCGCGGGCAACGTGTCGCTGTTCCGGGACGGGTTCACCTCGCTCACCGGCATCGCCCTCGACCCGCGCGACGGGAAGCCGGTCGTGCTCGAGTTCGCGGCGTTCGTACTCGGCCCGCCGCCCGACGGCGGTTTTCAGCCCGGCACGGGCGCGGTCAAGAAGCTCCACGAGACCACGACGCAGACGCTCGCGTCGGGCCTCAACTTCACGCCCGCGCTCGCCTTCGCCCCGGACGGGGACCTGTTCGTGACGAGCTTCTTCGGGCAGCTCCTGCGCATTCAGACGGTCGTCGATACGACGCCGCCGGTCTGCGGGCGGATCGTCGTGGAGCGAAACGGGCCAGACGGCGGGCTCAGCGCTGTCAATACCAGCGCCTCCGACGGCGAGAGCGGGATCGCGTCCGTCCTCTTCTCCCGGTTGGTCAACCTCACGGGGTCGGTCGACAGCGCGGGACCGTTCGCGCAGGGCGACACCTACGTCACGCCCGACCCGGACCCGACCTCCGTCGCGATCCGGGGTGAGCGGATCTCCTACGCTTCGGGCGGTGCCATCGTCGTAACCGTCACGAACGGGGCCGGCCTCAGCGCGCGGTGCGACCCGGTCGTCGACCGGCTCGACGCGGCGGTGCCGGTAGCGACGGCGCTGGACGCAGCCTATCCCAATCCAGTCCGTGCGGGCGCTTCGGAGGTGCGCGTTCCCTTCGCGGTGTCCGAGCCCGGCCACGTCCGCCTCGCCGTCTACGACGTGCTCGGGCGCGAGGTCGCCGTGCTCTTCGACGAGGAAGTGGAGGCCGGTCGGTACGAGACGCGCTGGGAGGCGGACGCCAGCCTCGCCTCGGGGACCTACCTCGTACAGATGGAGGCACCCGGCAGCACCCGCCAGACCCAGCGCCTCACACTGGTCCACTAGTCTGAACGGCAGCCCGACACAGCCCTTCAAACGCACCGGCGGGCGCCCCGTGAGAGGCGCCCGCCGGAAAGCTTTCATCCCTTCGCAGCCCTCAGCGCAGGACGCCGACCACACGCACCATCTCGTCGGTGCTGGTCTCGCCCGCGGTGACGAGGGCTTTGGCGGCCCCGCTGAGGGGCGTCATCCCGTCGCGGACGGCCTGGTCGCGGAGGGCGTCCTCGTCGAGGTTGCCCTCGGCCGTGACGATGAGCCGCCGGAGGTCCTTCGACATCGGCATGATCTCGGCGATCGCGCGGCGGCCTTTGTAGCCGTTCCCCTTGCAGTTCTTGCAGTTCGGGTTGGAGCCCGCGTGGTAAAACGTCGTCGCCTCGATCTCCTCGGCAGTGAAGCCGACGCGCTCCAGCGAATCCGCGTCCGGCTCCTCGTCCACCACCTTGCAGTCCGGGCAGAGCGTGCGGACGAGCCGCTGCGCCGCCACGAGCGTAACGGAATGGGCGATGAGGAACGGCTCCAGCCCCATCTTGTAGAGGCGGCTGACGGCGGAGGGCGCGTCGTTCGTGTGGAGCGTGGAGAAGGTGAGGTGGCCCGTGTTGGCGAGCTGAATCCCGAGCTCGGCGGTGTCGCGGTCGCGCATCTCGCCGACCATCACGATGTCGGGGTCGTGGCGGAGGATGAACCGGAGCGCCTCGTTCACCGGGAGCTTGTGGCTGATCTTGACCTGACGCACGCCGGGGAGCACGTACTCGACGGGGTCCTCGGCGGTGAGCACGTTGCGCGTGGACGACCGGACCTCGTGGAGCGCGGCGTAAAGCGTCGTGCTCTTGCCGGAACCCGTCGGGCCGGTGAGGATCACCATCCCCTGCGGCTGCCGGATGGCCTCTTCGAGCAGCCGCCGCCCCCGCTCCGGCAGGCCGAGCGCGGAGAGGTCGGCGATGACTTTCCGGTCGTCGAGCACGCGGATGACGATGCTCTCGTAGCGGGCCTGCTGGTTGGAGTGCGTGATCGGGAGGATCGAGACGCGGAACCGGATGATCATCTCGTCGATCGTGCGCTGGAGGTAACCGTCCTGCCCGCGGTCCCGCTCGAAGCGGTCCACGTTCCGCGTCCGGTCTTTGGCGACGGCGAGGAACGCCTCCGGCGGGGCCTTGTCCTCGACGTACCAGCACGCGAGCTCGCCGTCGACCCGGAAGTTGATGCTGATGTGGCCGTTCTCGTCGGGGCAGATGTGGATGTCGGAGGCCCCCCGGCGCACGGCCTCGAAGAGCGATGCCTCGAAGAGGTTGATGAGCGCGCTCCGGTTGATCTCCGCCTCCAGCTCCGCCTCCTCGAGGAGGTCGGCCCGGTCGTGGTCCATCTCGACGCCGAGGTCGAACGCGCCCTCGGTCTCCTGCACCCGTTCGAGGTACTCGTTCCGCACCATCTTCGTAGTCTCCTCGACGAGGTCCTCGATGAAGGACTCGGAGGCGTACTGAAGGTCGTAGCGCGGGAGGCCGAGCGTTTTCAGGAAGTGCTGGAGCTCCCGGTTCGTCGGATCGTGGGTGACGAAGATCCAGCGGCGGACGGGACCGGCCACATCCTTCTGCGCTTTCCCTCGTTCCTTCGGAGCGCTGCTCTTGCGGGGGCTCAGCTCGCCTGTCTCCTCCATCGAGACGGGGATGAGGTGGAGGTCCCGCATCCGGTCCCACTGCCCGGCCGGGAAGATGTCCCGTGCCTTCCGCAGGCACGCGAGGGCGCTAAACTTAGTGATCGTCGTCTGCTTGAAGGCAAACACCTTCGCCGCCTCCGCGAAGACGACGGCACGGTCCAGCTCCGGGTCCTGAGCTAACGTCAGTCGCGGGTTGAAAAACAGCTTTTCTGCTCGATCATTCCACCCTAACACAACGTCAGTCGCGGGTTGATCAGATCGAGGCAATTCCTGCGTAGCAGAGGTTCAGATGCACCAGCTTCAGCAACGACACGCTC
>JBBSMX010000048.1:0-25963 GCA_038232935.1 Rhodothermales bacterium | reverse complement strand
GCCCGAGGTGGGTCGCTTCCGGCGTCGGTGGCGAGGGCGAACGCCCGCGATGGCGGCGGGCCTGACGGATCACGTGTGGTCCGTGGAGGAGTTGCTACGGGCTCTGCCGGTGCTCGTCAACACATAGCCGGGAGACTACCTAGTTCCTCGAAGAGCGAGAACGCCGTCGCCGTGCATCTGCAATCGTTCCGCCATCGACGGTGTACGTCGAAGGGATACTCTCGGGTGGAAGTGGACGCCATCGTTGCCTTCATTCCGCAAGTAGACGCGCTTTGCTGGTTCGAGCCGGAGGATTTCGAAGGCCGCACCGCTTTGACGATCCGGCTTGCCCCACCGAAGAACGGTCAGCGCAAGGGCATCCGCTTCTACGAAGACTACCTATGGTAGGAACTCGCGGAGGTCAGCGGTTCGAACCCGCTTAGCTCCACACGAAAGAACGCCCGCGTCTCCCTTCGAGCGCGGGCGTTCTGCATTTCGGCAACCGGCTCTCGGCTCGTAGACGATTGGGCCGCAGATCGGGAGATACGCGCACCGAGCAGGCGGAGGTCGGCCCTGATGGAGGGGCACGACGCCGAGGAGGTTGGAAATCCGGCGGCGCGATAGCATCTTCAAGCTTCTCCGCCTTTACGGCGGCGCACGACCTCGACTCCTGACTGGGTATGAGTACCTCCCCCCTCCGCAAGCTCCGGCTCTCGCTCGTCTTCGCCCTCGTGCTCGGCGTGGCCTTCGGCGTGGCGTACACCCTTGCCGGCTCGCCAGATGTATTGGAGGAGAGGTCCCTGCGCTGGCTCTTCGCTGGCTTCCTCGCGTCGCTGGGCGTCTTCGGCGTCCAGGCCCTCCGGTTCTTCGTGCTCGACGTAGTGTTCCTGCGCGCGTAGGGCCATCGAGCCCCCGCACTCGTCCACGTCGTCGTCTCGCTGGCGCTCTACTTCGTGCTGGGGCTGCTGATCGCGGGCGGCATCTTCCATCAGAGCCTGACCGGGGCGATTGCCGGCTCTGCCCCTTGTAGCGTGGCTTCCCGCCCACGTACGTCTCGTCTACCTCCACCGTCCCGCTCAGACGCTCCCCGAACAGCCACCCCGTCTCGTCGTCCTTCTCTTTGAGCGAGGCGCGGATCAGGCTGCACATCCGCCACGCCGTCTTGTAGGTGACTCCGGTTTCCCGCTCGACCTGCTTGGCGCTGAGTCCGGTGCGGGTGTGGCTCATCTGGAAGATGACGTAGAGCCACGTAATGAGGGAGGTGCGGGAGCCGTGGAAGATGGTCCCTGCCGTGGGGTGGACGTGGGAGCCGCATACGCCGCACGAGTAGCACTTCCGCTCCTCGATCAGGTAGTGCTTCGTCGTCTCCTTGCACTTCGCACAGGGTATCCCACCGCCGTACTCGTCGGCGGGCCAGCGGCGGGAGACGAGGTATTCGAGGCACGCCCGCTCGGTGGAGAACCGCTGGATGAACTGAGCGAGGGTGAGCGAGCGCATGGCCTATCAGGTTGTTGTGCAACAAGATAGATTTCATAGGTGTCACCCTCGTGTCACGCTTATGCACTCCGGTGAATAATTCCCTTGACTGAATAATAATCTCCACCTATCTTGGTTACACCTCCGAAGGACTCGCGCATCGGGGTTAAACCACAACCCAATGAAACCGCACCCCGAATGGCTTGGGAGGTCGAGTACACCGACGAGTTCGGCGAATGGTGGGAAGGGCTCACCGAAGATGAGCAGGATGCTGTAGATCGGTGCGTGATTTGCCTAAAGGATGAGGTGCCACGACTGAAAGAGCCCTATAGCAAACGCATTGAGTCATCGCGTCACTTTCCCGATATGAAAGAACTCCGCGCAAGTGCTGGCGGACGCAGACTCAGGGCGTTTTACGCCTTCGATCCCCGACGCATGGCGATTCTCCTCATTGGCGGCGACAAGACCGGCGAGTGGGAAACGTTCTACAACGAGATGATCCCTGTCGCTGACGACCTGTACGACGAGCACTTGCAAGAAACCAAACCCTAAAGGCACCCCAATGGCAAAACCATACTCGAAACTCCGCGAAGGAATGAGCCCCGAACGCCGGGCGCGCAACGAAGCCGAGGCCCGAAAGATGCTTGAAGCGATGCCCCTCCATGGGCTACGACAGGCCCGACGCATGAGCCAGCAAACCCTTGCGAGCAACTTGGGGATTGCACAGGGCAGCGTGTCAAAGATGGAGCGCCGGACTGACATGTACATCTCCACGCTTCGCAGTTACATTGAAGCGATGGGGGGCGCACTCGTTATTCAGGCCCACTTGCCAGAAGGGGTCGTGCCTATTGAGCAGTTCAGCAGCATTGAGGAGCGCCCCGAGAAACATATCACAAGCAGGATCGTGGGCCTTCGCAATGCCGCTCGGGTCACAGCACATGCACACGCTGGATAGGGCGGTCGCCACTTACTCGATGCACTTGACTCCAGAGGGGAGCACGCCTAGGCGTGCTCCCCTCTGCTCTTGCTCGAATCGCGCCCCGTGCGCTCAGGGGATAGGCGCGAATATGGATATACAACTACCAATCTGGGGAGGTGTACAAGAAGACGATGACCTTGCCTGCGGCTGAAGCCGGAGGCTTCATGCCCTTTCGGTTAGCTCCGAAGTAGCTCAGGAGGTAGATCCCGTGGAGGAGTTCGGCGACGGTCAGCGGTTCGAACCCGCTTAGCTCCACACCTTAAAACCGCCCTTCCTGTTACCAGGAAGGGCGGTTTTCGCTTTTACCTAACTCTGTGAAAGGAGCGAGCTACCGGGCTCACCGCGCCCAAACCGGCGGATTGACACGCTCACTTCTCCACCGGAAGCCTCACCTGGAATTCTGTCCGTCCGGGCTTGGACTCCACCGCAATCTCTCCATCGTGCCGCTGCACGAGGCGCCGCACGATGTCGAGACCCAGCCCCGTGCCCTTGCCCACGCCCTTCGTCGTGAAGAAGGGGTCGAAGATGCGTTCCTGAATCGCAGGGGGAATGCCGGGGCCGTCGTCGATGATCTTCACCACCACAAAATCGAGCTCCCGTGCGGCGTTCACGGCAACATTCCCCCCCACTGCGACGGCGTCGAGCGCGTTGTCGATCAGATTCATCCACACCTGATTGAGCTCGGCACCCACCGCGTGGGCGCGCGGCAGGTCGTCCGCGAGATCCACCGACACGCTCACCGACTTCGCGCGCGTTTTCGCTCCGAGCATTGTGAGCGTGTCGGCGATCCCACGGCGGATGTCGACCGCCTCCGGCGTGGGCGCGTGATCCATGTACGAGAAGCCCTTCGCTGCACCAACCAGGTCGTGGATGCGCGACGCCGCGGTCTCGATCTCAATGGACAGCGCCCGCACGAGGCAGCAGGCGGCAATCCACCTGAGGGAGGCGTCAAGCGCATCGCCCCTGACATCAGTGGCGAGCGTGTCGAGCGCGTCCAGCGTGAGGCCGGTATCGGTGAGCGGAAGCGCGCATTCTTGGTTGGCGCCATGATCGGCCAACCAATCGCCGATCGCATCCTCACGGTCGGCGCGAGCGACGGATGATAACGGCAGCTGTGGAGCGCCACACATCGTGCGCGCCGTTTCGATGGACGCGAACTGCGCGTCGGACAGATGAGCCGCCGCGAGCTGTCGGGACGCTTGCTCCGCGGCGCCGAGGCTCTGGGTGAGCGTCTTGGCGCTGCGCATCACGGCCGATGCTGGGTTGTTCAGTTCGTGCGCCAGACCAGCGGCCAGCTTGCCGAGGGAGATGAGCTTCTCGTCGCGAAGTTCGCTCGACCTGAACTGGCGCGCGCGATCCAACATGATATGCACTAGCGTAGTCGTGATCGCCGGACACTCACGGATCATCTCCGGGAACCATTCCTTCGCGATCGACAAAACCTCCGTGGGTTCCTCTGCCACCCCATCGTTCGGCGGTGACGACCCTCGCGAGTACGGCATGATGCCAGCCACGTCGCCGCCCCGCCACTCGAAAATCTTGTGCGAGCCGGCACCGCGGTCCATGCGAATGACGACATGCCCAACAAATATCACGAACATCGTCGATACCTGCTCGCCCTTGACCGACACCACGGTTCCAGCATCGAACGTGTTCTTCACCCCATGCGCTGCCAGCCACGCGTGCTCGTTCACGGGCGCATGGCCGAGAGCGCGGTGCTGCGCCAGACGGGAGATCATATCCTCTTCCATGCCATCTCCCATGCTGAGTCAAACCGTGAGCAGATAACGGTGCACCGAGTGGATCGTCGCCGAGCCCTCGCCCACCGCGGCAGCCACGCGGCGGTTGGCACCCGAGCGTACGTCGCCGGCAGCGAACACACCGGGGATGCTCGTCTCGAACATGAACGGCGTCCGCTCGAGCGTCCATCCCCGAGGTCGGCCGTGCTCCTGCGGCAGGTCGGTGCCGGTAAGGACGAACCCGGCCTCGTCACATTCGAGGACACCCGCAAAGGTGTCGGTGTGCGGCCGTACGCCGATGAAGATGAACATGGCGGACGCCGGGATCGTGCGCTGCTCGCCCGAATCCGTGGACTTCACGGTCACCAACTCCAGCGACCGCTCCCCCTGCACGCTCTCGATTTCCACCCCGTTCACTACGTCGATGTTCGGCGCGGCAAGGATGCGGTCCACGAGATACTGTGACATCGCGGCATGGAGGTCGCAAGCGCGGATGAGCATCGTCACTCGGCGTGCGTAGCGCGAGAAGAACAGCGCGCCCTGACCCGCCGAGTTGGCGCCTCCAACGACACAGACGTCCTCGTCCCGGTACCGCGCCGCCTCCGTCATCGCCGCTCCGTAATAGACCCCTACCCCATGCAGCGGCTCGAGGCCGGGCACGTCGAGCATGCGTGTGGTCATGCCGGTGGTGATGACCACGCAGTACGCATTGAGCTCGGTGCCGTCGGCGAGCACCACCACGCGGTACGGGTCTTCGCGGCGCAGCGAGACGACCTCCTGCCCGGTGAGCAGCTCTGCCCCAAACCGCTGTGCCTGGGCGGTAGCTCGCTGTGCGAGGTCGGCACCGGTGACGCCGACAGGGAAGCCGAGATAGTTCTCGATCAGCGAACTGGTCCCTGCCTGCCCGCCCGCGGCCTGCGATTCGACGAGGACCGTGCGCAATCCCTCCGACGCCGCATAGACCGCGTTCGCCAGACCGGCAGGCCCACCGCCGATCACGACGACGTCATAGAACGGGTGGTTCGCGTGCGTCTGCATGCCGACCTGTGACGCCAGCTGCACCGTTGTCGGCGCGACGAGGTGGGCACCGTCGGGGAAGATCACCACCGGGAGGCGCGTGAGGTCGCCGGCGAGTGACTCGGCGATCGCGCGCGCCGGAGCGTCGAGGTCGAGGTCCACCCACTCGTACGGCACGCGGTTGCGAGAGAGGAACTCCTTCGTCGCAAACGACTGCGGCGACCACTGCGAGCCGAGCACGCGAATGCCTTTAAAGGCAGGACGCACGCGCGCCTGCCATTCAGCGAGGAGGTCGTCGAGCACCGGGTACAGCCGTTGTTCCGGCGGGTCCCACGGCTTCATCAGGTAGTGATCGAGCGCAATCTCGTTGATGCCGGCGATCGCGGCGTCATTATCCGCGTACGCGGTGAGCAACACGCGCCGTGACCCGGGGTGCAGTTTCACTACCTCGCGCAGCAGCTCGGTGCCCGACATGCCGGGCATACGCTGGTCCACAAGAAAGAGGGCAACCGGCGTGTTGCGCGCCGCGAGCTCCCTGGCCGCGTCGAGGCCCTCCGCCGCGGACGTCGCTTTCATGACACGATAGCCTGCACGATACTGCTGCTGCAGGTCGCGCTCGATGGCACCGAGGACGACGGGATCGTCATCAACCGCCAGGATGGCGGGCTTCTTCATTTGCGCCTTCTCCAATCAGTTTGCAGCTGACACGGCCGCGCCCATCACTCAACGTCCGCGGGCCGGCGAGCGACACGTGCTGCTACGAGCGGAAGCCACTCCTGTACACCTGCACACACGGTGAGGACTAGCAAGGGTGGAAGGCCAACTCGGAGGGGCAGAGCGAGCAACGTAGGACGGCGCCGGGATCTTTCCTATAGACTCATTTGAATTAAAACACTAATAATTAACGCTGTGTTGTTCCACGGGGCGTCAGCATGAGGATGGAGCCATCGCGAGCGCATAGTTCCTCCGGAGCGACTTGGCGTAGGACGATCCAACCGGGGCGGCGAGCAAGAGGACCGGGCGAGCAGATCCTCGAAGCGCCCAGGGAGGGGTTCGATGTTCGTCGTCCTGCGGGGTCGCGTCGAATCCGCGTGCCGGCACCGGACGGGCGGCGTGTGCTCGTCGCCGAGATCGGGCCGAGTGAGGTCGTCGGCGAGATGTCCTGCTGACGCGAGATGTCGCTGCTGACGGGCGATCCTCGCTCGGCCGACGCCGGGGCGCTGGACGAGGTGGAGTTAGTCGAGATGCGGCGGACCGAGATGCGCGAGGGGCTCGACGAGGCGCTCGCCGAGGCCCTCGCCCAGCGGGTGAGCGTGAGACGCGACGAGTGCACGGAGGCCTTCGCCCGCATCGGCGGCAGAGCCGGTCAAGATCGCCGACGCGGTGTCGCTGCTCCGGAAGATTCAGTAGTTCTTCGACCTCACCTCAGCCGCCCCCGTACGTCCAATTGGAACTCTGGCGGCGTGGCTGCATCTTCAAGCCCCCTCCACTTACGGCTACCCATGGAAGATCCCGCCTCGGTCGGCACCGCTACCGTCCACGTCAACGGCCGCGCCGTCCCCGCCCTCCCCGGCGAGCCCCTCGCCGACCTCCTCGACCGGCTCGGCGAGCGCATCCCGCACACCTGTTACATGACGCCGCGCGGCCCGGGGCCTCAACTCGGCGCGCCGCAGACGTGCGACACCTGCCTCGTCCGCGCCGACGGCGACCTCCGCCGCGCCTGCGCCACGCCCGTCACCGACGGCCTCGTCGTGGACACCTTCGACCCCGAGGCGGCCGACGCCCGTGCCGAGGCCATGCACCGACTCCTCGGCCACCACAACCTCTACTGCACGATCTGCGACCGCAACAACGGCGACTGCACCCTCCACAACGACGCGCACGCGTTCCACTTCCGGCACCAGCGCTACCCCTTCCAGCGCAAGCCCTACGAGGTGGACGCGAGCAACCCGTTCTACCAGTACGACCCCGACCAGTGCATCCTCTGCGCCCGCTGCGTCGAGGCGTGCCAGAACGTCCAGGTGCAGGAGACCCTGTCGATCGACTGGGAAGCCGAGGCCCCGCGCGTGCTGTGGGACGGCGGGACGCAGATCGAGGGCTCGTCGTGCGTTTCGTGCGGGCACTGCGTGACGGTGTGCCCCTGCAACGCGCTCATGGAGAAGACGATGATCGGGCAGGCCGGCCACTTCACCGGGCTTCAGGAGAACGTCCGCACGCCGTCCATCGACCTCGTCAAGGCCGTCGAGCCCTACATCGGGCTGGAGCCGATCTTCGCGATCTCGGAGGTGGACGCGGCGATGCGCGACGCGAGCATCGAGCGGACCAAGACCGTCTGCACCTACTGCGGCGTCGGGTGCTCGTTCGAGGTGTGGACGAAGGGCCGCCGCATCCTCAAGGTCGAGCCAACAGGCGAGGGGCCGGCGAACGGGATCTCGACGTGCGTCAAGGGCAAGTTCGGGTGGGACTACGTCAACAGCCCGGACCGGCTGCGCGCTCCGCTCGTCCGCGAGGACGAGGGCGAGGCCGCCCGCTTTCGCGAGGCGACGTGGGACGAGGCGCTCGACACGGTGGCGGCTCGGATGCGCGCCATTGCCGACGAGCACGGGCCGGACAGCGTCGCGTTCATCGCCTCGTCGAAGGCGACGAACGAGGAGAGCTACCTCGTGCAGAAGCTCGCCCGCGCCGTCTTCGGGACGAACAACGTGGACAACTGCTCGCGCTACTGCCAGGCCCCCGCCACGATGGGGCTGTGGCGCACCGTGGGCTACGGCGGCGACGCCGGGACGATGACGGACATCGAGAACGCCGACCTCGTGTTCATCGTCGGCTCGAACACGGCAATCTCGCACCCCGTCCTCGCCGCCCGGATCAAGCGCGCCCAGAAGCAGCGCGGCCAGACCGTCATCGTCGCCGACCTCCGCCAGCACGAGCTCGCGCAGCGCGCCGATGTGTTCCTCCGCCCGAACCCCGGCACCGACCTGATCTGGCTGAGCGCCGTCACCAAATACATCCTCGACCAGGGCTGGGAGGCGAAGGATTTCCTCCGCGACAAGGTGAACCACCTCGCCGTCTACCGCGAGAGCTTGGAGCCGTTCACCCTCACCTTCGCCGAAGAGCGGACCGGGATTCCGGCCGAGACGCTGAAAGACGTGGCCCAGCAAATCGCTGCCGCCAAGTCCGTCTGCGGGCTGTGGGCGATGGGCGTGACGCAGCACAAGATGGGGAGCGACACGAGCACGGCGATCGCGAACCTCCTCCTCGTCACCGGCAACTTCGGCCGGCCGGGCACGGGCGGCTATCCGCTGCGCGGCCACAACAACGTCCAGGGCTGCTCGGACTTCGGCTCGATCAACACCTTCTTCCCCGGCTACCAAAAGGTGGGCGACGAGGCCAATCGGAATAAGTTCGAGGACTTCTGGGGCGTCGAGCTGAACCCGAAGAAGGGGCTCGACAACCGCGAGATGATCGACGCGATCCACGACGGAACGCTGAAGGCGCTGTTCCTCGTCGGCGAGGAGATCGCGCTCGTGGACGCGAACATCCATTACGTGCAGGACGCCCTCGCCAAGCTCGACTTCTTCGCCGTGCAGGACCTCTTCTTCACGACCTCGGCGGGCTTCGCCGACGTCGTCCTCGCCGCGTGCCCGTCACTCGAAAAGGAGGGCACGTTCGTCAACACCGAGCGCCGCATCCAACGGCTCTACCGGGTGATGGAGCCGCTCGGCGGCTCGCGGCCCGACTGGGAAATCCTCTCCGACCTCGCCCGTCGCCTCGGCCACGACTGGACGTATGCCCACCCCAGCGAAATCATGGACGAGATCGCCGCCTGCACCCCGATGTTTGCCGGGGTCACGTATGCCCGCCTCGCCGGCTACCAGTCGCTCTGCTGGCCCGTCGAGGCCGACGGCACCGACACGCCGCTGCTCTACACCGAGGGATTCCACCTCCCCGAGGGCAAGGCCCGGCTCTACCCGCTGGCGTGGACCGAGCCGAGCGACCAACCGAACGAGACCTACGACCTCCACCTCAACTCGGGCCGCCTCCTCGAGCACTTCCACGAGGGCAACATGACGCACCGCTCGGCCGGGCTGAACGCGCTCGTCCCCGGCACCTTCGTCGAGGTCTCGGAAGCGCTCGCGGCCGAGCGCGCGCTGGAGACCGGCGACTGGGTCCGGCTCGTCTCGGAGCGCGGGGCGGTGAAGGTGCAGGTCCTCGTCTCCGACCAGGTCCGCGACGGCGAGCTCTACATGCCGATGACCTCGTCCGAACACCCTGTGAACCTCCTCACCTCGAACGTCGTCGATCCCGACAGCCACACGCCGGCGTACAAAGAGGTCGCCGTGCGGATGGAGAAGCTCGGTGAGCGGGGGCGACGACCACTCCCGGCCACGCACCACCGCTACGGGAATCCGACGCCGCAGCGCGGGGCCGAGGCCGAGCGTAAGCGGGCGCGTCCGGATTACACGTTCCCCACCCATCCGTCGCCGCCCATCGGCTACGACGAAGACGAACCGAAAGCCTACGACCGCGTCCGCTGAAGGACAGTAGGGAGGATGGGGGTGGGGTTCCCTCCGTCCTCATTCGAAGCCAACTCCCACCCTCCCTCCCGCCCGCCCACACCCCCCTGCCGATGGCCCAGCCCCTCGCCTACACCCCGCCGCCGCACCCGCCCGGTCAGCAGGCGTTCACCGCGCGCGACGACCTCGAACGTCTGCTCGAAACGATGCACGAGACGGGCACCCTCCGCCTCCTCCACGACCTACTCGCCCGGTTCGAGGATGCGGTCGCCGTGCCCCTCAAGCACCTCGACACGCCCGGAGGCCGCAACGGCCTCTCCACCCTCCTCGTCCTCGGCCGCTTCCTCGGCCAGCTCGACGCCGACGGGACAAGTCGGTTTTTCGATGCCCTCGCGCACGGGCTCGGCGACGCCGGCGAGCGGCTCCGGCGTGACGACGACCCGCCCGGCTTCATCGCCCTCACCCGGCGGCTCCACGACGACGACGTCCGCCGCGGCCTCGACGCCGTCGTCACGCTCCTCGGCTCGCTCGGCGCACGTCTCACTGAAGACGCGGATTAACATCGGCCTTATGGCTTTCGCATTTGCCATCCTGCTCGCCACCGTCCTCGCCGCGCTCGCGGGGCTCCATCTCTACTGGGCACTCGGTGGAACGTGGGGAAGCGAGGCTG
Organism: Rhodothermales bacterium; assembly: GCA_038232935.1. Taxonomy (GTDB): domain Bacteria; phylum Bacteroidota; class Rhodothermia; order Rhodothermales; family JANQRZ01; genus JBBSMX01. The sequence continues at coordinate 15,586 of JBBSMX010000048.1, read as the reverse complement.
TCGTACCAACCCGACCGGAAGACTCGGCCGACGAGAAAACCGGCGGGCAGCCCGTCTTTACTCCAGGGCCGGGAGCGACGGTTGTCGTTGCTGTATTGCTTCTCGTAGCAGCCCTCGTAGCTCTCGGCGCAGCGGGTGTCGTCACTCTTCCGGTTCCACGCGTGCTGATTCGCTTTGGTATCTGGGCGCTGGCCGCCATCTTCCTCCTGCGGTCCATCGGCGATTTTCGCTACGCCGGCTTCTTCAAGCGCGTGCGCGGGACACGCTTCGCCGAACTCGATACCCGCCTCTATTCCCCGCTATGCTTGATCCTCTCGGCCCTCGCCTTCATCGTAGCCCTTGTGTCCGCATGACGCTACGGTGATCCCACGCCCACGCCCGTGACTTCTGCCACCGCCGATCCCAAGGTTGTCCATGTACCTGTTCATCGGGTGCGCGACGGATCGGTGCGCGCCGACGACGACCGGCTCGCCGTCGAAGAGCCGCTCGAAATCCGGCTGCAGTATGAGGAGCACGGCGCGCCCCGCCTTCGTCAGATCGCCGTCACGATGCGGACGCCGGGCCACGATGCCGAGCTCGCCGTCGGCTTTCTCGTCGGCGAGGGCATCGTGCGCGAGGCAAGCGAGGTCGAAGGCACGCAGCACTGCCCGATCACGGACGTGCAGACGAGCCACAACGTCCTCACCGTCCGCCTCGCCCCCGGCGTGAGGTTCGACGCGAAGCGGATCGAGCGGAATTTCTACACCACGTCGAGCTGCGGCGTCTGCGGCAAGACGTCGCTCGAAGCGCTCGAAGTGACGGGGTGTCCGGCGCTCCCGGCAGGGCAACCCCGGCTCGACCCCGCCGTCGTCCACCGATTGCCGGCGACGCTGCGGGCGGCACAGGATGTGTTCGAGCAGACCGGCGGCCTTCACGCCGCCGCCCTCTTCACCCCCGACGGCGACCTCCTCCGTGTCCGCGAGGACATCGGCCGGCACAACGCCGTCGACAAGCTCGTCGGGTCGTTCTTTTTCGAGGACCGGCTGCCGCTTTCCGAGAGCGTCCTCCTCGTCAGCGGGCGGGCCAGCTTCGAGCTCGCGCAGAAAGCGCTCATGGCCGGCATCCCGATTCTCGCCGCCGTCAGCGCGCCGTCCTCGCTCGCCGTCAGCCTCGCTGCCGAGTTCGGGATGACGCTCCTCGGGTTCGTCCGCAACGGCCGGTTCAACGTGTACACCGCCCCCGAACGCATCGCATTATGAAGCTCCGCATCCAAGGCGACTCGATCCGTCTCCGCCTGACCCAGCCCGAGGTCGCCCACTTCGCCGCCGACGGCTACGTCGAAGGCACCGCCCACTTCGGCCCCGGCCGGACGCTGACGTACGCCCTCCGGTCATCCGACGCCGCCGAACTCAGCGCTGAGTTCGGCGACGACACGCTCACCGTGTTCGCCCCGCGCGCGTGGGTGGCTCCGTGGGCCGATTCGGAGCGGGTCGGCTTCGAGGGGACGCAGAACGCGGGCGGTGGATGCACCCTCGCGCTCCTCGTCGAGAAGGATTTCGAGTGCCTGCACAAACGGCCGGACGAAGAGGGCGCCTTCCCCCATCCGCTCGCCGATGCGCCCTGACCTGACCGGGCTCCTGCTCGCCGGCGGCCGGAGCCGGCGGTTCGGGACGGACAAGGCCCTCGCGTCCGTCGAAGGGCGGGCGATGATCGAGCGGGTGTACGATGCGCTCGCCCCGCTCTGCACCGAAGTCCTCGTCAGCGTGCGAGATGCGGGCACGACGTATTCCCTCCCCGGCCCCGCCCGGTTCGTCGCAGACCGCGTGCCGAACGCCGGTCCGCTCGCCGGGCTCGCGGCCGGGCTCGCAGCGTCGGAGACGCCGTGGCTGCTCGTCGTCGCCTGCGACCTGCCGTTCCTCACTACGGCGGCGCTCCGCTCACTCGTCGAGGCCCGAACCGACGTCGTCGAGGCCGTCGTCGCCGTGACACCCGACGGATGGAACCAGCCGCTGTGTGCGTGCTACCACCGGCGCGTGCAACCGGTCGCCGAAGAGCAGCTCGCGGCGGGCAAACGGGCGCTGTATGCCTTCCTCGGCCGGCTGACGGTGTGCACCGTCCCGCTCCCCGACGAGCCGCTGCGCAACGTGAACGCCCGGAGCGACCTCCCCCTCTGATCCGGTTCGGTGTCGCTGCCTCCGGGCACGGCGACCACGTGGCCCGTGGGATCGCCCCTACGTCCACCCACCCTCCTCTGCCCGTCCGATGCCCCGCCACACTCTACTTTCTCTGCTGCCTCCTCGCCCTCACCGGCTGCGCCTCCGTGCGGCACACGCTCTACGATGTCGGTTTGCACGCCGAGCAGCGCGCAGCCAGTCTCGACGCGCATGAGGTACACACCCGAGCCGGGCAGATGGCCTACCTCGAACGCGAGGCACCGGGGCCGACCGTCGTCCTGCTGCACGGCTTCGCCGCGAACAAGAACCACTGGGTCCGCTTCGTCCCACACCTCCCGGACTCGCTGCGCGTCGTCGCGCTCGATATGCCGGGGCACGGCGAGAGCACGTTCGACCCGGCCGCGACGTACGACGTGGCGACGCTCGTGGACGGCATGGTGGCTGCGCTGGACGAGATCGGCGTGGGACGTTTCCACCTCGCCGGCAACTCGCTCGGCGGGCTCGTGGCGACGCGGCTCGCGCTCGCCCACCCGGAGCGCGTGACGACGCTCTTCCTGCTCGACCCGGCGGGTGTCGTGCCCCCGGAGCCGAGTCCGCTGCGAGAAGCGCTCGCTGAAGGGGAGAACCCACTCATTCCAACGACGTCAGCCGGGTACGACAGCCTGACCGCGCTCGCCTTCAACCACCCGCCCGACCTGCCGTGGCCCGCCGGTGAGGTGCTGGCGCGGGAGTACGCAGACCGCGCCCCGCAGAATCAGAAGATCTGGCGCGACATCAACAACCCGCCCGACATCGTCACGGACGACCTGCCCCGCCTCGCGATGCCGGTCTTCCTCCTCTTCGGTGCCGATGACCGGATCATCGACCCGTCGAGCGCCCGCGTCTGGGCCGAGCGCGTGCCGGAACTCCGCGTCGTCCTCCTGCCGGACATCGGGCACGCGCCGATGCTGGAGGCTCCCCGCACGACGGCCCGGTTCTACCTCGACGTCCTCCGAGACGAAACGCCGTAGCAGCCGGCCCGAAGACCAGCTGCTACCCCCCGGCGAGCACCCCATCTACGGCGTCGAGATGTTTCAATCCTCAGCCGGCCCGAAGACCGGCTGCTACGAGGTTGAGGTTCGACACCACGGACTTCACGCCCTGGTTTCAATCCTCAGCCGCCCCGAAGGACGGCTGCTACCAGGAAAGCGAGGAGCGTGACGAGGAGGGGTTCGACTCTGTTTCAATCCTCAGCCGCCCCGAAGGACGGCTGCTACGAAGGCGCGGACCTGCTCGGGCAACATGCGCTGCTGGGGTTTCAATCCTCAGCCGCCCCGAAGGACGGCTGCTACTACTCCTGTCGAAACAGCGGAATAATGACGGCTCTCGGTTTCAATCCTCAGCCGCCCCGAAGGACGGCTGCTACCCCGCCGAACGGCTTCTACTTCAAAGCGGAGCGGATATGTTTCAATCCTCAGCCGCCCCGAAGGACGGCTGCTACGCCAGTTCGGCCGGGGGCTTGGCGGAGAAGAACCGGGTTTCAATCCTCAGCCGCCCCGAAGGACGGCTGCTACTCGCCCGCCGCATTCCCGTCGAACGCGGTAGCGTAGACGTTTCAATCCTCAGCCGCCCCGAAGGACGGCTGCTACCGTCGTCACCTTCGCCCTCCCCGGCGACCTCGTGACGTTTCAATCCTCAGCCGCCCCGAAGGACGGCTGCTACGTGACGGCGGCGGGCCTCCTCACCTACGTCAACGCGTTTCAATCCTCAGCCGCCCCGAAGGACGGCTGCTACTCGCCGTGCAGTCGAGCGTGTACGTCTCACCCCGCCGCGTTTCAATCCTCAGCCGCCCCGAAGGACGGCTGCTACTAAACGAGGTCGAACTGACAGCCGCGAGCCGCCGCGTTTCAATCCTCAGCCGCCCCGAAGGACGGCTGCTACACCGGATACGTCGGCGAGGGGCTAGAGGGAGTCGGTGTTTCAATCCTCAGCCGCCCCGAAGGACGGCTGCTACGGTGAGCATCATCGTCGCACCTCCTCACCTGCAGTTTCAATCCTCAGCCGCCCCGAAGGACGGCTGCTACCCCGCGTTCACGAGCGAGGCCCCGAGCGCGCTCGTGTTTCAATCCTCAGCCGCCCCGAAGGACGGCTGCTACTTTGCGCATTTTGTACAGACCCTACCGTCAAGCAGGTTTCAATCCTCAGCCGCCCCGAAGGACGGCTGCTACCGGCCAGGTAGGTGAGCGGCGGATCGCCCTCGCTGTTTCAATCCTCAGCCGCCCCGAAGGACGGCTGCTACACTCCCGTGCCGGGGCTTTTTTGTGTTCATTCCATACTGTTTCAATCCTCAGCCGCCCCGAAGGACGGCTGCTACCGCCTGTGCCAACCTCAACCCCTTTTATCATGAGTTTCAATCCTCAGCCGCCCCGAAGGACGGCTGCTACCCGCCACGGCATGGGCGGCGGCGCTGATCTCCTCGTTTCAATCCTCAGCCGCCCCGAAGGACGGCTGCTACCTGCCGCGTCCGGATGTTTGCCCGTCCACGTAGAAGTTTCAATCCTCAGCCGCCCCGAAGGACGGCTGCTACGGTGCGCGGCCGGGTTGCTCCCGTCCGATAGGTAGACGTTTCAATCCTCAGCCGCCCCGAAGGACGGCTGCTACTCATGGCTCACCCCCCAGCACGTCGAGCGGCACGTCGTTTCAATCCTCAGCCGCCCCGAAGGACGGCTGCTACCACGCCCGCGCTATCGAATGGGCGCAGGCGAACGGGTTTCAATCCTCAGCCGCCCCGAAGGACGGCTGCTACCCGACCGGGTTCGTCACGCCGTAGAGGATGAGGAACAGGTTTCAATCCTCAGCCGCCCCGAAGGACGGCTGCTACGAGACAGTCGGACGGACTACGCAGCGATGTAGCGTTTCAATCCTCAGCCGCCCCGAAGGACGGCTGCTACACTCCCGTGCCGGGGCTTTTTTGTGTTCATTCCATACTGTTTCAATCCTCAGCCGCCCCGAAGGACGGCTGCTACCCGCCCCCACGCTCGCGGAGGTTTTATGTGCCCTGCCGTTTCAATCCTCAGCCGCCCCGAAGGACGGCTGCTACCCTGGCAGTCCCGATCCAGACCAATCTCTTTACCCGATGTTTCAATCCTCAGCCGCCCCGAAGGACGGCTGCTACGCGGGAGGCCGTGCGCCCGAGGCCGAGGCTGCGCTGGTTTCAATCCTCAGCCGCCCCGAAGGACGGCTGCTACCCCACCCTCGCGGCGGCGTGCTTCGCCGCGGCGGCGTTTCAATCCTCAGCCGCCCCGAAGGACGGCTGCTACCCGGTCCGCCTCGCCGAGGTGACCCGGTACGACCTCGTTTCAATCCTCAGCCGCCCCGAAGGACGGCTGCTACATGATGCGGCCTCGGCCGGTGTTCATCGACGAGATCCAGTTTCAATCCTCAGCCGCCCCGAAGGACGGCTGCTACCTCCGGCGCATCCGTCGCTCCATCACCCTCTTCAGCGAGTTTCAATCCTCAGCCGCCCCGAAGGACGGCTGCTACCGACACGAGCGATGGCTGACGGCGGACTCCCCACGGCAGTTTCAATCCTCAGCCGCCCCGAAGGACGGCTGCTACAACCGGCCTCCTCGACCAGTTCCGCGCTGAGTGCTGGTTTCAATCCTCAGCCGCCCCGAAGGACGGCTGCTACCCCGCTCCCAGTAGTCCGGCTTCCGGAGGTAGTCCTCGTTTCAATCCTCAGCCGCCCCGAAGGACGGCTGCTACGTGCGCCTGAGCTTGCCTTGACATACTCCCACGGCTAAAGCGTTTCAATCCTCAGCCGCCCCGAAGGACGGCTGCTACTGTTCGGCTACGGGGCCGACGGCGCGCTCATCCACGTGTTTCAATCCTCAGCCGCCCCGAAGGACGGCTGCTACCCTCCCCGCAGCGCCTCGTCGTTCCCCAGGCGCACGAGTTTCAATCCTCAGCCGCCCCGAAGGACGGCTGCTACCTGAACCCCCGCCTCATCGAGGGGATGGTGGACTCGGTGTTTCAATCCTCAGCCGCCCCGAAGGACGGCTGCTACGCGCCCGGTACTTCCGCTGAATCGAGCGAGGGAGCATGGTTTCAATCCTCAGCCGCCCCGAAGGACGGCTGCTACCTTCGTATCAGCGTTGTAGGTGACGCCGGTTACGAGTTGCGGCTGAATCATCAAGCCGCCCACGTAGAAGTTTCAATCCTCAGCCGCCCCGAAGGACGGCTGCTACCGCGATAAAATAGTAGCAATCAGCGGATCGTGTTACCCTCCCCCTATGAAATAGACGGGAGCGGTGTGTATTTCCCCCGCCATAACTATGTTCGAGCAAGCGAAAGAGCGCGGACCCTCCAGGAATCTCACGCTCACTCAGGGTTCGCGCACACCAGAAAGCTGCCTGCGTCACCACAGGTAGGACCTCCGGGGCTCTCTCAACCGCGTCTCTCTCAAGCACGACACACTGTCGTCAGTAGGCGGCCGTAGCTCCTGCTCAATCCATTCGTCCTCGCCCCTATGCCCCTCATCGCCCACTCCGGCCGGCCGCCGCAGCCGCTCTTCGACGACGCGCCGGAGATTTCGGCTCATGCGCCGGGTGTGGCTACGCTAGCACGCGACTTCGCCGCCGCGTTCGGTTCGGAAGCAGTGGCCGAATGGCTGGGGTGGTGGCACGATGCTGGGAAGGTCGCGCCCGACGTGCAAGCGTACCTCAACGATGAGGCAGCGACCCCTCCCGGTCCCGATCATTCCAGCGCCGGGATGCTCGCGGCGCTGGAGGTGCTCGAACCCCTCGCGTTCAACGCGGCAGGTCACCACGGCGGACTCGCCGACCACGGCAGGCTGAAAGACCGTATCGAGCGGAAGCGAGACGAGCCCCGCATACGGACGGCGCTGGAAGCCGCCCGGCCCCTCCTCGCCGGCCGCGCCCCCGAAGTAGGACCGGGCGACGTACCGAGCTATGCGCGCTCCGGCCACGCCTCCGAGCTGTGGCTGCGGATGCTGCACTCGGCGCTCGTGGATGCAGACTGCCTCGACACCGAACGCTTCTTCGAACCGGACGTGGCGGCGCTGCGTGAGCGCGAGGGCGACCTCGCTCCGCTCTGGGAAGCCCTCCGCGCAGATCAGGAGCGGCTGATGGACAGCGCGACGGGCGACGTGAACGCGGCTCGCGCCGAGGTCTACCATGCTTGCATTGCGGCGGCCAAGAAGCCGCCCGGTGTGTATCGCCTGACGGTGCCGACGGGCGGCGGCAAGACCCGCTCGGCGATGGCCTTTGCTCTCCAGCATGCGCTCGGGTATGGGCAGCGGCGCGTCGTCGTCGCCCTCCCTTACACGAGTATCATCGAGCAGAACGCTGACGTGTACCGCGCGGTCTTCGGCGACGAGGCCGTACTCGAACACCACAGCGCCTCCCCCGGCCGGGAGGAGGCGGGCAAGGCGTCAGAGAGCGAGTTGCGCGCTCGGCTCACAGCGCAGAACTGGGACGCGCCGGTCATCGTGACGACGACTGTGCAGCTCCTGGAGAGCCTCTTTGCCAACCGGAACAGCCGGATCCGCAAGCTCCACCGACTCGCCCGCAGCGTGATCGTCCTCGACGAGGTGCAGACCCTCCCGATCCGCCTGCTCGCCCCCACGCTCGACGTACTCCGCACCCTCGTCCGCGACTACGGCGTGACGGTCCTGCTCTGCACCGCCACACCGCCCGCCCTCGCCGACCGCGACGGCTTTGCCGGGTTCGAGCACGTCGAAGAGATCGTCGCCGATCCGCTCGACCTCTTCCGGCGGCTCAAGCGGGTCGAGTACACCATCGAGCCGGAGCCGTGGACGTGGGAGCAAGCAGCCGACGCGATGGAGGCCGAGCCGCAGGCCCTCGCCGTGCTCAACACGAAAAAGGACGCCCTCGCCCTGCTCGACCATCTGCCGACGGAGGACGGCCTGTTCCACCTCTCGACGCTGCTCTGCGGCGCGCACCGCCGGGCCGTGCTGGCTGATGTTCGTCGCCGGCTGCGGGAGGGCGAGCCCGTGCGACTCGTCAGCACGCAGGTCGTGGAGGCGGGCGTGGACCTCGACTTCCCCCTCGTGCTCCGCGCTCTCGGTCCGCTCGACCGAATCATCCAGGCTGCCGGACGCTGCAACCGCGAGGGGAAGCGGGATGTCGGCCGGGTTGTCGTCTTCCGCCCGGCCGAGGGCGGGTTGCCGCCGGGCGAGTACCGCGCAGGCGCGGAGAAAGTCGGCCACCTCCTCCGCGAGGACCCTGGCCTCGACTTCGACGACCCCGCCGTGGTCGAGCGCTACTTCCGCCTACTCTACGCCCAGCGCGACACCGACCGCGACGGCGTACAGCGGCTCCGCGCCGGGCTGAACTTCGAGCAGACGGCCCGCGCCTACCGCCTCATCGAAGACGAGGGCGTACCCGTCGTCGTGGAGTACGGCCCGGAGCAGGACCGGATCGACGCGCTGCTGAAGCGGCTCCGAGGCAAAGGCGTCGCAAAAAGTAAGGATTTCCGTGATCTCCAACCCTTCCTCGTCAGCCTCCGCACGGATGAGCACGAGCGGGCACAGCGCGACGGGCTGTGCATCGAGATCGTTCCCGACGTCTGGAAGTGGACGGGCGAGTATCATTCGACACGCGGCCTCGTCTGGGATATCCCCACGAACGCCGACACCTGTGTGGTCTAACCCGAAAGCTCATGCCTTACTCCCCCCCACTCGTCGTCAAAGTCTGGGGCGACTACGCCTGCTTCACCCGGCCCGAGATGAAGGTCGAGCGCGTCTCCTACGAAGTGATGACGCCGAGCGCCGCACGCGGCCTGCTCGAAGCGATCTACTGGAAGCCCGAGTTCCAGTGGCAAATCCGCCGCATCCACGTCCTCAAGCCGATCCGCCGCGCCGCGGTCCTCCGCAACGAGGTCAACAGCACAGCCTCGCCGAAGACGATTCGTAGCGCCTTCGAGAAAGGCGAAGGGTACGCCTACTTCGCCGAGGACGACCGGACGCAGCGCCACACCCTCGCCCTCCGCGACGTGGCCTACCTCATCGAGGCCGACGCCGTACCCACCGGACGGGGAGCCGCCGATCACCCGGCCAAGCACCGCGACATCTTCCGCCGCCGCGTCGCGCGCGGGCAGTGCTATCACCGTCCGTACCTCGGCTGCCGCGAGTTCGCCGCCTCGTTCGCTGAGCCCGACGGCTCCGAGCAGGTCATCGACCGAACCGAGCCGCTCGGGCGGATGCTTTTCGACCTTCGCTATGGCGACAGCAGCCGCAACGTCCCCGTTTTCTTCAACGCCGGGCTGCAGGACGGCGTGCTTCACGTCCCGCCTCACCTTTACGAGCATGTCGCTCCGGCGGAGGTCGCGCCATGATCCTCGAACGCCTCCGCGATTTCCACGCCCGCATCCCCGGCGATGCCCAGGTCCCCGAAGGCTACAAGGAGCAGTCGGTCGCGTGGGTGCTCGACGTGAGCGCCGGCGGCCGCGTGCTCAGCCTCGGGGAGACGGGTGAGTCGAAGAAGAAGCGGCTGACGCTGGCAACGCCCTACGCCAAGCGCTCCGGCGTCTCCCCACCGCCGTACCTGCTCGTGGACAAGCCCGACTATGTGCTCGGCCTGGACGAGGACGACGCCTCCGAAAAGATCACGGCACGCACCCAAGACCGGCACGCGGCCTACCTCGGCCTACTGGACGAAGCCGTCGCGGACACCGACGACGAGGCGCTTGCTACCCTCGCTGCAGCGCTCCGCGACGACGAGCAAATCGGACATGCCCGCGCTGCGCTCGCCGAGAAGCCGTGGAAGCCGGGCGACCTCATCGTGCCGCGTGTGGCCGACGAGTTCCTGCACCGGCGGCCCGCCGTGCGCCGGTTCTGGCAGAGTCGGTTGGCAGACAGCGCCTCCGACAAGAGCGGGATGACGGCCGAATGCCTGCTCTGCGGCGAGGAGAAACCGATTGCCCGGACCCATCCCGTCGAGCTCCTCGTCGGGCCGGACCGAGTGGGGCTGGTGACGGGAAACGCGAGCGCATTCCTCTCGCACGGGCTGGAGCAGTCCGAAATTGCCCCGCTCTGCCTCGACTGTGCCCGGACCTACGGCGAGGCTCTCCGCCACCTGCTCACCGATCCCGCCCACCACCTTCGCCTCTCGAATGCGACGTGGCTCTTCTGGACGCGGGAGCCGACCGAAGGGTTTGCCTTTGCCCGTCTCTTCTCCGACCCGACGGAGGAGGACGTAGCGCGCTTGCTCCGCGCCCCACAGCGGGGGCAGCAACCGGACCTCAATGCCAATGACTTCTACGCGCTCGTCGTCTCGTCGAACAAGAGCCGGCTCGTCGTGCGGAGTTGGCTCACGCTCTCGCTGTCCGAGGTGCAACAAAACCTCGCCGACTACTTCGAGCGGCAGCGCATTGCCGGCTACGACGGTACGAGCCCGCCGCTCAAGCTGATTGCCCTCGCCGGAGCGACGGTCCGCGACCTCAAGGATCTGCCGAGCCTGACGACGGAGGCGCTCCTCGCTCACGCCCTCACGGGTCGGCCGCTCCCTATCGGCGTTCTCCACCAAGCCGTACAGCGCGCGAAGGCAGAGAAGGAGCACCCCGTCACGCGGCCCCGTGCCGCACTCATCCGCCTCGTCCTCACCTCAACCACAAACGCCATGACAGACGAAGCCCTCATCCCCGATCACCCCGAACCCGCCTACCACTGCGGGCGGATGCTCGCCGTGCTCGACAAGATTCAGCGCAAGGCCATCAGCCCCAACGCCACACTTGTAGACCGCTTCTACGGATCGGCCTCGACGACGCCTGCCTCCGTCTTCGGCACACTCGTGCGAAAGGCACAGCCGCACCTCGCCACCTCCGAAAGAAGCGCGGCGGCAAGGATCACTATCTCGACGGGTGGCTTGGCGACATCGCCAAGCAGATCCCTTCGTTCCCCAAAACGCTCACACCTGAGCAGCAGGGCCTCTTCGCTCTCGGTTTCTACCAGCAGAAATACAAGCCCTATGACGGCCCCGATGTGGATACCGACGACGCACCGGAGACACCGAACGGAACCGACACCTGACCCACTTTTTCACCCTTATCCGACCCGACCATGCCTGATCAAATCCACCTCGACCCGAGCAAACGCCACGACTTTGTCTTCCTCTTCGATGTTACCGACGGCAACCCCAACGGTGACCCTGACGCAGGCAACCTCCCGCGCGTGGACCCCGAGACCATGCAGGGCCTCGTCACCGATGTGTGCATCAAGCGGAAGATCCGCAACTTCGTCGACGTGGCGAAGGGCGACGAGGAGCGGTTCAAGATTTACATCGAGAACCGAGGCATCCTCAACCGCCAGCACCAGCGTGCCTACGACGCCCTCGACCTGACCTCGAAGGGCAGCAAGGAGAAGCGCGAGACGATTGACGAGGCGCGAGCGTGGATGTGCCAGAACTTCTATGACATCCGCGCCTTCGGAGCCGTCATGACGACAAAGGTCAATGCCGGGCAGGTGCGCGGCCCGGTCCAGCTCACATTCTCCCGCTCGATTGACCCCGTCGTGCCACAGGACGTATCTATCACGCGGGTAGCGGTGACGAAGGAAGAGGACGCGGTCAAGTTCACCGAAGGAGAGGAGGGCGGGGAGGCCACGGGCAAGGAGACAGAGATGGGCCGCAAGGCGATGATCCCCTACGGCCTCTACCGCGGCCACGGCTTCGTCAACCCGATGCTCGCCGAAGACACCGGCTTCGATACAGACGACCTCGCGCTCTTCTGGCGCGCGCTCCAAATGGGCTTCGAACTGGACCGCTCGGCCTCGCGCGGGCTGATGGCACTGCGCGGCCTCTACGTCTTCTCCCACGACGACCGGCTCGGCAACGCCCCCGCACACACCCTCTTCGAGCGCGTCACGGTGGAGCGCATGAATAGCGAGGTGCCGCGCCGCTTCGACGATTACGCGGTGAAGGCGGACGAGGGCGGATTGCCGGACGGGATCACGCTCACGAAGGTAGTGGACTGAGTCGTGACTACCTCACACGATGTCGCTGAGTTGGATCACGTCGATGCCGGGCGCGGCGCGGAGGCGGGCGTCGTTCGTGAGCAGGACGGCGCAGCCGTGGAGCCGGGCGGTGGCGGCGTGGATCGCGTCGGGCAGCTTGAGCGTCGAGAACGCGGCGCGGAGCCGTGCAGCCTCGACGAGCACGGCCCGCGAGATCGGCACGACGGTCAGGCCGGCTCGGGACTGGACAGCCAACTCGTACTCGGCCTGAAGTCCCGCTGGGCCGTCGCGGAGGGGCTTGACGAGAACCTCGGCCAGCGTCAGCTCGCTCGTAACGGCTTGCGTGGCATTCCTCCCAACGGCCTCGACAAACGGGCGCAGAGGCTCGGCATAGGGAGACACGCGCTCCACGGCGTAGATGAACACGTTGGCGTCGAAGTAGACACGCCGCCCGCCGATTCGATCCGTCAGTCCCATTCGTCACGGAGTTCGCGGAGCTCGCGGTCAATCTCTTCCGCAGTCCGGCCTGTTGGGCAGGCCCCGATCATATCGGCTAGTGTGTACCCGGACCGCTCGGGCACCGGGGCTAGAATCGGCAGCCCGTCCTCGTCGAGCGGCATCGGAGAGCGGTCGGTCGGAGTTTCGGGAGAGGACGCGGGCGCGCCGTCCCCTGTGGTCTCGGGGAGGAAGAGGAGGATTTCGACGTCGGCCCCCTCGGGGAGGGCGTCGTCCTGGATTTCGACGCGCCCGCCGGGCTGGACGCGGACGCGCTTGCGGATAGCCTGAACCATGATGGAGGACTCCAAAGGGAAGAGGGCCGAGGGGGTGAACGAGGCCGCCGCCGCTGTGATCCGGCCGCCGGGCGGCTGGCCCGACGCAGAGATCGTCTCCCTCTCGGCGCTCCAGCACTACGCCTACTGCCCCCGGCAGTGCGCGCTGATCCACGTCGAGCAGGTGTGGGACGAGAACGTCTACACGCTGCGTGGGCGGCGGGCGCACGAACGGGTGGACGCCCCGAAGGGGATGACGCGCGATGGCCTCCGCACCGAACTCGCGCTCCCGCTCTTCTCCGACACGCTCGGACTCACCGGCCGCGCCGACGCCGTCGAGTTCGAGCCGGACGGAACGCCGTATCCCGTTGAGCACAAAGTCGGCGGGCGGAAGAAGAGCCGCCTCGCCCGCCGCGCCGACGAAATACAACTCTGCGCGCAGGCCCTCTGTCTGGAGGAGATGTTCGGGCGCGACGTGCCGGTGGGTGCGCTCTATTACCGCAAGAGCCGCCGTCGGCACGAGGTCGCGTTTTCGAGCGCGCTCCGCACCGAGACGCGGGAGATCGTCGGCCAGGTCCGGGCGCTGCTGCGGGCGCGGCGGCTGCCTCCGCCGGTGGCCGACGCCCGCTGCCCGCGCTGCTCGCTCATCGAGACCTGCATGCCCTACGTCGTCGAACGCCTCGCCGACGATTCCGACGATGACCCGGAGGACGAACTATGACGACGCAGTTGCTCAACACGCTCTTCGTGCAGACGCAGGGGGCCTACCTCCGGCTCGACAACGAGACGCTCCGCGTGGAGACGCGCGACGAGGACGGCGAGAAGAAGAAGCCGTTTCGCATCCCGCTTCACCACCTCGGTGGGGTCGTCGTCTTCGGCAACGTCCTCCTCAGCCCGTACCTCATCGAGCAGTGCGCGCGCGACGGGCGCGAGGTGGTGTGGTGCTCGCGGAGCGGGCGGTTCCGGGGGCGATTGGCGGGGCCGGTCTCGGGAAACGTGCTGCTCCGCCGCGCCCAGCACACCGCGCTCACCGACGAGGCGGCGACGCTGGAGCTGGCGCGGCAGTTCGTGCTGGGGAAGGTGCGCGGGGCGCGGACCGTGCTTAAGCGGGCGCTCCGCGAAGACACCGGCGATGCCGGGGCGGTGGGGGCCGCCGTCGCCGCGCACGACGAGGCGGTCCACCGGATTCGGGCGGCCGACACCGTGGAGACCGTGCGTGGTGAGGAGGGGCAGGCCGCCGCCGTCTACTTCGCCGTGTTCCCTCATCTCATCGGGCCGATGGACTTCCACTTCGACGGGCGCAACCGCCGTCCGCCGCGCGATCCGGTCAACGCGCTGCTCTCGTTCGTCTACACGCTCGTGCGCGGCGACTGCACGGCGGCGCTCGAAAGTGTCGGACTGGACCCGCAGGTGGGCTTCCTCCACGTCCTCCGCCCCGGCCGCCCGGCGCTCGCGCTCGACCTGATGGAGGAGTTCCGCGCGTGGTGGGCCGACCGGCTCGTGCTGACCCTCATCAACCGGAAGCAGCTCGGGCTCCAGCACTTCGAGGCCCGGCCGGGCGGAGCGGTCTACCTCAGCGAGGTCGGGCGGAAGGAGGTGCTCACGGCCTACCAGAAGCGCAAGCAGGAGACCGTCCGCCACCGGCTCTTCAAGGAGGCCGTGCCGGTGGGCCTCCTCCCGTTCGTGCAAGCCCGCCTGCTGGCCCGCCACCTGCGCGGCGACCTCGACGCCTACCCACCCTTCCGCGCCCGCTGATTCCGAGGCCCGTTTATGCAACGGATCGACCTGCTCGTCACCTACGATGTGGACACCTCGACGAAGGCGGGGCAGAAGCGGCTGCGCCGCGTGGCGAAGGTGTGCGAGGGGTTCGGACAGCGCGTGCAATACTCGGTGTTCGCGTGCAGCGTGACGCGGGCGCAGTTGGAGGAGATGGAGGCTCGGCTCCTGCACGAGATGAATCAGAAGAAGGACAGCCTCCACATCTACGTGCTCCACGGTGGGCGTGAGCGCTCGCTTCGGTCCCACGGGCGCGACCCGTACCGGGACTTCGACGACCCGCTGATCCTGTGAGGGCGCGTCGGCCCTTGCGCGAACCCCTAGTGGTGACCGTCCGGCCGGGAGGTTCGCGCGGGAATGGCGTTCTTTGACAGATTAGGATAGGCCATCAGCTTCGGTCGTTTCGTACTCGCGCGCCTTCGGGTCGGCTGAGGATTGAAACCTGGTGGAGGCCCCTTGATCGACCCGCGACCACCGTAGCAGCCGGCCTTCGGGTCGGCTGAGGATTGAAACCCGATTCCGTTCCCGATTCCGTTCCTGATTTATCTTTAGGTAGCAGCCGGCCTTCGGGTCGGCTGAGGATTGAAACATCGAGCGGGCGCTGGGGACGTTCAACAACGGGCTGTAGCAGCCGGCCTTCGGGTCGGCTGAGGATTGAAACCAGCGGGTGGTCGGGTGGATCGCGGGGGGGCAGGCGTAGCAGCCGGCCTTCGGGTCGGCTGAGGATTGAAACGTGAACGTGTTCGACCCGGCCACGCATGTGGACGGCGGGTAGCAGCCGGCCTTCGGGTCGGCTGAGGATTGAAACCGTACGGCTTCCCGTTGTCCATCCGCAGGCCCTCCGGGTAGCAGCCGGCCTTCGGGTCGGCTGAGGATTGAAACCGAGGCGAGCACGCCAGCGCGGAAGAGGGCAGATC
>JBBSMX010000047.1:0-26075 GCA_038232935.1 Rhodothermales bacterium | reverse complement strand
CCCTTCTCTCTTAACCCACCAGGCTTTATGGAACGTTCTGCTACTTCCGAACCCGAGCGCCGCGACGGCAAATGGCGCGACCTGTTGTGGTACACGGCCGCCGCCAGCGCCGCCGTCAACCTCGCCCCCTCCGCTGCCCAGGCCCAGATCGTCACCGTCGATATCGATGAGTTCATCGAGGATCGGGCCGTCTTCATCGACCTCGACGGGGACGGGGACGCCGAGTTCGAACTGAACGAAGACGACGCGGACAACGACGGCAACCCTCGCGACTACGCTCGGTTCTATCAGGCCCTAGAAGATCCGGACATCGGCGAAGGGCCGGACACCGTCACCGGCCTCATCGGTGAGATCTTCCCCTTCAGCGGCAGCAATTACGACTACCCCCTCCCACTCGACGTTGGCGTGACCGTCGGTCCCGACAGCGAGTTCCAGGATTATGAACTCAACACCTTCACGTTCCAGGGGGACGATCCCAACGGATGGCTGGGGGCCGGAGAGAAGTACGTCGGGATGCGGCTCTCGCTCGACGACGGAGCCGGGAGCGTGACTACCCACTACGGCTGGGTCCTCGTAGAAATCCCGTCGCAGGGCGGAGCCATCATCGCCGTCTCCGCCGCCTACAACGCGACGCCGGACGCCCCGATTGTGACGGGCCAGACGACAGCCAACGAGGACGGCGCGGCCGTGACGGGCACGCACCGGCTCTCGGACGCGTACCCGAACCCGTTCAGCGCTACCACGCGCTTCGACCTCACCGTCGCCCGCTCGCAGCGTGTGAAGGCCGAGCTCTACAGCGTGCTCGGCCAGCGCGTGGCCGTCCTGTTCGAGGGGTCCCTCGCTGCGGAGCGCGCGCGCACCATCACCGTGGCCGATAGCGGACTCCCGAGCGGTCTCTACGTCGTCCGCGTC
The DNA here is from genome assembly GCA_038232935.1 of Rhodothermales bacterium. Lineage (GTDB taxonomy): Bacteria > Bacteroidota > Rhodothermia > Rhodothermales > JANQRZ01 > JBBSMX01. The sequence continues at coordinate 25,163 of JBBSMX010000047.1, read as the reverse complement.
GTCGGCGAGACGTTCACGGACTCGTTCCGGGTGACGCTCGTGCGATAACCGTCCGGCTCACTCCTTCCGCGCGCGGGTCCGTCGAACGAGAGGCGGACCCGCGCTCGTTTTGCCCTTCGCAGCACCTCTGCCCCTGCTCCCCGCATGATCACCGTCGTCTCCGGGTTGCCCCGCTCCGGCACCTCTCTCATGATGCAGATGCTGCGCGCCGGCGGTCTCCCCCCTGTCGCGGACGATCAGCGACCACCGGACGCGAGCAACCCGCAGGGGTACTACGAGGACGAGCGGGTCAAACGGATTCGCTCCGACAACGCCTGGCTGGCCGAGGCGCACGGGCGTGCGGTGAAGGTGATCGCTCAGTTGCTGCCCCACGTGCCCGAAGGACCGGACTACCGCGTCCTCTTCATGGAGCGCGACCTCGACGAGGTGCTGCGCTCGCAGGGCCGGATGCTGGAGCAGCAGGGACGCCCCACCGCCAACCCGGACGTACTACGGGGGGCGTTTCGGCAGCAGGTCGAGCGAGTAAAGGCGTGGATCGAGAGCAGGGATAGCCTGAGCGCGCTCTACGTGCCCTATGCCGACACCGTCGTGCACCCGCTCGAACAGGCCGAGCGGGTCGCGGCATTTCTCGGCCTCGACCTCGACACCACAGCGATGGCTGATGTGGTTGACGCGTCCCTCTACCGAGAGCGGAGATTGCACTAGCAGGGGTTCCTCCGTCCCCCTGCGCATCCCTGCACGGCCGTTCACTCTTTACACGAGCCTTATGCCCCTGAAGCGCCTGCTTCTCGCCCTTTTCCTCCTCGCCTGTATCCGGCCCGCCGTAGCGCAGCACGGCCTCGCGCCCGGCGGACCCTACGACCCGGCTGTGCCCACTCCGGCATCGGTCCTCGGCTACGAGCTAGGGGAGGACTTCACGCCGCACCACCTGCTCATGCGCTACCTCGATCGCCTCGCCGCCGCTAGCCCGCGCGTCCGGCTCGACACGGTGGCGGTCTCGTTCGAGGGGCGCGAGGTGGTGATGGCCGTCGTGACGAGTGAAGCGAACCAGCGCCGACTCGGTCAGATTGAGGCTGATGCAGTCCGGATCGCCGACCCCCACGATGCCAGCGAAGCGGAGCTAACAGCGGCGGTGGAGCGGCTCCCCGTGATCGTCTGGCTCGGCTACACCGTCCACGGCCCCGAGGCTTCGGGCGTCGAGGCCGCCCTCGGCCTGCTCTACCAGCTCGCCGCCGGGCAGGACGCCGAGACCCTCTCCCTCCTCGACCGTGCCGTCGTGCTCGTGGACCCCGTCCAGAACCCGGACGGGCACGAGCGCCACGCCCAGGATGTGCGGCGGATGCGGACGGCGTTCGGCGCTCCTGTCCACCCGGCCGCCCGCATCCACGAGGGCACCTGGCCCGGTCCCCGCACGAGTCACTACTACTTCGACCTCAACCGCGACTGGTTCACGCACTCGCACCCCGAGACACGCGGGCGCATCCGCGCCCTGCTCCGCTGGCACCCGCACGTGGCCGTGGACCTCCACGAGATGGGCTGGAACTCGACGTATTTCTTCCCGCCGCCGATGGAGCCCATCAACCGGCTCGTTCCCTCCAACGTGCTCCGGTGGTGGGACGTGTTCGCGGCCGGCAACCGAGCCGCGTTCGACCGAGAGGGCTGGTCGTATTTCCGGCGCGAGGGCTACGACGAGTTCTACCCCGGATACGGCAGCTCGTGGCCCATTTACACCGGGGCCGTAGGGATGACGTACGAGCAGGCGACGACGAAAGGGGGGACGATCCGCCGCACCGACGGCACGATCCTCACGCTCCGCGAGGCGGCGCAGCACCACTACGCCGCCGCCTGGGCGACGCTCACCACGGCGGCTCAGAACGCGGACGCGCTCGTACGGGACTACCTCGCTTTCCGCCAGCGTGCCGTGGCAGAGGCGGACCAGGCCCCCTTCCACGCCGTCGTCTTTGAGCCAGACGCACAGGGGCGAGCCGACTCCCTCGCCGAGCGGCTCCTCGAGAACGGGATCGAGGTCGGCCGCTTGCGCACGGCCGTAGAGGTACGTGACGCGCTCGAATATGGCGAAGAACAGCGGGCGCGCGTCCGCCTGCCGGCCGGGGCCTACGTCGTCGACTTCGCGCAGCCGCAGGGCTACCTCGCCCGCGTCCTCCTCGACCCCGAAGCCCCCTTCGATACAGCGTTCGTCGCGGACGAGCTGGACCGGCGCGAGACGGGTCAGGAGTCGCAGATCTACGATGTCACGGCGTGGTCGCTGCCCTTCGCGTTCCGGGTGCGGGCGTGGGGCGTGCCCGAGCCGGTAGGGCCGGTCGAGCCGATGTCCCCAGGAACCCGGCGGTTCGTGCCGCCGGCCGAGGCCCGCTACGGGTACGCCTTCGCAACGGGGAGCGAGGCGGCGATCCAGATGCTCTCCGGCCTCCTCGCGGACAGCGTGCGGGTGTGGCACGCGCCGAAGCCGTTTCGGGTCGGTGCCCACGACTTCTCCCAAGGGGCGTTCCTCGTCCGGGTGGCGGCGAACGGTTCCAGCATCCACGAGGCCATTCGCCGCCACGCCTCAGCCAGTGGTGCCGAGGTCGTGCCCCTCGCGTCGGCCGGCGTCGATGCGGGGATCGACCTCGGAAGCAACAGCGTCGCCTTCGTCCGGCCGCCCCGCGTCGCCCTCCTCGCCGGGGAGCCGGTGGGGGGCCAGTCGTTCGGGGCGGCATGGTACGCCCTCGACCAGCGGCTCCGCTACCCCAGCACGGCCCTCGCCGCCGACGCCGTCACCGGGGCCGCCCTCAGCGACTTCGACGTTCTCATCATCCCCGCCACGTCCCCCTCGGACCTCCAGCACGCGCTCGGGGAGGAGGGAGAGGAACGGGTGGCGCGGTGGGTTCGCGAGGGCGGGACGCTCGTCACCCTCGACGCCGCGACGGACTGGCTGGCGTCGGAGCGTCTCGGCCTCTCCCGCCTCCGCCCCGACACGACGCGCGCCGATAGCACGGCAGGGGCACCCCTCCCGACCGAGGTACCCGGTGCCATCGTCCGGGCCGTCGCGGACACCCTCTCCCCGCTCGTCGCCGGCCTCGCAATGGAGGAGCTGCCGGTCCTCGTCTTCTCCGACCGCGTCTACGCGATGCCCGAGGACTTCCGGCCGGGCGAGGCCGTCGTGCGGTACGCCGCCGAACCCCGCCTCCGGCTGTCCGGCTACATCTGGCCGACGGTCCCCGCGCGCCTCGCCGGGACGCCGTACCTCTGGACCGAGCGGGTGGGGCGCGGGCGGGTCATCGCCTTCACCGGCGACCCCAACTTCCGCGACCAGTGGCGCGGCCTGCTCCCCCTCTTCGCCAACGCCGTCCTCCTTGGCCCTAGCTTCTAACACCAAATCCGGCTGAAGCGAATTAAGTTGCGGCCCTCGCATCCGCTCCCGCTTAGAGCTAACACGTCGCGCTCGACGCCTGCTGTTCCAGCGCTTGACTTACTTTGCGATTCAAAGTACATTGCAACACGATCCCCTTCATCAACCTTGGAAGAACGATGAACACGGACATGCACGGAGGCAAGACCATGGCAGGAAATACGGGAAACGGTGGCGGACGGCGTGGGAGCCGTTGGAGGGTAGTGGCCTGGACCGTCGCTGCGCTCACCCTGCTGCTGCCCCTGGTTGCGATGCAGTTCACCGATGAAGTGGGCTGGAGCGTGGCCGATTTCGTTTTCGCCGGCACCCTCCTACTCGGCGTTGGTGTCACCTATGAGCTAGCAGTGAGGAGGACAGGCAATACCGCATACCGAGCCGCCGTCGGCGTTGCGCTCGCGGCAGCATTCCTGCTCGTATGGGTGAACGGTGCCGTTGGCATCATCGGGTCTGAGGACAACGACGCCAACCTGATGTACGGCGGGGTGCTCGCCGTCGGAGTCATCGGTGCCCTCCTCGCGCGCTTCCGACCCCGTGGGATGGCCCGCGCGCTGTTCGCGACGGCGTTCGCTCAGGCGGCGGTCGCCGTGATCGCGCTGATCGCCGGGTTGGGTTCCCCGGGGAGCGGGCCGTTAGAGGTCGTGGCCCTGAACGGGTTCTTCGTCGTGCTGTTCGTCGGATCGGCCTTGCTGTTTCGGGAAGCGGCGCGTGGGGGACCCTAACGGGGCGCGGCCATCGCCCGCGCCGTACACGAGGCGCGGCGCGGCGCGGCGCGGCGCGGCGCGGTAAGAGTCGCGACCTACGCGCCGACTTCGGCGGGCGTGGTGTGACCCGGGCTCCTTGGGGGCACTTGAGAGGGCTGCGCCAGGGCACTGGTTGCGATCATCTGCTGCGCCAGCGGCTTCCCGTTCTGGCGGACCACGTAGCTCTCCATTGCGAAATACTCCGGTAATCCGAGCTGGTCGACGGTGTGTGCCGTGCCCGTATTCCGGGCCTCGACGCGCTGCCAGAACTCGCGTTCGTCCTGTCCAGGGAACGGGGCCCGATCCTTCTGCGACTGGTGCTTGAAAATCGCCAGGATCTTCAAGCGGAGCTCGTCCTCCGACAGCGGCACGAGCACGTCCGCTTCCGAGATCCGCCACTCCTGCCACGCGCCACGGTAGTACCAGACCTGGGGAGGCGGGCCGGAGTATTCTTCGAGGGCGCGGTGCACGGCTTCGAGACACATCCGGTGCGTGCCGTGGGGGTCGGAGAGATCACCCGCGACGAACACCAACTCGGGACGCGTCTCTTCCAGCAGGTCGAGCGTGATCTTTACATCCTTCGGACCGAGCGGGTCTTTGCGGACTTTGCCGGTCTGGTAAAACGGCAGGTTGAGGAAGCGGGCCTGATGGCGGGACATCCCGAACGTCTCGATCCCGGAGACCGCCTCGGCTTCGCGGATGGCCCGCTTCATTTCCTGCACGGCCGAGGTATCTATCTGGCCGGGTTGCTTGGTATCGAGGAAGTCCTCCATCTGCTCGACGAGGTCTGCCCCCTCGCTGCTGCCGAAACCGTAGACGTTGCCAAAGCGCCGCAAGAAGTCCATATACCGTCGCACCTCGTGATCGAACACGGCGATGTTGCCGGAGGTCTGGTAGGCGACGGTGATCTCGTTGCCGTTCTGGTGCAGCTTGTTGAGGATGCCGCCCATCGAGATCACGTCGTCGTCCGGGTGCGGTGAGAAGACGACGATGCGCTTGCCGGCCGGCAGCTTGCTCTTCCCTCGGATCTTGGCGATGAGCGAGTTGAAGACCTCGCCGTTGATCGGGCCCGCCGCGCCGTAGCGGGCGATGAGGGACGAGAGGTGGTGCTCGCGGTAGTCGAGGTTGTCCAGCTTGAGCACGGACTTGCCCGTGATGCTGCTGAGCCAGATGACGGCCTGGATTTCGAGGTCGCGCGTCCACTGCACCTCGCCGACCACCCAGGGCGTGTGGATCCGGGTCAGCTCGGCGGCGGCGGGCGGGTCCACATAGAACGTCGCGTTCGGGTGCTCCTGCAGGTAGGTCGCGGCGATGTCCGGATTGATCGTGCCCTCTACGGCGCGCCGGACGATCTCCGCTTTGTGCTCGCCCGTCGCGATGAGGGCGACCTCGCGCGCCTCCATGATCGTGGCGACGCCCATCGTGATGGCCTGCGTGGGCACGTTGTCCTCGCCGAAGAAGTCGGCGGAGGCGTCGCGGCGGGTGACCGTGTCGAGCGCGATGAGCCGCGTGCGCGAGCCCATCCCCGAGCCCGGCTCGTTGAACCCGATATGCCCCGTCTTGCCGATCCCGAGCAACTGGAAGTCGATCCCACCCGCCGCCTCGATCTGACGCTCGTACTCGGCCGTGTGCGCCTCTACTTCGTCGCGCGGCAGGCTGCCGAGGGGGAGGTGGACGTTCTCCGGCCGGATGTTGATGTGCTCGAACAGGTTCTCCCACATGTACCGGTGGTAGCTGTGGATGCTGTCCGGGCTCATCGGGTAATACTCGTCGAGGTTGAACGTGACGACGTCCGCGAAGTCGAGCCCGTTTTCGCGGTGCATGCGGATCAGTTCGCGGTAGATGCCGATCGGCGTGCTGCCGGTGGCGAGGCCGAGGACGGGCGGTTTTCCGGAAGCCTGCCCGTCCCGGATGATGTCCGCGATACGGTGCGCGACGATGCGGGCGATCTCGTCATATTCCGCGATGACGACGGGGACCTTCTCTTCGCGGGTGAGCCACGCGGCGGCGGTGGATGCTGAAGTCTGTGCCATGAGTCCTGCGATGGGTGAGGGGGCGACCGCTGCGGCACGAAGCACGTGCCGGTCCTTTAAAACGTACGGGATCTGAAAGACACGGTGAGGGGATCGGGGAAGAAAAAAGTCCCTGCTCTGCCCCGGCGCAGCGATCCGGGGCCGCGCGCCGCCGATGGAACGGCGTAGCGCGATAGCGGTGCCTTCTGTACTTTCGGTCGAACGGATCGTCTGCGCGCTTCTCCTCTCCCTTTGCTAATGTACTCCTCCCGCCTTCTCCCCTTTCGCTCCGGCCCGGCCCGGCCTGCCTCACCCGCGCTGCGGCTCTCGACGCGCCTCGGCCTCCTATTCCTGCTCGGCGTCGTCGCGGGCTGTGCCGGCCCGCGCACCGTGCCCGCTCCGCCGACCTCTCCGGCGGCGTCGGCTGACGCGGTGCGTGTCGCGCTCACCGACCTCGTGCAGGCCTGCGCCGAAGAACCCTGCGCGTTCGAGTTCGCGTCGGGCGTCGCTGTGGATTCGGTCGCGCTCGACGCAGAGGCGCGGCGGCTCGATGTTCGTTTCAACGATGCGCTCGCGTACCGGCCGTTCCGGCCCGCGACGGTGGAGGCGCTCTACGACCTCGTCCGTGAGCGGCTCGCTCCGCTCTTGCCCGGCTACGACATCGAACTGCGGGCGAACGCGCAGCCCGTCGAGGCACTCGTCCCGAACTACTACCGGGACGAGAGGGAGATCGACCGGTCACGGCTCGCTCTGCCAGAGGAGCGCCCCGTTCCGCTCGTCCGTGCCCTCGACCGCCCGTGGGAGCCGACCGCCGGGCTAGCCGGCCGCTACGTCGCGCTCTGGCCCAGCCACGGGTGGTATTACGAGCCGAAGCTGGACCGCTGGGAGTGGCAGCGCGCCCGCCTGTTCCGGACCGTCGAGGACCTCATCCCGCTCGCGTTCACGCAGCCGTATCTCGTCCCGATGCTGGAGCGAGCCGGCGCGACTGTCTTTCTCCCCCGCGAGCGTGATCTGCAGACGCACGAGGTGATCGTCGACAACGACGGCCCCGATCCGGGCTACGCGGAGGCCGGGCCGTGGCGCACGGCCTCGGGCGAGGGCTACGCCGTTGGCGACCTGCCCTACACCGAAGGCGTCAACCCCTTCCGGCTGGGCACGAGCCGCGTCGTCGAAGCAGCAGCCGACTCGACCGCCGGGATTCGCTGGGTGCCGGACATACCGGAGACGGGCGAGTACGCCGTCCGCGTCGCGTACACGCGCGATCCGCGCCACGTCGAGGACGCCGCCTACACCGTCTACCATGCGGGCGGCGCCACGCGCTTTCTCGTCAACCAGCAGATCGGCGGCGGGACGTGGATTTACCTCGGTACGTTCCGCTTCGAAGCCGGGCAGCATCCGAACTCGGGCAGTGTCGTGTCGACGAATGCGAGCGCTACGCCCGGCCGCCTCGTCTCCGCCGACGCCGTCCGCTTCGGCGGGGGGATGGGGAGCGTGGCGCGCGGCGGCGAGACGAGCGGGCGGCCCCGATGGGTCGAGGCGGCCCGCTATTCCATGCAGACCGACGGCATGCCGGACTCGCTCGTCTACAGCCTCTCCGGTGGGGAGAACGACTACACCGACGATTACCGCGGGCGCGGTGAGTGGGTGAACTACCTCCGCGGCGCGCCCTTCGGCCCCACCCGCGACCGCGAGACGCCCGGCCTCGGCCTCCCCATCGACCTCTCGCTCGCCTTCCACACCGACGCCGGAATCAGCCGCTCCGACACGACGATCGGCACGCTGCTGATCTACAGCACCGAGGGGGCCGATGCGGCCGACGCCCCGCCCGTCACCATCCGCCCCATCCCGCCCCGGCCCGAGAAGCCGGCCGCCGACCCGGCGAAGTTCTTCCCCGACGGCGTCTCCCGCCTCGCCAACCGCGATTTCGCCGACCTCCTCCAAACCCAGCTCGTCGACGACCTGCGTGACCTCTACGACCCCGCCTGGCGGCGGCGGCCCCTGTGGGACCGGGACTACAGCGAGGCCGTCCGCCCGAACGTCCCGGCGGCCCTCCTCGAACTGCTCTCGCAGCAGAACCTCCTCGACATGCAGTTCGCCCTCGACCCCCGGTTCCGATTCGACGTCAGCCGCTCGATTTACAAGGCGATCCTCCGCTTCCTCGCCACACAGCACGGCACGGAGTATGTCGTGCAGCCCCTCCCCGTCTCGCAGTTCCAGGCGCTCCTCGCGGGCACCGACGGCGTCGCGCTCCGCTGGCAGCCCACGCCCGACCCGCTCGAACCGACGGCCGGTGCGGACGCCTACGTCGTCTACAGCCGCACCGAGCGCGGCGGCTGGGACAACGGCCGCCGCGTGGACAATACCGAGGTGACGCTGCGCGGGCTGGAGCCGGGTGTGATCATGAGCTATCGGGTCGCCGCCGTGAACGCCGGGGGCGAGAGCGCGCCGTCGGAAGCCCTCGCCGTGCTGCACCTGCCCGAGGGCAACAGTCCCGTACTCGTCGTCAACGGGTTCGACCGCGTAGCCCCGCCCGCGACGATCGAGACCGACTCCCTCGCCGGGTTCGCGGGCTGGCGGGATCAGGGCGTCCCGGACCGCTACGACCTGGGCACGACCGGCGCGCAGTTCAACTTCGACCGGAACGACGAGTGGACCGACGACGACGCGCCCGGCTGGGGGTCGAGCTACGGCGACCTGGAAACCACCGTCCTCCCCGGCAATACGTTCGACTTCCCGCTCGTGCACGGCGAGTCGCTCCGGGCGGCGGGCGTCGCCTTCGCTTCGACGAGCGCCGCCGCACTCGCAGCGGGCACCGTAGACGCCAATCCCTACCGCTCCCTCGACCTTATCCTCGGCGAGCAGACGACAACGCCGTGGCCGAAGCCGACGCGCGCGCCGCAGTTCGAGGCGCTGCCCGCTGCGCTGCGCGATGCGCTCGACCGGTTCTGCGGGAGCGGCGGCGGTCTCTTCGTCTCCGGCTCCTACGTCGGCACCGACGTGTTCAAGGGGCAACCCGAGGACGCGCCCGGCCCCGCCTTCGCTCGCGAAACGCTCGGCATCCAGTGGCGGACGGACCACGCCGCGACGACCGGCGGGCTCGTCAGCCCGAACGACACGCTGCTGCCCAAGGGGACAACGTTCCAGTTCACCACCGAGGTCGACCCGGCGATCTACGCCGTCGAAGCCCCCGACGCCATCGAGCCGGCCGACAGCACGGGCGCGACGGTCCTCCGCTACACGGAGAACAACATGAGCGCCGCCGTCGCGAGTCGAGGGGCCTGTCCTGCCGTCGTCTTCGGCTTCCCGTTCGAGACGATCCTCACACGGGAAGACCGCGACGCCGTGATGCGGGCGGTCCTCCGCTATCTCGCGCTGCCGCCCGAACCCTGAGCCTCAGCCCAACGATTTCTCGTAGCGGTAGAACAAGCGGCTGATCTCGGCCCCGACGTGGTGCGCGTAGAACGCGATGGGGGCGACCCACGGGATCGTCGAGGTCGCGTGGCCCTGCGCCTTCATGTCGGCGAGGCAGCGCTTGAGGAGGACAGCACCGACGCCCCGGCCGCGCGCGGCGGGCGCGGTGCCCATCGGCCCGAACCAGCCGGTGCCGACGTTATTGGCGTCGTAGGCGGAAAAACCCAGCACGGCGTTGCTTTCCAGCGCGAGGTAGAGACTGACGGGATCGTTCGCGAACGTCCGGTCGATCTCGGCCTTCCACGGCGGCCAGTGCACGTCGAGAAAGGCCATCATCGCCTCGCGGTCGGTCATGTGAGCGCGGCGCACGGCGATCCCGTCGGCGGCGAGCGTTTGCTCGGCTTCCTTGGTGTCGAACGGCTGCGTGGCGAGGTCCGCGCTCATGTGGTAGGCTTCGCGCAGGCGGGTGTAGCCTCGGCTCTCGAACAGCAGCATCGCCCGCGTGTAGCGGGGATCGAGCCCTGGCGTGAGGTAGTTCGGCGGCGACTCGCCGAGGCGTACTGTCGCCGCGCCTGCCTTTCGCATCGCTGCTTCGAGCGCGTCCACGAGGCGGCTCCCGATCCCCTCGCGCTGCCGCTCCGGCGCGACGGCCAGCAGCTTGATCACGCCGCGCGGCCCGTCGTCCGTAGTGCGAATCACCCCGAAAGCGAAGCCCGCGAGTTCGCCGTCGGCGTCGGCGGCGAGCGCGAAGGCTGGGTCGAGGCCGGGATCGTCCCACACCTTCTCGTCGAAGAGCGACGCGCTGAGCGGGTCGTGCGTGGCCCCCCGGTTCCAGAGCGCGCGGAGGGTGTCGGCGTCGGCGCGGCGGATTGGGCGGAGCGTCATGCTGGCTCCTCCACCGGGAGCGCCGGCTCGTCCTCTTTCTTCCCGAACTCGGGATCGACGCGGACGAGGGCGGTCACGAGGAAGCTCGGGATCGTGGCGATCAGCACCCACACGAAGAACTCCTGGTACCCGATGATCTCTTGCAGCCAGCCGCTGAACATCCCCGGAATCATCATCCCGAGCGCCATCAGCCCGGTGCCGATGGCGTAGTGCGCCGTCTTGTACTCGCCCTCGGAGACGTAGATCAGATACAGCAGGAAGGCCGCGAAGCCGAACCCGTACCCGAACTGCTCCACCGCGACGGCGGTGTTGATGACGAGGAAGCTCTCGGGGCGCGCCGTGGCGAGGAACAGGTAGACGGCGTTCGGCGCGTTGATGGCGATCACCATCGGCCAGAGCCATTTCTTCAGCCCGTCGCGCGCGGCGAGGACGCCGCCGATGATCCCGCCGAGCGTGAGGAACGCCACGCCGACGGTCCCATAGACGAACCCGACCTCGCCCGTCGTGAGCGCGAGCCCGCCCGCCTCGGCCGTGTCGAGCAGGAACGGGCTGGCGAGCTTGACGAGCTGGGCCTCGGCGAAGCGGTAGAACAGCACGAACGCGATCGCCACGCCGATCTCGGGCTTGAGGAAGAACGAGACGATGGTCTCGGCGAACGGCGAGCCGGCGAACGGGAGCCGCCGGAAAATGTCGCCCCACGGACCGTCCCCGCGTGGCCGGATGAGGCCATAGATCACAATCGGGATCAGCAGGATGAACAGGAGCGGGATAAACAGGACGAGGAAGCCGAGGTACTGAAGCAGCCCGGCCCCGCCCGCCCCCTCGATGGCGGGCCGGTCCGACGGCGGGCGAGGGAGGACGAACTGGTGCCACAGCATCAGCAGGATGAACGCGCCTGCGAGGATGTAGAACGTGATCGCCCACGCGAGCGGGAGGTTGCCCGAGAGCGCCTCCAGCGATGCCGTCGTCGGCGCGTCGAGCTTGGGATCGAGCTGGACGACGACTTGGGCCGGCGTGTCCCAGTTGTCGGCCGTGAACTCGAGGCGCGCCCCTTCGACGAGGCGGATGCTTTTGTCGCCGGAGGGCCGCAGGTTGACGACGGCGGTCTCGCCCGGCGGGAGCGGCCCCGAGAGCCGCAGCCCGAGCACGGCGACATTCCCGGCCGTAGCCGAGGGCACGACATCCCCTTTCCCGAACCAGTCCCGAAGCCGGGCTTCGAGCGGGAGGGTGATGACGCGCTGCCACCACCCCGCGTCGGCGGCCTCGGCCTCGGCCTGGGCAGCCGTCTGCTCGGCCTCGTAGAATCCCGCCGCCACGTTCGCGGCGCGGGCGTCGGCGATGACGGCGTTGGCCTCGTCGGTGGGGCGGGGGGTGATCTGGACCGCGAGGTCGGACGTGCTCGGGATGAGGCGGAGCTCGGTAGCGTCCGTCACGGGAGGCGGAGGCACCGGAGCGACGGTGGCAGCCGGGGCCTCCGCGATGGCGCGCACGTCCACTTCGACGGGCGGCATCCCCGTCGCGCTCTCCAGGAAGCCCGCGAGGATGATGAGCAGCCCCTGCCCCGTGATCATCGCCAGCCGGTAGAACGTGCTGCGAATGCCGACGAACCACGCCTGGTCGTGCTCCGAAAGCGCGAGCATATAGAACCCGTCGGCGGCGATGTCGTGCGTGGCGGACGAGAACGCGAGCAGCCACAGGAAGGCGAGCGTGTACTGGAAGAACGGCTCCGTCGGCAGCGTGAGGGCGACGCCTGCGAAGCCCGCCCCGATGAAGAGCTGCATGACGACGGTCCAGAACCGCTTCGTCTTCAGCACGTCCACGACGGGGCTCCAGAACGGCTTGATCACCCACGGGAGGTAGAGCCAGCTCGTGTAGAGGGCGATGTCCGTGTTCGAGATCCCCAGCCGCTTGTACATGATCACCGAGACGATCATGACCACGACGTAGGGGATGCCCTCGGCGAAGTAGAGGCTCGGGACCCAGAACCACGGGCTCCGTTTGGAGGAGGTCGAGGAGGAGGCCGGGGGCTGCATCATAACGGGGCGTCGGTGGGAACGGGGAGCCAAGCTACGGTGGCGGGGCGGGATCTCAGCGTGTAACGCGCGAGGCAGGACGATGGGTACGCCTTACTCTAGCTGCATCCGCACCACCGGACCTTCGTTGCCGACGCGGTCCACGGCCGACACTGCGACCTCGTCCGGCCCTGCCTCTTCGCCGGAGGACAGCAGGTGCATCTGTTCCCAGCCCGGCACCACATCGAGCGTCCACGTCGCCCCGCGCCGTGTTCGGACGACCCACACCCACACGGCCTCGCCCCCTCCGGGCGTCATCGTCAGGGCGAGCCGGTTGCCGGCGTGCTCTACCGACAGCGACGGCGCGGCCGGGGCTCCACCTCCCAGCCACGGCGAGGCCGGTACGAGGGCGGGCGCGGCGTAGACCTCCGCCGCCAGTCGCTCGCCGAGCACGCTCGTGGTATCCCGCAGCACCTTCATGCTGAAGAGGACGTTGCCCGTCGCGCCGGGCTGCGCCCGCGTCACGCGCACCTGCTCGGCGACCTCCTCCGGTTCCCACGCGCTGTCGCCCTCGAACATGACGCGACTGGCGTAGTTGCCCGGCCAGAGGTGACGGCCCATCGTGTTCTGCTCTGCCCACCACGCCAGCAGCGCCGGGTAGCTCTGGCCGGTGCTCGCGATCGCCCAGTAGAGCTGCGGGGTGAAGTAGTCCACCCACCCGGCCTGCTGCCACTTCTTCGCGTCGGCGTAAATCTCGGCGTAGGCGTCGAATCCTTTCACCGTCGCCGGGTTGCCGGGCCGCCAGATGCCGAACGGGCTGATGCCGACCTTCACCCACGGCTTCGCCGCTTTGACTTCGCCGTAGAGCCGCTCCACGAACCGGTCTACGTTCTGCCGACGCCAGTCGTCGCGGGTGAGCGTGTTGCCCGCCTCGACGGCACGCATCCAGCTCGTGCTGTCGGGAAACGGCACCTTTTGGTCGAGCGAGTCGGTGACGGGGTAGGGATAGAAATAGTCGTCGAGATGGACGCCGTCGATGTCGTAGCGCGCCACGACGTCGAGGATCACGCGCAGGCTGTGCTCGACGACGACGGGCTCGCCGGGGTCCATCCACAGCAGGTCCCCGTACGGATGCACTACTTCGGGGTGCGTCCGGCTGATGTGGTTCGCGGCCAGCTCGCCCTGTGCCGTCGGGTGGAACGCGCGGTACGGGTTGAACCACGCGTGGAGCTCGATCCCGCGCCGGTGCGCCTCCTCCACGGCGAAGGCCAGCGGGTCGTAGAACGGCTCCGGCGCCCGGCCCTGCGCGCCCGTGAGGTACGCCGACCACGGCTCGTACGGCGAGGCATAGAACGCGTCGGCCGTCGGCCGCACTTGCAGGATGACGGCGTTCAGGTTCAGGAGCGCAGCGCGGTCGAGGATCGCCCGCAGCTCGGCCTGCTGCTCGGCGACGGGCAGCCCCGGCCGCGTCGGCCAGTCGATATTGTCGACGGTGGCGACCCAGACGCCGCGAAACTCCCGCGGCGCGTCCGGCATCGGCGGCGGCACCGCCGGTGCCTCGTCGACTTGGGTCATCGTTTCCCGCGAAGAAGAGCATCCGGCCAGCCCCACCAGGCTGAGCAGCAGAACAGGGAGGAGCAGGCGTGAGAGTCGCACAAGTCCGTCGTCTCGTGGAGGGGAAAGGTGTCGGACGCGGGCCGCAGATCGGCTCCGCATCCCGACGATGGGAGCATACGAACGCGGCAGCTAAGGAGGACAGCGTTGGTTTCGATGTAGTATTATGGACGTAGTCTCTTGCTTATCCCTGTTCGCCTGACCTTCGCGCTCATGCCTCTCTGCACGCTTCCCTGTCTGGGCGGCCTCCTCCTCACGCTCGTCGTCACTGTGGCTCCGGTCACGGCGCAGAGCACGCTTCGCGCAGCGGGCGAACCCGTCCGGCTCGTGGGCGGCGACGCGTCCGCCTTCGCTCATCCGACGTGGTCGCCGGACGGCACCCGGCTCGCGTTTACGCGCCCCGGCTACGATGGCCTCTGGGTGGTCCAGCCGGACGGGCAGGCGCTCCGGCAGATTACCGATGAGCCCGCCTCGGGCTTCGGGTTCGCGTGGTCGCCGGACGGGCAGGCCCTCCTCACGCGGGTGGCTCGGTTCGAGGGCACGCGGCGCACGAACGCCGTCAAAGTGTTCGACGTGGACATCGGGACGGAGGAGCAGGTCACCGAATACCGGGCGCAGATGCCTGTGCTGCCGCAGTGGAGCGCGGACGGAGCCGCCATCCTCCTGCCTCTGCGCGAAGGGCTGGAAGTGTTCGACCGTGCGAGCGCGGCCGGACCCTCTGCCGACGCGGTCCCGCCGGAAGCCCCGGTCTTTGTGACGGAAGGCACGACGCTCGCGGCGGTGCGCCTCGACGCCTCCGGCCCCCGGACCGAGCCGCTGCTCGACGACCGCCGCGTCCTCAACGCCGTCGCCTCGCCCGACCACGCGCGCGTCGCGTTCGAGGTGATGGGCGACAACCTGTTCGTGATGAACGCCGACGGGAGCGGGCTCGTCGACCTCGGCCCCGGCCACCGCCCCACGTGGTCGCCCGACGGCCGTTGGATCGCGTTCATGCGCACCGAAGACGACGGCGAGCAGTTCACCGCGTCGGACCTCGTCGCCGTCCGCGCCGACGGGAGCGGCGAAACCGTCGCGCTCACGCAGACGGCGGGCCGGCTCGAAATGAACCCATCGTGGTCGCCGGACGGCCGCTGGATCGCCTTCGACGAACTGGGCGACGGCGCGCTCTACCTCCTCCCCCTCGCCCGATGACTTTCTCCTCGACCTCGATCCGCATGCGCCGCTTGCTTCTCCTCTTCGCCCTCGTTGCGAGCCTCGCCGCCCCGGCCTCGGCGCAAGTCACGGGGCTCTCCGGCTGGAGCCTTTACCTCGACCCCGGCCATAGCCAGAACGAGAACGTCGGCGTCTTCGGCTACTCGGAGGCGCGGAAGGTGCTCCGCGTCGGACTCGAACTCCGCGAGATGCTCCTCACCGAGACCGACATCGACACGGTCTACCTGTCGCGGACGAACGATGAGCAACAGGTCAGCCTGAGCCAGCGCGTGGACCACGCCAACGCCGTCGGCGCGTCGTACTACCACTCGATCCACAGCAACGCCGCCGCGCCGAGCGCCAACTTCGCGTTCGTGCTGTGGGCGCAGCTTCAGAGCGGGGCCGAGCCCGCGCCGCCCTACGACGGGGGCAAGCGCTGGGCCGAGATCATGGGCCCACTCTTCGGCCGTGGCATGCGGATCCCCACCTCGAATGACGGCGCGTGGGGCGAGTGCGACTTCTACGGCGCGTCGTCGTGCCGGGACGTGTCGGTCACCCCGAAGGGGTCGCGCAACTTCGTCCAGAGCTTTTCGCTGATGCCCTCGACGCTGAGCGAAGCCGGATTCCACACGAATCCGACCCAGAACCAGCGCAACATGAACGCGGAGTGGAAGCGGCTCGAAGCCCGCGCCATGTTCTGGGCGATCCTCGCCTACCACGGCATCGAGCGCCCGCCCGCCCGCATCGCCACCGGCATCATCTCGGACATCGAAAACGGGCAACCGATCAACGGCGCGACCATCACGATTGCCGACCAGACCTACACGACCGACACCTACGAGTCCCTGTTCAACCAGTACTCCGACGATCCGGCCGAGCTGCACAACGGCTTCTATTACCTCCCCGGCCTGCCCACCGGCACGCTCGACGTCACCGTCGAGGCCGAGGGCTTCGCCCCGTTCTCGGGGCAGCTCACGCCGGTCGACACCTTCTTTACCTTCCGCGATGTCCAACTCGTCTCGACGATCCCGCCCGTCGTGACCTCGACGGATCCGCCCGACGGGGACGACAACTTCCGCATCACGGACCCGCTCGTGTTCGACTTCAGCCGCCGGATGGACCGCGCGAGCGTCGAGGCTGCGTTCACCATCGACCCGGCTGTGGACGGCACGTTCCTCTGGCAGGCGAACGACACCCGGCTGGTCTTCGAGCCGGATACCCTGCTTCCCCGCACGAACTACACCGTCACGATTGCCGGGACGGCGCAGGGCTTCTACGAGGACCCACTCGATGGCAACGGCGACGGGACCGGGGGCGACGCCTTCACGCTCTCGTTCATGACCGGCTTCCCCGACACGGAGCCGCCGCGCCTCGTCGCGGCCTTCCCTGCCTACGGCGCGACGGGCGTCGAGCTCCGCCCGCTCGTCACGGTGACCTACAGCGAGCGGATCAACCCGGCGACGGTCGAAGGTCGCATCCGGCTCGAACCGACGGCCGGCGGCGCGGCCGTGCCCGGCCAAGTCGTCCCCTACGACGTGGGCGAGCAGAGCGTCGTGAGCTTCTTCCCCGAGTCCGACCTCGTCCCGCAGACGGCCTACCGCCTCGTGATCGAGCCCGGCATCGAGGACCTTTTTCTGAACGCGCAGCCCAACCGTCAGCAGACCATCTTCACGACCGGATCAACCGCGAATGTCGTCACCGGTATCGACGACTTCGAGAGCGACGTGGATGTCAACTGGTGGGTCCCGCAGCAGAGCGGCTCCACGACCGGAATCGTCACCGACTCGACCGGCGCCGAGGTCGATACCGACGTGTTCAACCTGCTCCACGGTGGTGTGGCGTCGTTCAGGCTCGACTACGGATGGGACGTGGGCAGCCCGCCGTGGCTCATCCGCGAGTTCCTCGCCGGCGGCCCGCCCTTCGACGTGCGGTTCGACAGTACCTACACCCTCCAGGCCTACGTCTTCGGCGACGGCCACGCGAACCAGTTCCGCTTCGCCGTCGACGACGGCCTCAACGGCACGCCCGGCACCGAGGTCAGCCCGTGGTTCACGATTGACTGGCTCGGCTGGCAGCTCGTCTCGTGGAATATGGGCCGCGACGGGACGGGCACGTGGATCGGCGACGGGGTGCTCGACGGGACGCTCCGGTTCGACAGCATCCAGCTCACGTACGTCCCGGGCAACCCCGCGTTCGGTCAGTATTACGTGGACGACCTCCGCCTCGTGAAGCAGATGGCGGTGGCCGACGAGCCCGAGGCCGGCACGCCCGAGCGCTTCCGCGTCCACGCCAACTACCCCAACCCCTTCCGTGCGACGACGACGATCACCTTCGACCTCCCGACGGCGACCGACGTCACCGCCGTGATCTACAACGTGCGTGGGGCCGAGGTCGCCCGCCTCGCCGACGGCGCGCGCTACCCGGCCGGGACGAGTGAACTCGTCTGGGACGCGGCCGACCTCGCGAGCGGCGTCTACTTCTGCCGCATCACGGCGGGCGAGGCCAGCGAGACCCTCAAGATGGCGCTCGTGCGATAGACTGTGCTTGATACAAATCAGAAGGGGACGGCTCCGACCTGCGGTGCCGCCCCCTTTCCGCATGTTCCTGATGCCCTATCGTACGAGCGTCATCGCTTTCGCTTCGCGGCGGCCGTCCACCTCCAGCCGGTAGAAGTACGTGCCGCTGCCGAGCGGGTGGCCCGACGCGGCCACGCCGTCCCACTCGACCGTGTGCGGTCCAGCCGCATAGCGCGCCCCGTCCACGAGCGTCGCCACGGTCTGCCCGAGGAGGTTGTAGACGCGCAGCGTCACCGGTGCCGGACGGTCCAGGGAGAAGGATATCGTCGTGCGCGCGTTGAACGGGTTCGGGTAGTTCTGGCCCAGCTCGAACGCGAGCGGCCCGGCTGCCTCATCGGTTCCGACGGCGATCCCTTCCAGCACTACCGCGTTGCTGGGCGCGCTTTCGATGGAGTTCGCGCTTACCCCTGTCACGACGTAGTAGTACGGCTCGCCGACGTCGAAGGGGCGGTCGGTGAACGTGGTGTCGCCTGTGACGGCGAGGAGGTTGCGGGCGTCGGTGAGGGCCGTCTCGTAGTCGGGCTCGGTCGCGGATTGGATGCGGTAGAGGGCGAAGAACCGGGCAGAGTCCGCGGCGCTAGAGGCGGGCGGGCTCCAACTCAGAGTCACCAACTCCCCGTCTCGTGTAAAGTCCAGGGCCCCCGGCGTAGCGGGGACGGCCTGGCTCCGCCACGGCATCACCGGCGGCAGAGCTGGGTAGCGATAGAAGTCCTGCCGGAGTGAGTCGGCGGCGGAGAGCGCGTTCGTCTGGATGAACTGGGATCGGAAGAGGATCTGCCCCTTCACCTCGTCCAGCTCGCGGTTGAGGCGAATCTGACGGGGGATCTCGGTATTCGAGTAGTTCGTCCGGTAGAGCGCAAGGCCGGGATAGATGTGGCGCTCGTTCGCTACCGATGCCCACCACGGGGCCAGCCTGCCGTAATCCTGCCCGCCCCCGAAGGCCCAGTAGAGCTGGGGAGCCACGTAATCCACCGTTCCGGCGTCGAGCCATGCGGTCGCATCCGCGAAGATCACGTTGTACGCGTCGAGGCCCACGATGCCGGACGGGACGCCATTTCTCCAGATGCCGAAGGGGCTAATCCCGAAGACGACCTCGGGATTGACGACCTGGAGTGTGTCCTGCACCTGGGCCACGAGGAGGTTGACGTTGTCGCGCCGCCAGTCTCCGATGTCCGTGAAGCCGCGCGGGTACGTCGCGAAGGTGCCTGCGTCCTGGTTCGTGATCTGGTTGGGGGGATAGGGATAGAAGTAGTCGTCGAAGTGGACGCCGTCGATGTCGTAGCGCTCGGCGACGTCGGCGATGACGCCCGTCACGTAATCCCGGACCTGGGGAAGGCCGGGGTCGAGCACCTGGATCGACCCGATTGTGAACGTCCACTCCGGGTGTTGGTTGGAGACGTGCAACTCATCGGTCGCATAATCGCCCACGCTGCGCTGAACCCGGTACGGGTTGAACCACGCGTGCAACTCCATGCCGCGCTTGTGCGCTTCTTCGATGGCAAACGCTAGCGGGTCGTAAAACGGATCCGGGGCGGTACCCTGCGCGCCGGTTAGCCAATACGACCACGGCTCGGTTTCCGAAGCGTAGAACGCGTCGGACTCCGGGCGGACCTGGAAGACGACTGCGTTGATCCCCACCTCCTGCAGGTCGTCGAGGATCTCGATGAGCTGGGCTTGCTGCGCCGCCGTCGAGGTGCGCGACGACGGCCAGTCGAGGTTGACAACGGTGGCGATCCACGCCCCTCGGAACTCGTATTTGGGCGGGGCCTGAGCGAACGCAGGCTGTAGCGCGATGGTGAGCAGTATGGCGAGCAGCAGGTGCTTCATGGGGATGGGGGATGGCGATGAGAGCGGTAGACGGAGAGGGCGTGCCTCCATTATACAACGAGGGTGCCGGGCTACGACAGCCCGGCACCCTCGGTTCGACCTGCGGAGCAGGGCTACTTGACCAGCATCATCCTGTTGCTGCTGAGCTGGCGTCCGTCGAGCTCCAGCACGTAGAGGTACGTGCCGGTGGCGAGCCCTTCGGCTTTGAACTCCGCCGTGTAGCTGCGGGCGGCGAGCACTTCGTCGACGAGCACCGCGACCTCACGCCCGCGCACGTCGTAGACGCGCAACGCGACGTGCCCGGCCGTCGGGAGGTCGAACTCGATCCGGGTCGTGCCGCGGAACGGGTTCGGGTAGTTCTGCCCGAGGGCGAACCGCTCCGGCGTGCTGGTGCCGTTCTCCTCGATGGCTACGTTCGTGTTGATGAACTTCTGCACCGACGGCCCCGGCTGGTTGAAGGCTGCGATGTAGGCCGTGTTGCCGTCGGGCGAGAAGGCGATGCCGCGCGGACGGGGTCCCGCCGTCTCATCGTTGGGGTTGTTCGCCGGCTCGTTCCACTTGATGCTGTCCACCGGCGTGGGGACTTCATTGGCGAGGAGGTCGGCCAGCTCGAAGGCGTACCACGTCTGGATATCCCAGCTCGTGACGACGGTGGAGTCTTCGTTGGCACCGCTGAGTGGGTCGCCCGAGCTGAACCAGTAGAGTCCGGTCGACGGGTTGATGACCGACGACTCGGTACGCATCCCGCGCAACGTGACACCTGTGGAGTCGAACGACGAGAAGATGTCGGGGCGCGTGTGGATGATGGTGTACGTGTTCTCGAAGTCCGTCTCGAAGAACGTGAGGCCGTCCGGTGCAACCTGATTGCTCCGGGAGAAGGTCGCCGAGGCGTCGGTGACGTTCCCCAGTGGGTTGAAGTTGGGGTCGTAGATCGCGATGGGGTTCCCGCCGAAGACGGTCCCCACATAGACGTTGCAGTCGCTGTCGGACGTGGCCTCGCCGAGGGCATTGCCCATGCTCGGCACCACCCGTCCGAGCCCCTGGCCCGTCGTGTAGTCGAGCTTATAGAGCACGTCGAACTGGGAGACGAGGATATTGCCGGCACAGTCGGCACGGAGGCCGCGCCCGCTCTTGCCCTCGAAGACGCCCATGGCATTCGTGAAGCCGCCTAGCGTATCGCGCGGCGTGACGCCGTCGGTGAAATCGATGAACTTGATGGGCGAGATGTCCGCCGCGGACCCATCGGCGTCGAAGACGTAGAGGACGCGGACCGACTGAAACGTGCCGTTGACGCTGACGCTGTCGGTGGCTCCGAAAGGCTGGATCCAGACTTTTCCGTCGGGGTCTACCGCGATCCCGTGCGTGCTGCTGAATTGCAGCTCTTCAATGGTGGGGAAAACGCTCGAAAACTCCCACTGCGCCATGGCGGGCGTAGTCAGGAGAAGCGTGGCGACGGCGAGAAGTAGCAGGTGTTTCATGACGCGTGGGGTTAGGATGAACTGATGTGAGTCGTACGTAGGGAGCTTAGGTAGGCAAAGCTCACAGCGGGAAGGCCGGTCTTATCGTGGAGAGAAGCGTACGGCCTGCTAAAGGATAGGGTATAGCGCTGGGGAATGCTAGAGGGTAGCGGGCGGAAGGATGGTTGGCGTGCTGATGGGTCTAAATCTCAAGCCCCCGGGTGTGTCCTCAGCGGGCTCCTTCTCGGCGCGTTTCGAGGCGGAAGATCGTCGCAGGTTCTGGCGTGGCCGGGGGAGGAGGGGTTGTAATTCCTCGGAGCAGGTACAGGGACGACCCCGGACCCCAGGCGAAGGCCTGCACCGGCGAGGATATGATCCCCGGATACAAGGGTGCCCCGTTCCGATCTGGCGTTACGAGGATGACCGGATCGGGGGCGTTCGTCCCCACAAAGAGATCCCCATTCTGAGCGAAGGCGAGCGCAAAGACGCCTATGTTCGCCCCGACGGACTGAGCGACATCGAAGTACACCTCGGCGTCGCCTAATCCGTCGGACGTGAGAGGGAAGCGCCAGACCTTGCTCATCCCTTCCTGTCGGGCCGCAGCGTAGAGGAAGCCGTCATACACCACGAGGTCGCGCACATCGGCCACAAAGGGGAAGGGCTGGATGGTCTGGTCCGGCGTGATGCGGTACAGGTTCTGGGTGTTGCCGCCCACCCACGCATTGCCCTGGCCGTCGAAGGTGATGGCGACGAGTGGGTTCCCGGCGGGAAGCACGGCCCATGTTGCCTGGTTGCCCCCCTCGGGGAGTTGGAACACCGCCTGCACGGTGCGCACGCCGTAGAGCAAGGGCTCCGGGCCGAAATCGAGGTCGGCCCAGATGAAACTGCTGGTGAAGTAATCGCTCCGCTCTCCCTCCGGGGTGATCTTCTTGATGCCGACCGGTATGCGATCTGCGACGAGCGACACGTAGAGATTGCCGTCCGCGTCGCTCGTAATCCCGGCGGGAGACTCCGTCATGCCGAGTTCACCGAACAGCACGACGGCAGCATCCAGGCGGTAGGCCACCTCGTTGCTGAAGTTCTCGGCGCCGAGGACGACCACGCGAATCGGCGCATCGCCGGGGACGTTGGGGGGCCGCACGCGGAGTTGCGTGGTGGAGGCTTCGAGCAGTTCGCCGCGAGCGCTACCGAAGTAGACGAGAGTCCGGGCGGTGTCGGCCACGAAGTTCGAGCCCGTGATCGTCAGGACATCGATTCCGGCGAGGGCGCTCCCGCCCGGCTCGACGCTTTCGATCACGGGGTCCGGTGCCGCGGATAGGTCCGGGTCGTAGATCGACGCTCCGGGTCCTGTATCGCACCCGGTCAGCAGAATCAGGAGGCCGGCGGTGAGCCCGCACAGGAGGGCGGCGTGGCGAGGAGTCGTCGTCGGTCGCATAGGAGGGGTGCTACGGAGGTCGGGCAGAGGTGAGGGCGGCCTTAAAAAGAGAGCCGGAGTGCGATGCGCTGGACGCCGGAGAAGACGCCGAAGGTGGTGTACGCGTAGTCAGCACCGAAACCGATGCCTGCGAACTCCTGCCGCACGCCGCCGCCGAGGCTGATGCCCTCCTCATCGGTGGGGAAGACGTATCCGGCCCGGAGCGAGAGCGTGTTGTAGAAGGTGTACTCCCCGCCGATCTTGATCTGCTCGGCGAAGTCGCGCGGGTTCTCCGCGTCCACGCTCACCACGAGGCTGTGGAGGTCGGACGCACCGTAGCGCGTCAGGTCCAGCACGTCCATCGCCACGCCGATCTGGAGCGTCAGCGGGAGCTGGAAGCTCTCTTCCTCGAAGGTGACCTCGGGCGCGAAGTTGCGGGCGCTGACGGCGAAGTTCAGGCTGCGGAAGCCGGTGTTGTAGAGGACGCCGAAGTCGAAGGCGGCGGTCCCCTGCTCGTTGCCCTGGCGGACGAATTCGCCCTCGGAGGGCATGTCCATCACGCTGCTGCCGAGGTCCATGTTGGCGTACTTCACTTGGCCGCCGACCGAGAACCGGTCCGTGATGGCGCGGGCGTAGCCGACGCCGATGCTCCACGCCTGCGGCGAGAACGTGCCGAGCTCGATGAAGCCCTGCTCGTTGTCGGCGCGGATCGTCTCTTGGAGGTCGCCGTAGTCGGCGAAGACGAGGCTAAGGCCGATCACGCCGTAGCGACCCCCGAAGGGACGGTACGCGACGCTTCCGAAGTTGTAGTCGATACCGGCGATCCAGCCGGTCTGCCCGAGCATCAGGTCCGCCTGCGTCGCCAGCCGGGCCATGCCGGCCGGGTTATAGAAAAGCATGGACGCCCCGCCTTCCATGGCGGTCATCGCGCTCGCCATGCCTGCCGCTCGCGGGTCGGCGGAGATGCTGAGGAATTTCATGCCCGTCTGAGCCAGCTTTTCCCGCCCGGCCTCCTGCTGTGCGACGGCGTGGGGGGCTGTGACGCCCAGCAACAGGCCGAGCGCGACGGCAGCGATAGCGTGGGTTCTCATAGTCGTCATGGAAGCGTGTGCGGTTCGGCCGGGCAGATATCAGCGGATGATGACGAACTTCTTGATCGTGCGCTCCCCGTTCCGGAAGAGCATCTCGCCCGTCGCCTGATCTACGATATCCTGCGTCACCGTGATCACGGCGATGTAGAGCCCGCTGACGACGGTTTGACGGGACGACGTGGTGTGGTCCCAGAAGGCGTCGCCGCTCCCGTTGTCGTGGATGATCGTATCGACGAGCTGCCCCAGTTCGGTGTAGATGTCGATGCGGGCGAAGCCGGGGATGTTGTAGAAGGCGAGCTTGTCGGTCTGGTCCGGGAATCGCAGCGACGGGTTCGAACTAATGTTGAACGGGTTGGGGACAATACGGATGTCTTCGAGCGACTGGCCTTGCTGGCGCTTCAACTGCGTGGGGAGGTAGGTCTGGGTGAAGTAGCGGCTGCTCCGCAGCGGCACCCCTGCCGGGGTCATCCCGCCTCCGTCGTTCCCGCTTCCGTCGCCCACCGCCACGAGGTAGTAGTAGTAGTCGATCCCCCGCACTGGCGTCGTGTCGTCGTAGCTCCGCTCGCCCGGACCTGCCGTGTAGATCAGTGTGTACGTGCTGTCGAACCGCGCCTGCGCCCGGTACACCTCCCACCCGGCCGGGTCCGGCTCCCCCGCCAGCGTCTCCCACGCCAGCGAGATCCGGTCGCCCCCGCCGGCCACCTCGAACGACCCCGGCGGGGCCGGCGGACGCGGGATGGCATAGTCCGACTCGTAGTTGGCAATCGCCCGACGGAACGTCTGGAACAGCGAGTCCCGGCTCGTGAACACCCACTCGTTCTTCGTCATGCTCAAGCTCTGCCCCCCCACCTCGTACGTCAAGAGCGCGTTCGCGTCGGCGCCGGAGGCCTTGAACTGCCGCCCGAGCACCGTCGCCGCCTCACGGCTGAGCCCGGCCGCCCCCTCGGCCATCACGATCCGCACGCTCTCGCCCGGGGCCAGCGTGTACGGCCCGTACCCGTTGGCCGAGGAGTACCCGCCCGTCGTGCCCAGCGAGGGGTCTCGTGTCGGGTCGAGGAACCCCGGCAGCCCCGTCGGCTCCACCGCGTAGGCGTGGCGCGGGCTCCGGTGCCCCGCGCTCATCGCGTCGTACTCCCTCTGCATCCGCACCGGGCTGAACGGGTCGTTGTTCGAGGTGATCGGGTCGTCGGAGTGGAGCCACGTCGTCGTAGACGGCTGGCCGGGATCGTCGGCCTCGGCGGCGGCCGAGCCGTCAGCGTGCAGCGTCACCACCCCCGCGAACTGCGGCGAGGCCAGCCGACCCACCGTGTCGCCCTCGGCCACGTTGATGGCCGGCACAGCAGGGGGCAGCAGCGGCGCCCCGAGGTTGCCATAGCCCCCCGAAAAGGACGGGTAGTAGCCGTGCCAGGCGAACTGCGCCCGGAACTGCTCGTCCGGCGGGTCCACCCGCACCCCGTCCCCCCGCGTGTCGTTCATCGTGTTGAACCCCCACCCCGTCGGGTTCCCGATGGCGTAGCGGCTGTT